>JAGASP010000111.1 GCA_017621695.1 Clostridia bacterium
AGGCGTATATCGACTCACGTTTTTTCATCGATATGCATCTCGGTTTCTCCCGAGATGCTCGATATACCGCTCGGCATGACCTTCGCGGTTCGATATGCCGCAAGGCGGCTCGATATGCGCCTTGCGGCGCGAGCTTACTACATTAAACAACAATTTACACCATACACGAGGTCAACATGAAAGACGAAACATTTTTCAAAGAATCCACCCACCAAAGCAGCCTGATCTTCGACGGCAAAGTCCTCCACCTCTATAAGGACGACATCATCCTTCCCAACGGCGCCATGAGTATGCGGGAATACTGCAAGCACGGCGGAGCCGTCTGTGTGGTTCCCCTGACGCGTGATGGGGAAGTGGTCTGCGTCCGCCAGTACCGCTATGCCCTGCAGAGAGTTACCCTGGAGATCCCCGCAGGTAAGCTCGACAGCCCCGATGAGGATCATCTGGAGGCCGCGCTCCGCGAGCTCCGCGAGGAAACGGGCTATACCCCCGGCCGCATCACCCCTATTGGAGATCTGGCCACCTCTCCCGCGCTCCTGACCGAGATCATCTATATGTACCTCGCCGAGGATCTTTCCGAGGGAGAGACTGATCCCGACGATGACGAATTCATTGAATTTGTCAAGATCCCCTTGGAGGATATGGTAGACATGATCATTCGGGGAGACATTCAGGATGCCAAGACCCAAGCCGCCGTGCTCAAGGTATGGGCTATGAAAAAGAAAGGACAGTAACACTATGTCAACACAAAATAACGCCGTGCGCACCGATCTGCAATCCCTGAAAACCGAGGGAAGAAATCAGAATACGCTCCACATTGATAAAATGTCCACCATCGATATGGTGACCCTTATGAACAATGAAAATCGCGTGGTGGAGGATGCCATTGCCACCCAGCTCCCCGAGATCGCCAAGGCCATCGACATCATTGCCGAGCGCCTGAACGCAGGCGGACATCTCATCTATATCGGCGCAGGCACGTCGGGCAGACTGGGCGTGGTGGATGCGTCCGAATGTCCCCCGACCTTCGGCGTGGACTACGACCTTGTCCGCGGCATCATCGCAGGCGGTGAGGGTGCGATGTTCCGTGCCGTGGAGGGCGCTGAGGACGATGAAGCGAGAGGTGCCGAAGAGCTTGAGGCCGACGGCGTGACCGCAGGAGACGTGGTGGTAGGCCTTTCTGCGTCCGGCGGCGCTCCCTATGTGCTGGGTGCTCTGAAAAAGGCGAAGGCGCTGGGGGCCATTCCCCTCGGCATCACCTGTAATCCCGACAGCCGTATGCATACCGTTTGCGACGTAACCATGGCTCCTTATGTCGGCCCCGAGGTCATCACGGGCTCCTCCAGACTCAAAGCGGGAACCGCGCAAAAGCTGATTCTGAATATGCTTTCCACGGGTGCTATGATCAAGACAGGCAGAGTTGTCGGTAATCTGATGATCAACGTGCGCCCCACCAACATCAAGCTCCGCGACCGTTGTGTCCGCATTCTGATGGAGCTGGGCGGGTGTGATCGCGCTACTGCGGAGATGCTCATTGACAAGTACGGCGACATTCGCAAAAGTCTTGATGCATTGGGACAGCTTGGGTGACAAAAATTATCAAATTTCAACCTTTTCCCCTTGACGGAACTGCCAAATTCTGCTATAATATAATAATATAAAAAAATTGCTTAAACCCCATTTTTCCCTGACAGCACGGTCGATGTCTGAATATATTTGCGTCGCCGCATAGCGGCGGAATGGAGATGAACATGAAAGAAAAGCGCTGCCTGCATTGCGGATCCAATGAATTCGGTGAGCGGCACGGAAAGCTGTATTGCCTCTATTGCGGTTCTGTATATCTGAAACGCCCCGAGGACGAGGAGATCCTGCTGTCAAATGCGTATCAGGCGCTCCAGTTCATGAATTTTGCGGAAGCCGAAGAGCGCTTTGAGCGGATCCTGGAGCAAAATGATCGCCTCCCTGAGGCACATTGGGGATACGTTTGTGCGCGTCACGGTATCAAGTTTGAGCAGGATTTCGACGGTAGCCGTATCCCAACCTGCTGTCTCCCCGAGATCGAAAGCTTTTCGGGAGATGTACATTTTTTGAAGGCGGTCGAGCTGGCCGATCCCGAAACCGCTTCCTGGTATCGTGACAAGGCTGCATATATCGACCGTGTCCAGAAAACCTGGCAGGAGAGAACCACAAAGCTCAAGCCCTACGACATTTTTATTTCCTATAAGGACAGCGACCGTTTGCAGGGAAAAGAACGCACCAAGGACAGCTATGAGGCGTTGGAGCTGTATACCCATCTTCTGAAGCAAGGCTATCGCGTGTTTTACAGCCGTGAATCCCTCAGAGACGTGGTGGGCGAAAAATACGAGCCATACATTTTCCACGCGCTGACAACCGCCAAAGTGATGATCGTTTACGGCTCTGATCCCGATTATTTCAATTCAACGTGGGTCAGAAACGAATGGCAACGCTTTACCAAGCGCATCAAGATGGGAGAGAAGCGTCAAGGATCTCTCATTGTCATTTGCGACGGCTTTTCGCCGAGCGAGCTTCCTGCCGCCCTGCGCTATACGCAGGTGCTGGACGGTACATCCAAAACCTGCTATCTCGATTTGGATGACCGCTTGCAGGCTTTGATCCAAATCGAGGAGCCCAAAAAGAAAAAAGAACCCAAGCCCGAAAAAGAACCCAAACCAAAGAAAGAGCCCAAACCCAAGAAAGAGCCTAAGGTAAACGTTCCTCCTACCAATAGTGACTTTGGTGCTCCGAAGAAAAAGAAAAATTACTTAGCATTGACCTTGGCCATCCTCGCGGTGGTGTTTGTGGTTTCGATCGCGCTTCTGATAGCCGGCGGCGTGTTTGACGATTTCTTCAATGACAGTGTGTTTGGGTCGAGTTATAGCAGCAATTACAGCTCCAACAAAAACGATAAGACCACTGAGGCCACAACCGAAGCCGAATATAGCTTAGGTCTGCAATATACATCCTATGGCGACGGCACCTGTGCCCTTACGGGCATCGGCTCTTGCCGGGACGTGTGGATCGTCGTGCCCGAGACCTCCCCGAGGGGAGACCGTGTGGTGTCGGTTGCCAAGGGTGCTTTTGCAAACAATACGACTCTTGAAAAGATCCTGTTGCCGGATAGCGTGATCCACATCGGCGAGGAGGTTTTTGCCAACTGTGTGCTGCTTAACGAGATCATTCTCCCCACCCGCATGGCACGCATTGAGGAGCTTGCATTTGCAGGCTGCACAAGCATTGAGACATTTACGCTGCCCTCCGGTATGGAGATTTTGGAGGAAGGCGTTTTCGTGGGATGTACGGGACTGATCAAGGTGGTGATCCCCAAGGGCGTAACCGAGATCATGACAAGCGCCTTCATGGGGTGCAGCAGCCTGAACGAGATCACCTTCACAACGGATCTGTTGGAGATCGGAGACTCGGCCTTTGAGGGATGTACCTCTCTTTCAAGCATTTATTATGACGGAAGCATGGATCAGATCAATGCCGTTCTGATCGGTGAAGGCAATGATCCCTTGTATAGCGCTGAGGTTTATACCGATGTTCAGACTCCTGTCGATGATCCCGAGGAGAATGATTGGGCAATGGTGAAGGAAGCGGAGGATCAACTGCTGAATCATCCTTGTACGATGGATGCAACGATCAAAGTTTCCGCAAGTGATGGAACAAGTAATCTGATGGAAACAGAGCTGGATGTGTATTATATCCTTCGAGATGGAGATATGTACGTTGAAGGTGAAGTCATGGATGAGAACGGGGACATCATACAAAGCACCCAGACCATCATCGACGGTATCGTATATGATTTTGATGGGTATGAGCGTCGTAAGACCAATGGAACACCTGCGCAGATCTATGCATTGATCGTGGAAAATCTCGAGGTTATGGTGATCGGTCCGGAGGATTTTCAATACGTAGAGCGCAATACGGTTGGAGACACTTTGATCCTGACCTTTACGCAACCTACGGAGGAAGGTCTGCAAATACTCATGAATGAAATGGGGCTTGAGCAATGTGATACGCTGTCCTATACCGTGTATCTCAAAAACGGCATGATCGATGGCTTTGGCTTCCATATGTCGGAAATGCAGGAAGGCATTGAAATGACGATGGATGTGACCATTTCGGTTCGTTATGATCAAGTGCCCGCCGTGCCTCTTCCTTCGGATGCTTCGACGTATACATGGGTGCCGTTTGAGGAGCTCTTCCCGGAGCTCACAGTTGACGAGAATGTGGATATCCCTGCGGAGCCGATGGGATCTACCGCTCCTGAAACTGATGTGCCCGAAGATCCGCCTGCGGAGCCGATGGGATCTACCGCCGAAACCGCTGAGCCCGATGAGCCCGACGAAGAAGAGTGGGGAAGCACTGTCGGAACCGATAGACCCGCACTTTGAGAAATTTACTGTTTTTTTCATCAACGGACACCCGCTTTGTGGCGAGTGTCCGTTTCTTTTGTAAGCCTATTTACCTCAAGCGGTTAAAAAAATTGCGGATATTGAAAAGAAATCACCAATCCCTCTTGCTATTTTCCGTGTTTTCTGCTATAATAACCATGTATGCTTATTTTGCCGCTCTGTGCGGTATGAAGGAAAGGATATTGCCTGACATGAAAGACGGATGGATCAAGACAGCGGCGCTCTCACCCAAAAATTTGCGCCCTGCGGATTGCTTGACGAACGCCGAGATTTGTGCCGCCACGGTGCAAAAAGCCGCCGAGGACGGTGTCAGCCTTGCCGTGCTTCCCGAGCTTTGCCTGACGGGATATACGGCGGGGGATTTGTTCTTGCACCATAAGCTCTTGCAGAGTGCTTTGGAAGCTTTGCGCACGTATCTTGCCCTGACAGCAGACTGTCCTGCGATCTCGGTGGTGGGTCTGCCCGTTTCCCACGCAGGCAAGCTGTATAACTGCGCCGCCGTGTGCTTTGGCGGAATGCTTCTGGGTCTTGTGCCCAAAAGCCACATCCCCAATTTCACCGACGAGGGACGGTATTTTACCCCCGCGCCGCAGAACAATCTCGCCTATGAATTTGACGGTGCCTTCCTCCAGCTGGGGGTCAAGCAGATCTTTGTGTGCCCCGCTGTGCCCGACTTCAGCTTTGCCGTGGTCGTTGGCGGGGATCTGACGCTTCCCGTGTCCCCTGCCGTGGGAGCCTGCAGCGCAGGCGCGACCGTGATCTGTCATCCTGCCGCCACCCCTGAAATTGTGGGACAAGCCGATAAACGCCGCCGTGCGGCGGAGGATATCTCCGAGCGCTTGCTTTGCGCTTGCTTGACAGCCGAGGCCAATGTGGGTGAATCCACGACAGATTTCGTCTTCGGAGGTCACAGCCTGATTGTTGAGAAGGGAAGTGTCCTTGCCGAAAATCCTCCTTTTGCCGCCGATCGTTGTATGACCGAGATCGACGTGCAGATGCTTGCCCATGAGCGTCGCCGTCTGAATACCTTCGATAATACCTGTACGGGAGATTATACCGAGGTGTATATCGACCTTTTGCCTGTAGATACCGAATTGACCCGTGCATACGATCCGCATCCCTTCCTGCCTCCGAAGGACGCTGAGGGAGATGCGCGCTGTGAGTTGATTCTGAGCATTCAGGCTGAGGGACTGGCAAGACGCCTGACAGCCGCTTATGCAAAAAAAGCTGTGATCGGCATCTCGGGCGGCTCGGACTCCTGTCTTGCGCTTCTTGTGATGGCACGCGCCATGGATCTTCTCGGCCGTCCACGCAAGGATATTCTGGCCGTGACCATGCCTTGCTTCGGCACGACCGCCCGCACCAAGGGCAACGCTGAGGCCATGTGCGAGGCCTTGGGGACGGATTTCAGGTGTGTGGACATCCTTGCGTCGGTGACCCAGCATCTCAAGGATATTGACCACGAGCTTACCAATCACAACGTCGTTTTTGAAAACGCACAGGCACGCGAACGCACCCAGATCCTCATGGACATCGCAAATGAAGTCAACGGCCTCGTGGTGGGTACGGGAGATCTTTCCGAGCTGGCCTTGGGCTGGGCAACCTACAACGGCGACCATATGTCCATGTACAGCGTCAACGGTGACGTGCCCAAAACCCTTGTGAGGCACCTCATCGGCCATTGCGCCCGACACGCCGAGGCCGCAGGGGATACCGCCCTGTCAGCACCCCTTTTTGATATTCTGGATACTCCCATTTCTCCCGAGCTGCTTCCTGCCAAGGACAGCGGTGAGATCGCGCAGGTCACCGAGGATCTGGTAGGTCCTTACGAGCTGCATGACTTCTATTTGTACCATCTTCTCCGGTACGGTTATACGCCCACCAAGCTGTTCCGCCTTGCCAAGTATGCCTTGGGAGACGTGTACGGTGACGACACTTTACTGAAATGGCTGGAAACGTTGCTCCGCCGCTTCTTTAACCAGCAATTCAAGCGCTCCTGCCTTCCCGACGGGCCTAAGGTGGGCTCTGTAGGTCTTTCCCCCAGAGGGGACTGGAAGATGCCCTCGGATGCCGTATCGGCTTTGTGGCTTGCAGAGGTTCGCAGTTTGAAATGAAATATGGGGGAGATCCTGTGCGGTCTCTCGCAATACTACCCGAAAACACGGTAATCAAACACGATGATATAGGAGAAGAGGATCATGAAAAATTTTGCAAAATTCGCCGCACTCTTTTTGGTACTGATGACACTCGTGATTCTGGTTGCTTGCGGAGGCGGTAACACAGAAGCCCCGACGGATCTTGCCACCGCACCTGCGACCGAGGCGGACGCAACCGTATCCCCCGATACCGTTGCTCCCGAAACCCTGCCGCCTGAAACCCAGGACTCCGAAACGATTGCGCCTGAAACAAACGAGAGCGTAACCGATGCTCCCGAAACGTCTGAGCCCGCAACCTCTGAACCCGAAACCGAGGCTCCCGATGAGCCCGTGCCCGAGGAAGCCCCCGACAATAACCGTGTGCTCACGTTCTTTGATACCCCCAAGAATGAAGAGCTGTTCACAAATAAGCAAACCGCCCTTGAGATCGTTGCGGATGAAAACGGTGCGCCTGTGCTCAAGCTGAGCACCTCGGGCAGCGGCAATTTCCGTGATCCTTATGCCAAGCTCAACTATGCGGCTTACATGGACTATGCGGGCCTTTCCCCCATGGCTTGGAATGACTGCGCCTATGCCGTTGTCAGCTTGAAGGTGGAAAACGTAAAGAATACCAAGTTTGAGATCGTGGTTTACGCAAACGACGGTGAAAAGTCAGTCCAGAGCCGCGGCACCGCAAGCTACAGCAAGACTTCCACCGATTGGCAGACCGTGCTGGTTCCCATCGTGGAGCTGCAAAGAGACGGTGTGACGGTGGAGGATGTCCGCATTGACTTTGTGGACAGCGCCGGCGGAGAGGGAGAAACGGTATATATCCGCTCTATCTCCTTTACCTCCGACAAAATGGAAGCCTTTGAGCTGACCGGCAAGCAACTCATCAAGCCTCAGTACGCGACGGTGACCATTCCCGGGCTGACCGAGGAATACAAGTTCCTGCATATCACGGATACCCATGTCAGCGCGTTCTCCGAGGAGGATCGCAAGGCGTGGACGACGACTCGCTATAACTATAACGTGGCTCGCCGCAATTCCTTTGCCGCAGAAGGACTTTTGGCAGAGGAGCGTTTCCCGGCGCTCTTTGATTACGCCGATGAGATCGGAGCGAGCGGTATGTTCCTGACGGGGGATCTGATCGATTTCCCCTCTGAGAAAAACATCGCCCTTCTGTATGAAAACGCGACCCGCACGCAGGCAAAGCCCATTTTCTGCCTCGGCAACCACGACTGGAACTTTGCCGACGATTACATGACCCAGAACGCCGTGCTGACGTATATGCCCAGGTTCGCCGAGCTGACGGGCGGTGATCCCCAGATCTCGGTCGCTGAATACGATGCATTTATCGTTGTCGCGATCGACAACAGCTCTGACGTGGTGACCGATGCCACGGTGCAGAAATTCCTCGCCCTGTACGAAAAGAATAAGCCCATCATCCTTCTGCTCCACGTCCCGCTCCACGCCGATACGCTGGCACCCGATGTCAAAAAGGCTTGGGGTGGACGCAATATCACCATGGGTCCCGGTGCCATGGGTAGCGATTGGGGCTCGGTGCAGCAGTTCTACAATGCTGTTTGCGTAGCCGAGGATACCCCCGTGGTTGCTGTCTTTGCGGGCCACGTGCACTTCAATCACGAGGACGTGTTCCCCAACGGTGTACCTCAGTACGTCACGTCTACGGGTTATACCGGTGACTGTCGCGTGGTGACCGTCAAGGGCGAAGAGGCAGGCGCATGAGCTTTCCCGTATACTCTGAACCCGAGACGTGGCACGGTATTGAACCTGCCGATTTCGAAGTGAAGATCCGGGGGTTGAAGCGGGAGTATACCTTCTTCCACCTCACGGATCTGCATATGTGCGAATTCACCCCCGATGAATTGTCTGAAATGCCCGAGGAACGTCGCACATACGAGTTGCAACGCCGCGATTTCTTTACGCATGCATGGCCGGGAGCCGCCGCTCTTTGGAGCAATTATATAGACTGCGCCAAGGCGGCAGGGGCGGATCTCCTGCTTTTGACAGGGGACATCATCGACTGCCCCTCGGATGCCAACGTCAAAGTCTTGAAGGACGGTGTCCGCGAAACGGATATTCCCGCGCTCTATGTGGTGGGCAACCACGACTGGAGCTTTGCTGACGATTACCATACGCCCAATGCAACAGCCATGCACCGTCCCAAATTTGCCGATATATGCAACGGCGACCCGAATATTTCATGGGTGGAATATGAGGATCTGATCATATGTGCCGTGGATGACAGCCGGCACCGTGTCTTTCGTGAGACGGCGGATCAGTTCCTTGCACTTTTTGAGAAGAAGAAGCCCATCATTCTGATCCTGCACGTTCCGCTGTATGTTGCTTCCATGGAAACGGATTGCTTCGCCTCGTGGCATCAGCTGCTCATGATGGGAGAAAAAGCCTTTTACGGTGATGATCCCCAAGTCAAACGCTTCTACGAGGCCGTTGCCCTCGCTCCCGACACGCCTGTCAAGGCGGTCATCACAGGTCATCTGCATTTCCACCATGAAGACATCCTCCCGAACGGTGTCCCCCAGATCGTGACCGATAAGGGATATACGGGCGGGTGTCGCGTGATTCGCGTTGTTAAAGAGTAGGAGTATAAATTGTTGTTTGCCGCAGTGCGGCGGCCATTGCTCGCGTGACACTCTCCGCAGGGAAGGTGCATCACCCGACAAGAGGTTGGTTATGTAAATTGTTGTTTAATGTAGTAAGCTCGCACCGCAAGGCGCATATCGAGCCGCCTTGCGGCATATCGAACCGCGAAGGTCATGCCGAGCGGTATATCGAGCATCTCGGAAGAAACCGAGATGCATATCGATGAAAAAACTTGAGTCGATATACGCCTTCGGCGTTCGATATGTGCGTCGATTCCCTCCGCACTCGATATTCCGAGCGGGCGATGCCCGCATCGGATCGATATGCCCACTTGCGTGGACGCTACGGGCTTTCAGCCCGTAAACAACAATTTACCGTTGTACTCTCCATCGGGTGATATATCCCGCCACGGAGAGTGTCACGCGAGCGTTGGCCGCCGCACTGCGGCAAACAACAATTTCATCAATACGCCCCCGACTCTTTCACGACCTCGGCAAACTCCTCGAGGCTCGCAGAGCGGAACTCAAAGCTACCGACTTCGGGACAATACACATAGTTGATCCGACTGCCGTCCATCTTTTTGTCGTGAGAAACGGCCGAAAGCGAAGCATCGATATCCACATCGGTTTCGGTCGGAAGCCCTGCCTTTCTGAGGACGGGGATCAAGCGGTCTCTGACCTCGGGCGCGCACATACAAAGCATTCCCAAGGAAACGCATTCACCGTGGTACAAAGCGCGGTCACCGTCACGGAGGGACGCCTGACTTTCAATGCCATGCCCCAAGGTATGCCCGAAATTCAAGACACGGCGCAGAGACTTTTCCGTCGCATCCCGATCCACCACGGACTTTTTGATTCTGAGGGAGGAAAGAATGATCTCATCCAGCATATCCATGGGATTCCCCGCTTCGATCTTTTCAAACAGCTCCCTGTCACAGGTCAACGCCATTTTGATGGCCTCAGCCATGCCGTTGGAAATTTGACGGGGCGGCAGGGTGGAAAGCACGTTGGGATCAATCACGACCTTCTTGGGCTGATAAAATGCACCCACACAATTTTTGATGCCCTCGTGGTTGATGGCGGTCTTACCGCCAATGGAAGAATCCACTTGAGCCAGCAGAGTCGTAGGTATATTGTAAAAATCAATTCCGCGCATAAAAATCGCAGCGGCAAAGCCCGCAAGATCTCCGATCACACCGCCGCCCACAGCCACGACACAGTCGGTACGGGTAAAGCCGTGTTCCAGCATCACAGCCGCTACGTCGGCAAGCACTTCAAAGCTTTTGGTATCCTCTCCTTGCGGATATGTCAAAATGACAGGATAGGAACAGGCCTCCGCCACGGTCTCGGCATAAACAGGCGGAACACCGTCGTCGGTCAGAATCAGCACGCGGCGGTCAAGCTGCAAATAGGCGCCGACACGCGAAAGCGCACCGCGCTCCACCACGTACGGGCCGTTCTCAACGCCTGCGGATACCGTTTGCTGCGTCGCCTCTATTATGCTTGCTCGATCCATTTCCTGTCTTGCTTTTTGCAACTGATCCATTGCATTCATCCTTTCTATGTATAAAAAAACAATTGGGCATTATAAGTATACGGGTATTATAGCACTTTCCTTTTCAAAAGTCAATTATTTTTCAAAATTTATACAATCAAAAAAAAAATTGACCGAAAAGCGGAATATGACAGAATTTGCACCGCTGGCAGGGTAAAATATAGAAAATCAATCATAGGGAACCTCTAAAAACTCTATTGGCGAGAGAGCCGTGAGGAAGTTTTTTGTCAGATGATACAATTTTTCGCACGCGTAGTGGAGCTACGCGAAGAAAAATATGTGAAATATGACGGAAAAGTTACCACGGATTCTCCGTCAAGAGAGTTTTTAGAGGTGACCCATAATCAATCAAAGAAAGGATCTCCCATGCTCAGCGAAACATATCATCGCGCAACACTGACCCTCGAAGACGACGAAACGCTCGTCTCACCGAATGATGCGGATCCCCTTCCCCTCTATACCGAAGAGTCGAATTGTTCAACCGCATCGGATGCCCCGGGCATTCCTCTCCCCAAATTTGATATCACCCTGGATCTATGGGAAGAAGCACCCGAAAGCAAGCTGTTTGCGACACTTTCAGCCTCCCACAGCCCCGACACCGCAGACCGCATTTGTCCCGGATGCGGCATCAGCTTCGGAGAAATCAGCGCAACGGGAACCGTCGGCTGTGGCCTATGCTACGAAAGCTTTCGCGCCCATCTCGCCCCGCTCCTGCGTACCCTCCACGGAGACACGGGACATATCGGCTTGACCTCCCGTGCTCATCGGGAGCGAAGCGAGCGCATGGCGCGGGCTGCAAAGCTTCGTGAGCAACTCAAAGCCGCCGTCCAACGGGAAGCTTACGAAGAAGCTGTCCGTTTACGGGACGAGCTGAAGGCGCTGGAACGCCAGCTTTGAAGCAAAGAAAAATTCTAAGGAAAACAGAAAGGAGCACATGATGTCCTGGTATCACACACCCGGCAAGGATCACGACGTAGTCATCAGCACCCGCGTGCAGCTTGCCAGAAATATAGCCGACTGCGCCTTTGTTGCACACATGAAGCCCTCCGATGCCGAATCCATAATACGGAAAGTGGGTGCGGTTCTGGAAAACGGCGGATTTCACAGAATCGATGTAAGCAACGTCAGCCGTGCACAGGCGCACGCGATGGTGGAGCAGCAGTACGCGGGGCCTTCGTTTATCAAAGTCAGCCTGCCCCACGCGCTTTATCTCAACGAACCCTGTCATCTTTCGGTCATGCTCTGCGAGGAGGAGCATATCCGCATACAATGCATTCTGCCCGGCGCATCCCCCGAGGAGGCTTGGGAGGGGGTGCGCCGCGTGGACGAGCTTTTGGATGCATCTTTCGTATATGCATATGACAAGAGCGGAAAATGGGGTTACCTGACGCAAAACCCCCGGCGGATCGGCACAGGCCTTCTGGTCTCTTCTACCCTCTTTCTCCCTGCATTGACAAGCAACGGCCGCATCTCCTCGCTTGCATCCAATCTTTCGCACAACGGTTTTTCCATACGGGAAGCCGCCAATCATTCCCTTTTATCCCGAGGCTATCTTTATCAGATCTCCAACCGCATCTCCGTGGGGCTTTCCGAAAACGAGATCCTGCATCGCTTGAAGCGAGCCGTAGCATTTCTTTGTGAGGAGGAACGCGCCGCCCGAACCACCCTTCCGAAGAACCGTCTCGAGGCCTTGACCAATCGTATCTGGCGTTCCTGGGGCATCCTGAAATATGCCTATGCTTTGCCGCTTGGAGAATTCATCTCTCTTCTTTCCGACGTGCGGCTGGGCGTAGCCCTGGGGATTCTCGACCAAGTGCAAATGCATGAGATCACCACGCTTTTCATCGAAGGCCTGCCTGCTACCCTGACGGCATCCCTTGAATCCCAAGACGGCATTCCCGACAAGCTCGACGCAGCGCGCGGCGCGCTCATACGAAAAAAACTCAAGGAGGCAAGATGACCAACCGTTTTACCGAAAAAGCGCGTCGGGCACTCAACGGCGCGCAGGAGGTTGCCTCCGAAATGGGGCATACCTATATCGGCTCGGAGCATCTGCTCCTTTCCCTGCTTGCAGACAGCGATTCCATTGCCTGTAAGCTTCTGATGAACCACGGTGCGGAGTCCGAGGGTGTCCGCTCGGCGATCCTCCGCCTGGCGGGGCGCGGTAGCTCTCACCGATTGACGGCAAACGATATGACCCCCAGAACCCGCAGGATCATTGAATCCTCCGCCATCATATCCTCCCAAAGCGGTCACAGCTATATCGGTACGGAGCATCTGCTCTGTGCACTATTAAAAGAGAGAGATTCGGTGGCGGTGCGCATTCTCTCCTCCTCGGGCGTGTCCTGCGAGGACATCGAACGGGACATCAAGGGGGTATGGGACGCCTCACCCATCGGCCGTCGGGAGGAGAGCCATCTCTCCGAGACAGCGCCGATGCATCCCACCAAAGGAAAGCGCGAAGCAAAGGAAAGAGGAACCGAGCGATCAGACATTCCCCACGCGCCCACCCTCGCAAAATACGGCAGAAATCTGACTGCGCTTGCCGCCTCGGGGCGGCTGGATCCCATCATCGGGAGAGAAGATGAGACCGAGCGTGTCATTCGCATTTTATCCCGACGGCAAAAGAACAATCCCTGTCTCATCGGCGAGCCCGGTGTCGGAAAAACGGCCGTGGTAGAGGGACTGGCCCAACGCATCTGCGAGGGGAGCGTACCCGACAGTATACGGGACAAGCCCGTCGTGACGTTGGATCTGGCAGGCATGATCGCAGGGGCGAAATATCGGGGCGAATTTGAAGAGCGCCTCAAGCACATTCTGGAGGAGGTTGCAGAGCACCCCGACATCATTCTGTTCATCGACGAGATCCACACCATCATCGGTGCGGGAGCGGCAGAGGGGGCGGTGGATGCCGCCAACATCATCAAGCCCGCGCTGGCGCGGGGTGAGCTGCAGGTCATTGGCGCGACCACACTGGAGGAATACCGCAAGCACATTGAAAAAGACGCGGCTCTCGCAAGGCGCTTTCAGTCGGTGACGGTTGGCGAGCCTTCCTTGGAGGAAACGCTACGTATCCTGGAGGGACTGCGTCCCAAATACGAGGCACACCACCGCATAAATATCGGAAATGATGCCCTGCGTGCCGCCGTAGAGCTGTCGGTCAGATATATCCCCGACAGGTTTTTGCCCGACAAAGCATTGGACCTCATTGACGAGGCCTCCGCGCGGTTGCGCATTCAGGGGCATACCGCACCGCATGATCTGACAGCATTGGAAACAGAGCTTTCCGCATTGACCCGCGAGAAGGAAGAAGCCATTCTGGCACAGGATTTTGAAGTTGCCGCCACGTTGCGGGATTCCGAAAAAAGCAAGCGTGAAGCCTTGCTGCAGGAGCGCTCTCTCTGGGAACGCAACCGCGACAGCTCTCCTCCGACCTTGACAGCGGCGCACATTGCGGAAGAGATCACCCAGTGGACAGGTATCCCCCTGCAGGAGCTCATGGGCGGGGAACGTGAAAAGCTATTGCATTTAGAAGATATTTTAAAACAACACGTTATCGGGCAGGACGAGGCGATCTCTTCGGTTGCCAAGGCCATTCGTCGCGGCCGTTTGGGACTCAAGGATCCTAAGCGCCCCATTGGAACGTTTATGTTTTTGGGACCTTCCGGTGTGGGGAAGACAGAGCTGTCGATCTCGCTTGCCTCCGCTGTCTTCGGGGATGAAAAAGCACTCATCCGTTTGGATATGTCGGAGTATATGGAAAAGCACAGCGTCTCCAAGCTATTGGGGGCACCTCCCGGGTACGTTGGCTTTGAAGAGGCGGGACAGCTCACCGAGCGGGTGCGCAGACGACCCTACGCCGTCGTTCTGTTTGATGAGATCGAAAAAGCACATCCCGACGTGTTTCATATTCTCTTGCAGGTGTTGGATGACGGCATCCTGACCGATGCGCGGGGACGGACGGTGGATTTTCGGAACACCGTCATCATCCTGACATCCAATCTCGGCGCGGACAGTACAGTGCAACGCACCCTTGGCTTTTCGGAAAGCGGTGCTTCTTTCAATGCGGAGGAAAAAATTCCCGAGGAAGAACAAAAACGTATTCTGCGTACCGTAAAAGAGACGTTTCGCCCCGAATTCATCAACCGTTTGGACGATATTGTGATCTTTCGACCGTTGCCCCCGACAGCATTGGAAAAGATCTCTGCCATGCTGCTCTCGGAATTGGAACAGCGTGTCTCTCGCTTGGGAATCGAGATCTGCTTTGACGATTCTGTAATATCCCTCGTAGCCCGAGCCGGAACAGATCCCAAGCTCGGCGCAAGGCCTCTGCGTCGGGCGGTTGCACATCTGGTCGAGGATGCGTTGTCTGAGGCTCTTTTGGGAAGGAATTTGGATCAGACACGTCCCATTTTTGCCACAGCACGTGACGGTCAGGTCGTCTTTTCACACACGCCCGGCGAGGCAGAGGATAAAACAAAAGAGGACGGCTCAGTTCAGTGAGCCGTCCTCCTCGTTTATGGCATTGCCCATGCAGGCAAAGAAAGATCAGGAATTTCCCGATAGGTTCCCTTGGTCGCGGACACATCCATCTCCGCAGGGATCTTTTCGCCGTCGTTCTCCTTTTGGAGAATATCTTCGGCAAGTCTCAGCTTTCTGTCCATATCCTGCGTATTTCCAAAGCGGATCCTGATGTATCCGTCATAGACCAGATACAGATCGTAACGATCCGAAAGCTCCATACCCGTAATATGCCCCGAAAGCGAGGAATCACAAACGGTATTGACAAAATCCCAAACGTATGCAAACTCCTCGTCTGCCTCCTCGGTCTCCACTTCATAGGTCGCAACCTCTTCGGGAGCCGATACGGGCTCATACGGCAAATACGCAAATTCGACTTTCTTTCCCACCGTCAATCTCGCTTCCTCGGGGAAACCGATATACATTGCGCCATAGGATTTGAAAAGATCTCCCTCCGAAGCGACACCCATGACCTTCAGATCCTCAGCGGAAATGAGATAGAAATTGCTTCGCAGGCAGGTATAATAGACATTCTCTTCTTCGCTCACCTGCAGCGTGACGGTTCCGTTCAGGCTTCGTTTGATGCGCACGTCGCGGATCAAGGGATGCACAGCTTGCAGCTTTTCGGTTACACCGCGCTCGCCGAAGCTCATCAT
The DNA here is from genome assembly GCA_017621695.1 of Clostridia bacterium. Classification (GTDB taxonomy): domain Bacteria; phylum Bacillota; class Clostridia; order Oscillospirales; family CAG-272; genus CAMEON01. Next base: position 15,931 of record JAGASP010000111.1, read on the forward strand.
GCTGTCGTCCGCGCTAATGCCCGCGGCGTATAGTAACGCGTCGGCGCTGAATTTTTCCGCGCCATCTACCTTGACCGTATCCACCTTCCACGCATTTGCAAGGATCAAGAGCAAGGCGCTGACCACCAGCGCGATCCCCAGACCGAGGATGGTATAAAAGCAAGCCTTCCACGGCCAGAGCGGTGTATATCCCCGTCCTTGCGACGTGGATCCCTGCCCGAATTTTTTAGCAAAAGAACGGGATGTAAACATGAAACTTCCTTTCCGACGGAGATTGAGATTCCGTCCCCTTGGACTTCATTTCTGCAAAGCCTGTTTCAGGCTTTTTTCAAAATGGATCTGAGCGCCACTACAATGGTCTCATTTGCATTCGGCGCGGCAAAATTCTCATATACGGCATTTCCCATGCGCGCGCGCTCATCGGGGTTTTGTAAAAGAGCCAACACGGTTTGCGTGAGCGCACCGCCTCCAAGATCCTTTTCTTCAATGCACACGCCCGCATGTTTGCGGTGAAGCGCCATTGCGTTTTTGTATTGATGGTTTTCCGCCACAAACGGTGACGGAATCAGAATTGCGGCTTTTTTCATGAGCGCCAGCTCGGAAATGGACATCGCCCCCGCACGGGAGATCACCAGATCAGCGGCAGCCATATGGATGGGCATATCGTAAATATAATCCTTGAGGATAAAGCGGGGATCATCCGAGAGACCGTACTGCGAAAGCATGGTCTTTGCCCGCTCATAATCCCGTTTGCCTGCGGCGTGACAGAACACCGCTTTCGGAGCCTCTGTCTTTCCGGCTTTCCAAAGGGAGAGCACCGCTTCGTTGACGCGGTCAGCCCCCAAGCTGCCCCCGAAGGACAATACGTACACGTCCTCCTCCGAAAGTCCCAGCATTTTCCTCGCGGCCCCCCGCGCAACATTACCGAAATCCGACATATATGGGTTGCCCACCCGCAGAACACGGCGGTCATTTTCCGAAAAGCCCAAGCGGTCGATCGTCTCGGGGAAATTCACCATGATCAGATCCACCTTTTTCTTGACGCTTTCGATCGCCTTTCCGGGTATTGCATTGGATTCATGCACAGCCGTGGGAATGCCCATGGATGCTCCCACGCTGACCACAGGCCAGCAAGCATAGCCGCCTGTGCCGATGATGAGATCAGGCTTGAATTCCTTGATGAGTGCTTTGGCTTCTTTGCGGGATCTCAGCATGATGAAAGGAAGCGCCAGGTTGGAGGGACTGTAAACGGGACGGCGCAGGCCGCGAATGTTGATTTTGCGCAGCTCATAGCCCACACGCGGAATGAGGTCTGCGGCTTTGTCGGTGGGAATACCGGATGCGGCAAACAAAATTTCCGCTGTCGGATCCTGCTGCTTCCAAGCAGCTGCAATGGCCAACGCGGGGTTTACGTGTCCTGCCGTACCGCCGCCTGTCAAAAGTAGTTTCATCATGAATCCTTTCCCGAGAGATGCTCACCGTGCGAGCGCTCACCGTTTTTGATAGGAATAACGTGAGATCGCCAAAACGATCCCCATTTCAAAAATTTGCAGAATGATCGCCGTACCGCCCGACGAGAAAAACGGCAGAGCGATACCCGTATTGGGCATGGAATTGGTCACAACGGCGATATTCAGAATGGTCTGAAGTGCGACCTTGATGACAAGGCCGTATACAACAATGGAACAGAATTTATCGGGCGCTTTGGCCGCGATGCGAAATCCCCGCCACACGAGCAATCCGAAGAGGACAACCACGCAAACGGCGCCGATAAAGCCCAATTCTTCGCATACAATGGTAAAAATAAAGTCGTTCTGCGGCTGAGAAACGTAGCCGTATTTCTGTTGGCTGTTGCCGAGTCCTTTTCCAAAGAAGCCGCCCGAGCCGATCGCGTTGAGGCCCTGCAAGGTCTGCCAGGCAGAGCCCAGGGGGTCGACCTTGTCAATAAAGAGCCAGGTTGTCACACGGGTCTGCGCATAGCCCGAAAACAGCAAAACGATCAGCACCCCGGCAAGCCCGATTGCCATGATCCAAAGGAAGTATTTTCTCTTGGTTCCGCCGAGGAACATGGTGGTCAGACCCAAAAGGCCGATGATGATGATACCCGACAGATGTCTTTCCAGCATGACGAGCACGCAGATAAAGCCGAAGATCAGCATGGGATAGATCACACCGTAACGGAGATGACCCCCAAATTTCTGATCGTTTCTGAGTTGCTTTTCATATTTGGTCATCACGAGCGCGATGACCAGTATGACCGCCATTTTGGCGATCTCCGAGGGTTGGATGGATACGGGACCGAGCTGAATCCAACGCGTAGCGCCCGAGCCGTAGCTGGAGCCGATGATCAGCACGAGCAAAAGCAGGAGCACCGAGCCGACGTAAGCGACAACGCCAAACATCCGCCAGAACCAAGGACGCGCTTTGAGTACGAAAGGAACGGCACTGGCCACGCCGATCAGCAGATAAATGATATGGCGCTTGACGTAATACGCGCTGTCACTGTGATATTGATCCGCATAGACAGAGCTGGCGCTGTAGGCCATCACGGCACCAAAGACGGAAAGCGCAATGACGATAAACAAAAACGGAAGGTCGATCCCGCCTTTGACGAGCACACCGGACGGTGTCTCATGGGTGGGGGCATGAATGGGTCGGGTAAAGAGCGGATCGGCGGGAGCCATTTTTTCATCCAGTCGGTCGCCGGCCTTATCCAGCTTTTCTTTCAGCTTATCCTCTGCCGCCCGCGCACCGCTGCGCAACCGCCCAAAGGAAAACCCTTTTTGGTTGGGGTCTTTCTCCTGACGCATACCCTGCTCCTTTCAGATAATTTTTGACAAAGAAAACGTCAAGCGCCGAACCAGGCCAAGACGCAGAAAATCAATGAAACGCCCGCGAACAAGAGAACGATCTGTACCTCGTTCCATCCGCACTTTTCAAAATGATGGTGCACGGGTGCCATTTTAAAGATCCGCTTGCCGTGCGACAGCTTATAATAGACACGCTGAAGCAAGCTGGAGAGCATATCCAGAACAAATACGAAGCCGGCAATAACAAAGATCACAAGCTCCCCTGCCATGACACCGCATCCCATAATGACGGCACCGAGGAAAAGGGATCCCGTATCGCCCATGAACATTTTGGCAGGATGGAAATTGTATACGAGGAAGCCCATAACACCGCCCAGAAGCGCGACAGCCAAAAATCCGACCTCGATCTGCATGCGGTTAAGCGCAAACAACCCCATGAACAGAGCAACCGTCGCAGCCACCGAGGAAGCCAGTCCGTCAAGACCGTCGGTGATATTGGTGGCGTTGACAAAACCCACGAGCACGAGCAGATAGACGGGATATGCAAAATAGGAAAGCTCCAGCGAGATCTCGGTAAAGGGGATACGGAAAGCGGTTGTGAGGTTTCCCGTCACGGCCATCATGGCGATGAACGCGCCTGCGGCAATGAATTGAAGCACCAGCTTTTGCTTTTCGGTCAAACCCTCGTTTTGCTTTTTGAGGAGCTTACAGTAATCGTCCACAAATCCGATCATGGCATTAGCCACAGCAAAGCACAGCACAAGCGAGAAAGGAATCAGCTCAAAATCTTCTCCTGCCACAAGGCAGAACACAGCAACAGCCGCCATGGCAAGCAAAAAAGGGATAATAAAGCTGATACCACCCATGGTCGGCGTGCCCGATTTTCCCATATGCCACTTAGGGCCTTCCTCGCGGATGATCTGTCCCACCTTTTTGGCTCGCAGGATGGGAAGAATGATACGGCCTGCGATGACCGTCAGCAAAAACACGACAAACAAAGTTCCGACAAGCACAAGACCGTAATGATCGCGCAACATATTTAGGTTTCCTTTCTTTATTCAGATACAGTCAGCGCTTGGGAAATGACCTCCAGAGTCATCGCGCGGCTGGCCTTGAACAGCACCGTGTCCCCGGGCTGCAAAAATGCTTTCAATGCCCGTACCGTTTCCAAATACGGACTCTCTTCTGCGAAGCAATACACATGAGATGCGGGCAGATGCTTTGCCGCTTCCCCTGCAATTTCCGCCCCCAATTCACCGACAGCAAAGAGGTATATTTCGCCGTGCTCGGCAAGCGCCGCGACGCGTTCTCCGACCTGTCTGTGCAGAACTACGCTTTCCTCGCCCAGCTCCTTCATATCGCCCAGAACAGCGATCATGCGGCCCTTGGCCGTTAATTGCAGTACAGAGAGCGCGGCGGCCATGGATTCGGGAGCGGCATTATAGCAGTCCTCAATGAAGGTGATCCCGTCATGCATAGAGACCGTCTGCCGCATACTCGCGGGACGGTAAGCGCGCAGACCTGCAAGGATCTGCGGAGGGCGCATCCCCCTGAGGTCACCAACGGCAGCAGCAAAGGCCGCCGCCCAGACCGCGTGTATACCGACAGCAGGGATCTCCAGGGATGCCCGTCTCTGTTCCGGCATCATGAGTTCAAATTGCATTCCGCCGTTTTCATGGCGGATATCAAAAGCGTAATAATCTGCTGTAGGATCGCAAAGAGAGACCCGCAAGCAGGTAATGCGCCCGGCACGGCACAAATCAAAGGCGCAGGAAAGCAGGGGTTCGTCTCCGTTGATGAGAAGCGTGCTCCCCTCTTTCATGCCCTGCAGGATTTCCAGCTTGGCCTTGGCGATGCCCTCACGGCTGCCCAGATGCTCCATATGGGATGTGCCGATATTGGTGATACAAGCCACGGCGGGATGTACGGTTTTGGACATGGCCGCAATCTCACCAAAGCTGCTCATACCCATTTCCAGAACAGCGGCAGTATGGCGGTGGGTGATCTCCATGACAGACAGGGGCATACCCACGGTGCTGTTGTGGTTTCCCTCTTTTTTGAAAAGGTTTTCCGAGACGCCGAGAACTGCGGCGATGCACTCCTTGGTGGTGGTTTTCCCTACGCTTCCGGTAACGCCAACGGTAAAGAGCTCGGGCAGATACGCCGCCTGATAAGACTCGGCCAGCTTGCCCATGGCAACAACGGTATCCTCCACAACAACAGAAGAGACTGCACCGTCCGGCTTTTTTTCAGACAGAACCGCACGGCAACCCAACGCGGCGGCGGCAGGGATATAGTCAAATCCGTCCACGCGCTCACCGGGAATGGCGCAAAACAGCGTTTTTGCATCTGCCTCGCGGGAGTCGGTACAAATATAAGAAACCGTCGGCATCTCCTGCAAATCGTTTAAATACAGCGCTCCGCCCGTCACGGCGGCGATCCAGGACAGCGACAGAGGCATTTCGTTGATCTTGATTTTCATACGCTTCTCTCTTTACATTTCGGAATGATATTGTCTGACAGCCGCCAGCACCAATTCTTTCTCATCAAAGGGATGACGGCCGTTTCTGTCGATTTCATAGGTTTCGTGTCCCTTTCCCGACAGAAGGATCACGTCGCCGGGGTGCGCCGTGCGAATGGCGTGCACAATGGCTTCATGGCGGTCGGGAATGACCGTGTAATCGCAAGCGGGATCCATCCCACCGAGGATGTCCTCCAAAATGTCCGAAGGATCCTCGCCTCGGCTGTTATCCGAGGTAACGATGACGCTATCGGCCAGCCGCGAAGCGACAGCCGCCATGAGCGGACGCTTCTGACGGTCACGCTCTCCGCCGCACCCGAATAAAAGAACGACTCGCTCTCCGCTCTTTTTGAATCTCTGCGCGGTGGTCAAAAGATTGGCCAAAGCATCGGGGGTGTGCGCGTAATCCAGAAAAACCGTGAAGGGCACGTGCGATGCCAAGGGAATTCGTTCCATCCTTCCCGGAACACCGTTAAACGTCGCCAACGCGTCCTTGATCTTTCCGGGTGACAGTCCAAGCGCCATGGCGGCCACAGCGGCCTCCATGGAATTCATGACCGAAAACATCCCCGGAACGGGACAGGTCAGGCGAACGCGGGCACTCGGGGAAAGCAAGCGATATTCCACGCCGCCTCCGCCCAACAGCTTGACCTGTCCCGCATACACACGGTTACAGCAACGCCCGGGATGCAGCGTGTTCACACATTGGTAGATGGGGGAGGTGTGGCAAACATACCACGTTTCCGCCGAAGTTTCGGGATCAGAGATCAGTTTTTCTCCGAAAGGATCGTCCGCATTGACAACGGCAATACGGCAGAAGGAGAACAGCCGTCGCTTGGCCGCGTAGTACGCCTCCATCGTGCCGTGCATATCCAGATGCTCGGGGGTGAGATTTGTAAATACACCGCAAGCAAAGCAGAGTGGCGCGATCTTTTCGAGGAGGAGGGCATGGGAGCTGACCTCCATGACCACGACGGGTGCTTCTTCCCCCTCGCGCACCTCTTCGGCCATAGCCGAAAGGAGGGCGTACAGCTCTTCGGGATCTGGGGTGGTCATATTGGCGTTGGCATCGGGGGAAAAAAACTGCAGTCTTTGTCCCGACGGAGCCGTAACCCCCAGCGTACCGATCACACCCACGGGAATCCCCGCGTTTCGAAGTATATGTGCAAGCATCGTTGAGACCGAGGTTTTTCCGTTGGTGCCCGTAACACCGACAAGACGCAAGCGCCGCGCGGGATGTCCGTACCATGCGTCGCACAAAAGCGCCAACGCCCGACGGGGAGATTCGTGCTTGATGAGCGGGACATCCGAGGGATATTCCGTATACGGTGGAGCGATGACTGCCGCCGCCCCGCGTTGCAACGCTTGAGGGATATAGGCAGCTCCATCTACGTGCAATCCCGGAATAGCCACGAACAGCCATCCTTTCTTGACACGGCGGGAATCCGAGGTCACACCGCAGATGACGGTATCCTGCATATGCGAGGGACAGAACAATCCCGCCTCGTCGCATAAAGTTTTCAAGGTCATATGACGCAAATTCGACATGATGCATTCTCCTGGAAGTGGCTTTTACATCCGTCTTTTCTATACGTCCGGCCAATGAGATTTGCTATTTTGTATGATTCAGGAATCTGACTCGTCACGGTTTCGGAAGGTCACGGTGATCACAGTCCCCTCCTCCACCTGCTCGCCCGCGGCAGGACTCTGGCTGATGGCAACAGCTCCTACACCGCTGAGATAATTGTTCGTTCCTTCAATGCGGATATTGAGATCGCGGTTGGCCAGAATCTCATTGGCCGCAACCGCTGTTTTTCCCAGAACGTCGGGAACGGTCACCGTCCCCGGTGTCAGTCCCGCATCGGTATACAGAATGATCTTGGCACGCTCCGACTCCATGATCTCACCGGCAGAGGGTGACTGATCGCGCACAAGCGTACCGTTGCCTACGACCTCTACTTCAATGCCGAGATCAGCAGCATAATTCTTGGCGCTGTTCACCGACCATCCTGTGATATAAGGGGTCTTCACAGCCATGTTTGCCAATTCTTTTTCGCTGTATACAGCCTCAACGCCAAGGTAAGGCAGTACCTGCTCCATCACGTTGGCAACGTAAGGCGCTGCGACGTAGCTACCGTACAAAACGCCCTTGGTGGGCTCATCCACCAGGATGAGCACGGCGATTTCGGGATCGTCGGCAGGTGCAAAGCCCACGCAGGAGCAAACGTAATAGTCCTTACCGTCACCCATTTCATTCTTCTTGTCTATTTTTTCGGAGGTACCCGTCTTGGCGGCCACGCGGTAACCCGCAACGTATGCGTTCTTGGCACCAGCACCGCCCGAAACGCCTTCCTCCAATATCTTGGCCAGCATATCCGCCGTTTCGGAGGAGATGATCTGGCGCTTGATCTCGGTGTCAAACGTCTTGATGACGTTCCCCTCGCTGTCGCGGATCTCCTTGACGAGACGGGGGGTCATGAGATAACCGCCGTTGGCAACGGCTGTTACCGCCATGATCTGTTGGATGGGGGACACCTTGAAGTTCTGGCCGAAGGATGCTGTGGCCAGATCCAAGGTAGAAAAGTGATCCTTCTGATAGAAAATGCTCGTGCCTTCGCCGGGGAGATCGATCCCTGTCTTTTCAAGATAACCAAAGGACGCGAAGTATTCGTAAAACGCCTCCTGACCGATGCGTCCGCCCATCATCATGAGGATGGGATTGCAGGACTGTTGGAGTCCTTCCGCAAAGGTGAGAGAGCCGTGACCCGTGGTTTTGTGGCAACGGATCCTGGTTTTACCGACGATGTGATAACCGGGACAACTGAAGTGCTCTGTTTCTTTGACGAGATTTTCCTCGTAGGCCATGGAAGCTGTTACGATCTTGAAGGTGGAGCCCGGCATATACACTTCGGTCACAGCCTTGTTTGACCATGTCATCAGCTGCAACTCCTGCTTGAGCGCCAGATACTCCTTGGAGCCCTCTGCGTATCCGCTGGAATCCAGCACGGCCTGACAGTCCTCGTTGAGCTCACGGGGATTGTTGAGATCAAAGCCGGGATAGGTCGCCATCGCCATGACCTCAGCGGTTTTGACGTTGATGACGATACCCGTCGCACGATTCACACCGCCCGATTCCTCGTAAGTTGTGCGGAGCTGCTCCTCCAGCACAGACTGCACCTTGACGTCAAGGGTCGTGACGATGGAATTGCCGTCCTGCGCTTCGATATAGCTTTGGTATTCATAGGGCATTTCGTTTCCGTGAGAGTCACGGGCTGTGATGTATTTACCGTTGGTGCCTGCAAGGGTACTGTTGTATTGCAGCTCAAGGCCGTACTGCCCGGCTCCGTCGCTGCCTGTAAAGCCAATGACGTGGCAGGCAAGATCTCCGTAAGGATAGTAGCGCTGGCTTCCCGCTTGTAAAAACACCATATCGTTGAGTCCGTTTTCATCAATAAACGTTTCAACCAACAGGGCCTTTTCCTCACTGACGTTGCGCGCGACCGTGCGGTCGAGATATTTGGTGTAGGTCGTCTGCAATTGGACGTGATCGTAAGTCACCTCCAGAAGCTCCGAAAGACCGCTTGCGATGATATCCGCATAATCTTTATGATCGCGATCGGTGCACGCCTCGATGGTGCGGGGAGAGAGAAATACGCGGTAGGTCGTGACGTGTCCCGCGAGAAGCGCGCCGTTGGCATCATAGATTTTACCGCGTTCGGCGATCACCTCGGCTTCGGTCGTCAGCTGATTCATGACCTTGTTTTGATATTTTTCATATCCGAGTGTCTGGAACAGCAAAATTCTGACAAGCAGAACCGCAAAAAGTACAGCGATGGCAATTCCGAGAATGGCTCCTCGCTTGACGACCTCGGTTTCGGCAGAAGGCTTGTTGGCGAAAGGAGCACCCTGAACGGCAGCGTGATCCCGTTTTTTATTCGTAAATTTCATAATTTCTCCTTTCGCACATCATTCTGCTCCGTTGTTTTATTTCATGTGTAAAATCCAAATAATGCAGGCGGCGAGTTTGCACACGCCGCCTGAACCGAATTCTATTTAACAGCAGATCCCCTCAGCAGGACGGGGTATGTCCGCCGGCATACGGCCTTCACGGTCAGGAGCGTCCATCAATATGGTATGAACCCGAATTGGCCGTTATGACTTTTTCCTGTTTTAAGATTCTTCAATCCCCAAAGCCGAAGGCACTGAGTAAGGCAGAGAGACCTGATTTTTTCTTGTCGCCATCCTCATCAAACACCTCCACAGAATCCTCGGCAGGACTTTCAAGATACGCTCCATCCAGGTATCTTTCGCGCACCATGCCGAAATCATTCGTAGCCTTGTCATCTATAGCCAACATATCACTCTTCATGGCAAGCATATCCGTCAGTTCTCCGACGGCATCCTCTCGCACAGAAAGCTCTTCCTTAAGACGGCTGATTTCCCTCGTAGACTGGCTTACCAATACCGTACTGCTGATCACCATAGACATGGAGACAGCAATCGTGACAAGCGTAGCCACCAGCCCAACGGGAATGGATCTGCGGATCTTTTGAGGAGCCGCGCATACCATTTCCTTTTCACGGGGGAAGGTCTCCCCTGCCCATTCATTCAGCTTTGCAAATGCCTTTACGGTCAGCAAGTGACGAACGAACTGAGGGAGCTTGTCAGTATCAGTAAGCCACCCGGCTTTTTTTAACGAAGGTACTCCCTTCGCATTTTCTCGGGCGACGACCATGGCACGAATCGCCTCGCGGCTTTCGGGCGTTTGCTTCACTTCACGGTACTGAGGGTACCGATAGTTCCGCTGGTCGTGGTAATAACGGCGGAAATCATCCGCTGTCATATACCGTTTACCGTCACTGATTCCGCTTCGGTAGGTATTGGAGAAGCCTGCGCCTGCAGCCTCCTCCAGTGTATCGGTCATCACATAAGCCCCGGGAGTCTCCGCTCGATGCAAAGCCTCCTTCTTTTTCTGCTCCGTGGCTTCTCTGCGAACGCGGCCTGCTACTCCGCGGTCACGATAACGCTCACAGAACATAGCAACGTAACGGCTGTCTGTGTTTTCCGTCTCCGCATCCTTGCGGCGGCGGAGGGATGGATCCAGATCTTCGCCGCGAATCACGCGGGCACTGCTCCTGCTATAGCTAATGCTCAGCGTTTCCCGACGATCATATTCCTTTTCCATGACCGATGCTCCTTTCCTTTGGTTTTGCTGGGTAATATGTTGTCCACCCCTCGGGTGGGGATTGACAAAATGAATTTGTCATATATATCATAGCTCCGCTCTCCTGCACAGAGGGATTCTACAATTTTTCAACGATTCTCAGTTTGGCGCTGCGGGAGCGGGGATTGACCGCCAGCTCGTCAGCACCGGGCAATATGGGCTTTCGCGTAATGATCTTAACGGACGGCTTTTTCCCACACACGCAAACCGGGAGGGATTTCGGGCAGGTACAACCTGATGCCATGTCCGCAAACGTTTGTTTAACGATACGGTCTTCCAAGGAATGGAAGGTAATCACTGCAATGCGCCCACCCGGATTCAAAAGCCGCAACGCGGCCTCCAATGCAGGACGGATCACGAGTAATTCTCGGTTGACTTCAATGCGGATCGCCTGAAAGCTTCGTTTGGCGGGATGATGTCCTCCCTCACGAGCCGCAGCGGGAATGGCTTCTTTGATCAGGGCGACAAGCTCACCCGTGGTTTGAATGGGTGCCGCTTCTCTCGCCTTGACGATCCTTGCCGCGATGCGGGGGGCAAATCTCTCTTCGCCGTACTCGTAGAGCACGCGTCTGAGCTCGGCTTCGCTATACGTGTTAACGACGTCATAAGCAGAAAGGGTATTTTCGTCTTTTCCGTCGGAGTTTTCATCTTGATGCGGACGGCTGTCCATACGCATATCCAAGGGTGCGTCTGCCATGTAGGAAAATCCGCGCTCGGGTGTATCCAACTGATAGGAGGAAACACCGAGATCGGCCAGAAAGCCGTCGATGTGCGCAATCCCCAACTCGGCACAAACTTGGTCGAGATGACAGAAATTGCTGTGTACGACACAGGCTCTTTCTCCGAAGGGCTTGAGTCTCTCCGTCGCAACGCCAACAGCGGTCTCGTCCTGATCAATGCCGATGAGACGCCCCGTGGTCAAACGTTTCGCAATTTCAGAGGAGTGCCCTGCGCCACCGCAGGTTCCGTCCACGTAAATGCCCTCCGGCTTGATGGCCAAGCCCTCGATGCATTCCCGCAGCAAGACAGAAACGTGAGAAAAGGATACCTCGCTCTGCCCGTCCATTACAGACCCAACCTTTCAAGCTCGTCGCGAAGACTATCCAGATCTTCGGCAGCCATGGCTGCTTCATAATCCTTCAGTGCCCAGATCTCGGCATAATCGCCGCATCCGAGAATCACGACTTCCTTGGAATCCTCATAATTGATATGCGCGTAATCCAGGAGATCCTTGCAGATGACTGCACGGCCCTGGGAATCGGGGCTTTGCGGCTCTGCACCCGGGAAGAGGAAGCGGCTGAATTTTTCAGCGAGCTTACGCTCCATGCTCTTGATGGGTGCGATATAGGCCTCCCAAGCCTCCAGGGAGTAAACCTTCAGGATAGGAGAGCGAATGTCTTTGGCGATAACAAAGGTAGACCCCAAATTCTCCCTGTGCTTCGCGGGTATGAACAAGCGGTTTTTTGCGTCGATCGAATGTGTATACTTACCCGTCAACATGATGCGCTCCTCCTTTCCTGAAATTTGCAGGGACTTTGGTTCTCTTTGGCTTAGGTAATTCGCCCTAAACCCGATTTCGGCGCCCTGAAACCGTCATTTGTGATGGTTTTCGCTCCACGTTCCCACACTTTGCTCCACTTTCCACCACCTTGGCTCTAATTATAAATCATATATAGGAAAAAATCAATAGGTTTTTAAATTGTTTACAAAAAATTCATAAATATTTTGTCATAAAAAACGATTCTTTTGACATAAAATTCTCTTCTTTTGGGCATTGTCACAGTGGATTTTTGCAACAAAAAAAGCGCCCCACACGGTGCACCTGCGATAGAGCAGTATCAAATTGAATATACCTGCCGACAGAAAAAGGGCAAGGAATTTCTAAAATTCCTCGCCCTTTTTCTTGAGAAGCACTGCTTCTGTGTCCACGGAAGCTATTTTGATTTTATCGATATGCCGTCGCTACGCTCGGCTCGATATATTTGCCTGCAACAAATTCGATATGTTTTCGCTGCGCTCAAACTCGATATGATATAAATCCGCGCTCAC
>JAGASP010000112.1 GCA_017621695.1 Clostridia bacterium
GCGGGAGGCCACATAGGGCCTCCCCTACGGCTAAGTTGGTCATAAGCCCATAAACAACAATTTACAAGGCCAACATTCTGTCGGGTGATACACCGCCGTTGCGGAGGGCGTCACGCGATATTGGCCGCGGGCACTGCCCGCTAAACAACAATTTACATGACCAACCTCTTGTCGGGTGATACGCTTTTGAATACGGAGAGTGTTACGCGAATCAAAGTCCTATTTGCAGCAGGCAAATGGCCACTGGTGCCGTCGTATTGCGACAAACAACGATGTACACTAAAAAATAAAAATGCAACATCAAAGGAACTGAACCGTTATGATGAGAATTATCACCGGCCGCGCACGCGGCATCAAGCTCGACACGTTGGAGGGAGAAGCTACCCGTCCGACCGCGGAGCGAACCAAAATGGCCATCTTCTCCATGATCCAATTTGAAATCGAGGGCAGACGTGTATTGGATCTGTTTGCCGGATCCGGGCAATTGGGCCTGGAAGCCGTTTCCCGTGGCGCGGCACACGCCGTCATGGTGGATCAATCCAAGGAAGCCGTCAAGGTGATCACCAAAAATGCAGAAAAGACGCGTCTTGCCGAGGATTGCACCATCGTTTGCGCCGAATTTGCGGAATATTTGCGCCGCAACCATGGCCGTGAGCCGTTTGATATCGTATTTTTGGATCCCCCTTACGCCATGCACGCCATTCCTGCCGCTGTGGAGGCCTTGAAGCAGCACAAGCTCCTTAAGCCCCATGCGCTCATCATCTGCGAGAGTGAGGAGCCCCGTCCGCTGGGGGAGCAGACCGCCATTGCGCAATGCTATGAGATCGTGAAAGAAGCACGTTATGGAAAAGCCTGCGTAACGGTCTTGACACCCAAGGCGTGAGTGTCCGATCTTAACGCGACTGTAATATCATGATAATGACCGCAAAAGCCGGAACGGGCCACTGTTTGCGGCCGGACAGGAGGTACTTTCATGAGCACAGCCCTGATCCCCGGGAGCTTTGATCCCATCACGCTGGGGCATTTGGACGTGATTACCCGTATTTCACAGCGCTTTACGCGTGTTGTTGTGGCGGTGATGACGAATGATATGCACAAGTACGTGCCGGGAACTCCCGAAAAGCATTATATGTTTACAGAGGAAGAGCGTACCGAGCTGGCACGGCTTTCCTGCGCGCACCTGCCCAACGTGGAGGTCATCTCCGCTACGGGAAGGCTGATCGATCTGGTAGACCGTCTGGGCTGTGACGTCATTGTCAAGGGTGTGCGCAACGCTGTGGATTTTGCATACGAGCAGGAGCACGCACTCTATAACCGTGCGCACAATCCACGTGCGGAGACGCTGTATCTTCCTGCTGACCCCGCATTTGACGGTGTCAGCTCCACCCTCGCCAGAGAAAAAATGATGGCAGGGGAGGATCTGTCAGGCATTCTGCCCGAGCGCGTTATGCAATGGATCAATGCTCACAAACGAGCTTGAAATATTTTTTTGGAGGAATATATGAATATGCTTTCTAAAAACAATCGTATTGCCAACCGTGTGATCTCCATGATTTTGGGTATCCTCGCGGGACTGGTGCTGGTGCTGATCGGAGCTTTTATCAAAGCCGAGACCTTGGTTTGGCTGGCGCTGGTCATCTGGGGCATTATCATCATTGTTTCCCTTGTTCCCGTTTTAATCTACAGCATTGCCAACGTAAAAAACAAGGGTATTGTATTTGATCTGATTGTTTCTATCGTCGGTATTCTTTTGGGTGTGGGATTGATCATATCCCATAACAACGTGGTCACAGTAATTTTGGCGGCTTACATGATTATCTTCCCGATCATTCGCACGATTCTGGCTAGGGGAAATTGGGCAGAGCAGCTGAAGCGCGAACTGCTCCGCATCATCCTTGGCGTGGTGCTGATGGTCTTTGGCGGTACGCTGTTGGCGATTGGATTCGATATCCTGAATCTGCTTTTGAAGATCGTTGGTTGGGTGATTATCGCTTTGACGGTTGTGCTGGGCTTGATCGAAATTCTGCATATCGCCCTGGAGAAGCCTGCCGCGAAAACGGGAGAGCCCATTTACGTCGAACATACGGAAGAGTGATATCATAGGTCACCTCTAAAAAACGGAAGGCATCGCCTTCCGTTTTTTGTTTATCTTAAAGAAGCCCGGCCTCGGTCATGGCATCTTTCAGACCGACGGCGACCCGCCCGTCGCGTCCTTCGGTGGTCTCTGCGTGCCAAAGTGAGCTGATGATAGCCTCCTCCACCGCTTCGGCGGTCATATCGAACACGGGGTCGATATATCCGTCTGAGATCGCGGAGAAATGCAGCAGAGCAGAAGGACTGTCGTGGGGAACACGGTTGGCCGTGCTGAACGCGATGGCGATGTCGCCGCTACCGTTGCCCATAAAAGAGCCGGTACGGGAAAGTCCAACACCCGCACGGCGCGCTACGCGCTTGAGTTGACGTTCGGTGAGGGGAATGTCCGTGGCAATCACCATAATGATAGACCCCTTATCCTGCTGATTGAGGTTTTGCTTTTCCTGTAGCTTTTCCAAAATCTCGCGGCCGAGGGGGCGCCCGTCAACTGTCAAGCGTCCGCGCTCGCCAAAGTTGGAAAGCACCAAAGCACCGACGGTATACATATGCCCGTCCAGCGTGACGAGACGGGAAGCCGAGCCAATACCGCCCTTGAAGCCGAGACAGCACATACCCGTCCCCGCGCCGACAGCACCCTCGGAAAAATCTTCAGCGCAACAGGCCAGCGCCTCTGCAACCTGCGCTTCGGTAACGTGAAGAGCGCGGATATCGTTGAGCGAGCCGTCATTGCATTCTCCGACAAGGGGATTGACGGTGCCTGCTTCGCGTCCGATGTCGGGATTTTTCTCCATCATGTATTTGATACAGGCAGTGGCGGCCGTGCCGACGCTCAGCGTATTGGTCAAAAGGATGGGGGACTCGATGGTACCCAGTTCTTCTACCTGTACAAGCCCCATAGTCTTGCCGTAGCCGTTGAAAACACAGGCGGCTGCCATCACCTTATCGTGAAACAGATCGCCTCTGTGGGGCAAAATTGCGGTCACGCCGGTACAGGCATTGGGTAGATTCTTGATTGTGACCTGCCCGACGGTGACGCCGGGTACGTCGGTGATGAGATTTCGACTGCCGCTTTGGCCGCGGCCGATACGGAAGGGTGTATGGTTCAGTCCCATGCTGACCTCCTTGGAGAAAGCTTTGATAACTTATTATACCCCAAATTCTATAGAAAATCAAGAGGCAAAGGGTATGAAATTGCCGCTGTTTCTTTGGATGAATGAGAAGATCCCCTCAGCGCACAGAAGCACTGAGGGGATCTGAAGTTTTTAAGAAATGGAATATCAATCGTTGCGCTTCTTGCGTGTCAGAACAGCGCCGAGGGATATGATACCCAGAATAGACAGTGCGGACAGGGATACCGCAGATGCACAGCCTGCATCATCTGCCGCGTCGGTATCTGCATCGGTAGAGGCGTCGGAAGAAGCATCGGTAGCAACATCGGTGACGAGCTCGCCGGTCAATGCATCGGTCTCTGCGGGTACGGTATCGGATTCGACGGGGTTAACAGTCGTAGGCTCTTCGACGGGCTCACTCTCGACCGTGGTCTCCTCGTCACCGGGATAGGTGATCTCGGACACGCCGGGGATGTAATTCTGGTAGACGTAGTTGAGACGACCCAGGGGTGCGCAGTCACCGTCGATGTAGAAGTCTTCCATCTCGTCATAGGTGGTCTTGCTGTCAGCCCACTTGAACTGCATGCAGATCTCCTTGTAGCCCTCGATGCCGAGAAGCTCCATAGGAACAGAGATCATCATCTGGTTGCCGGTGACACGGTAGGTAACTTCACCGACGGTTTCAAAGCTGAACGCGCCGTCTGTGCCGTTGTACTTGGCAACGGTAGTGGTGGTCTTATCCTTGGCCTTGTTGTTGATGATGTAGTCGTAGCCGTACCAGCCGGTCTCCGTCGAGCTGTCAACGTCTACGTAGAGCTGCATCCAGGAGGATTCGGTGTCGAACATGGTGATGACGTCCTTGGTTTCGACGTAGAAGTATACGTTCTTGGAGTCGGAGACGACCTTGGAGGCAATGATGTCGTTACGGCCTGTGTCGTTTGTGTATGTCTTGCGGCCAAAGCCGGTTGCGTTACGCTCCACGGTATCGCCCGAGGGATCGTTGTAGGTAACAGCGATATCATCCCACTGCTCGAAGCTACCGGTGAGGTTGATGGCCTTGCGGGCATCCTGCACCACGAGGGGAGCAGTACCGTTGAGCTTCTGGACGTTGTATGCGAGCTGGATGTAGTAGTTATCGAAATAACCGCCGCGCATCATTTCGGTATCGCGAGAGAACTCCATGGAGGAGGTGTCCACGAACCAGATCTTACCGTCGTTGGTGGGCTGTCTCTGTGCGACCCATTCGTTCCAACCGGTGACGAGCACGTACATAGCCTCGGATTCAATGGCGCGATCCCACTGAGCCTGGAAGTTCAAACCCTGATCGGTGAGGGAAGGATCTTCCTTCCATGCCTTGTAGGACTGATTGAGCACCTTGTTATAAGCAGTTCCTCGTTTGGAGGAAATGTTGTCGGGGTTGTAGAAGGAACGGCCGCGGTTGGTGTGGTTGTTATACAGGGAAGAATCCGAGAAAGCCACGGTTCCGCTGTGCTGAGCAACCGAAACGCTGATGGCACCGCCGTCGAAATCATAAGAGGAAGGATAGAGGCGGGCGGGCCACTCAAAGTCCATCCAAGGCCAGCCGTTCTTTTTGCTGGCTTCATTCGGCCACTGATTCTGCTTGGTTACAAAGAAATCATTGATGTTGGCAGATTCGGGGGCGATGATGACGGGCTTGCCGTTGATACGGAACCAGGTGTCGGGATAGAGATCCTTGGAATAGATGTAATTGTAAAGCTCACGCACCACGCCTTCTGCGTTGGTGTTGGTGTAGAATACAACCTGAGGCGCGTCATAGCCTTCCTCATTGAGCTGGTGCAGGATCTCCATGAGCTGGAGTGCGTTATTTCTGTAGGAATATGCGTTGGTCACATCGAAATACAAAAAGTCGATGTTGAGGTTACAGAGCAGCTCGGCGTGCTTTCTCTGCACCCAAGCGTCCTTGGCGTAGTAGTAGCCGTACAGAGGTTCTGCGAACCAGTGCATCGCACCTGCGGGACCGTACAGGCCGCAGCTTGTATTGCCGGCAGCCTCGACACCGGCCTTGTCGATGATCTTCTGCAGGTCAAACACGCCACTGTCGCCGTGCTCACCCTGCCACAGGAAGTAGAAAAGACCCACGTAGTGCTCGCCGTTATCGCCGTACAAGCCTACGGTTTCGGAGTTGTAGAGAGAACGACCCAAGTCGTCGGTAGCGGCAAAACCGCCCGAGGTCAGGTTCTTGTTGTTGGGAACGGTGTAGGAGCGGGTCTCGCCGTTGACATCATAAGAGATGGTCACGGTGGACTTGTCGTCGGAGTAGGTGTACTTGAGAGAACCGTCGGACAGATCGAGACCGGTCGTATCCATTTCCTGGAATACGGGCTCGGGCCATGCGTTCTTCTTGGCTTCCTCTTCCTCTTTACGCTTCTGCTCTTCTTCCTGACGCTTTACCTCTTCCTCGTAGGCAACCTTGGCATTATACTGATCAATGTCAAAGCCCTGTGCACCCTCTATCGTATCGAAGAAGGCCACGCACTTGAAGTCGATGGTGGCACCGTCGGGAATGGGCTCTTTGGCCCAACCGCCGCTTTCTTCCTTGTAAGCTTCGCCACTTTCGTTCAGCTTGTAGCCTGCCTCCAGCACGTCAAAACGGAAGTATTGTGCGGTCTTACCGTCGTAAACGTTGCGGTCGATCAGCTCCTGCGTGTCGAAAATATAAGTTTGCCACTGACCGTCGGAGATGACGCTGGTCTCCAGCATGGAGGAGTCGTCAGAGGGGACTGACGCGTAGGAGCCCATGAAAAACTGGGTGGTGGTGTTGCCGCAATCGGTAGCGCGGTAAATGTACACAACGTAGCGACCTGCGGTAAAGTTGGCAGGACCGTAGTAGTAGGGATCGGTCACACCGGGAACGATGTGGATATAATCTTCAATGACTTCCGTTGAAACGATGTTGTTGGGAGATCTGGTGTTATTCAACACTTGAGGTGTCAGAATATAAGTGGGAACCGTTGTGTTGAACGTAGGTGCCTGTTCGTCGGCAAGCTGCTCAAAGCTCAGCTTATCGTCTGCAGTCGGCTGATCTGCTTTCATGGAGAGCGTGACCAAAACGGCTGTCGCGACCATAGAAATACAGAGCAGAGAGATCAAAGCGATCAAAAGTTTCTTTTTCATCGTGGTGATTCCTTTCTCGTGTGATGGAAAAGCGGGGGATATGCCCGTTCTTATATATTATAACAGAAAGAATCAAATAAAGCAATACGTTTTTGGAAGATTTTATAAAAAAGCCCCGCATTTTTGTGCGGGGCTTGGGAAAACCGGATTATTCTTTTCTCTTTCTAAGAACCCATGCGCCCATTGCGGCAGCTGCAAGCAAGGGACACAGGAAGGGAAGTGCGGAGGAGCAACCGCTGTCGCTGCTGTCGGCGGATGTGTCTGCGGCCGAAGATATATCCTGGCCTGCAAGCGTATCGGAGGAAGATTCGGGATCTGCATCCGATACGACGTCGGATGCGGAATCGGTCTCCTCCGGGGTTGACTCAAATACGCTTTCACCGGGAATATAGGTTTGATAGACATAGTTCATGCGTCCGAGCGGCATACAGTCGCCGTCGGTATAGAACTGCTCCATGGAGGTGATTTGGGAGGTGCTGTCTACCCACTTGAAGTCCAGAGAGATCTGGCGGTAATCGGTGATGCCCAAAAGCTCCAGGGGCACGGAGATCATAATCTCGTTGCCTTTGGCGCGGTAGCTGATCTCACCTGCGGTTTCAAAGCTGAACGCGCCGTCTTGGCCGTTGTATTTGGCCAGAGTGGTTGTGAAGGCATCCTTGGCTTTTTGGTTGATGATGAAGTCATAACCGTACCAGCCTGTTGCGGCACTGTTGTCGATGTTGATATAAAGCTGCATCCATGCACTGTCGGGATCGAACATGGAAATATCCTGTGCGGTCTTGGCATAGACGTAGAGGTTCTTTGTGTCGTTGGTAATCTTGGAGGCAACGATATCGTTTCTGCCGGTCTCGTTGATGTACTGTGTGTGCCCAAAGCCCATGGCGTTTCTATGTGCCGCATCGCCTGTGGGGTCTGTATAGGAGATCTTTACGTCGTCCCATTGATCAAATGCGCCCGTGACGTTGATGGGCTTGCGGCTGTCCTGCACAATGGTAGGCGCGGCGCCCTTGAGCTTTTGAATGTTGTAGGCAAGCTGGATGTAATAATTGTCGAAATATCCACCCTTCATCATTTCGAGGTCGCGGGAGAATTCGGCGGAGGCGGTATCCACAAAAAGGACACGGTCGGGATCCTTATCTTCGATATAGGTCATGCCGTCCTGACGCTGGGCGATCCATTCGTTCCAACCCGTGACCAGCACGAAGGGAACGTTTGCTTCGATGGCATGATCCCATTGGGACTGGAAATTGTAGCCCTGATTGGTAAGGGACTCGTCCGCGACCCAAGCTTCATAAGAGCTCATGAGGGTGCGCGTGAACATACCCTGACGGGTAGAAGGCCAATCATCGGGATTGTTGAAGGAACGTCCGCGGTTGGAATAATCTCCGTACAGGGAGGAATCACTGAACATGATGGTACCCGCGTGCTGTGCGACGGAGACGCTGATGGCGGAGGGATTGCCTTTTTCGTCGTTGAAAATTCTCTGCGGCCACTCAAAATCCATCCAGGGCCAGGCGTTGTCGTGAATCGTTTTGTCGTTGGGCCACTGGGAGGATTTGACGGTGAAGAAGTCGTTGTAGTTGAGGTTATCGGGAGCAACGACAACGGGCTTGCCGTTCAGCATGAACCAGGTATCGGGATATATGTTCTGTCCGTAGATGTAATCGTACAGCTCTTTGAGACGCATCTCTGCGTTGGTATTTGTGTAGAAGACAACCTCGGGGGCATCATATCCCTGCTCGTTGAGCTCATGCAGGATCTCCATGATCTTGATGGCATTCTTGGCGTAGATGCTGTTGTTGGTCGTGTCGAAATAGAGGAAGTCCACACCGACGTTGGTGAGAAGCTCCATGTGATTGCGCATGACCCATTCGTCGTTGATGTAGTAGTAGCCGTACAGAGGCTCTGCAAACCAATGGAAGGAGTGCATGGGGCCGTACAGGCCGCTGTTGGCGTTGCTCGCGGCTTCCCCGCCCGTCTGGCGGATCTTTTCCAGATCGAAGACACCGGGGTCCCCGTGCTCGCCGTGCCACAGGAAGTAGAACATACCGACGTAGTGCTCACCGTTGTCGCCGATCACGCCAACCTGGGAGGCATCAAACATGGAGCGGCCGAGATCATCCACGGCGCTCATGCGGCCGCTTGTGTACTGATTGGTGTTGGGAACCGTAAAGGTTCTGGTTTCTCCGTTGACCTGATAAGAAATGGTGACGGTTTTTCCGTCCTCGGATTCTGTGTAGGTCAGGGTACCGGCTGATGTATCCTCGGGAACGGTTTCGGCCTCCTTGTATTCGGGATCAGGCCATTCGACTTTCTGCGCGGAATTTTCTTCCTGGTCATTCTGCTCCTTTTCGTATGCGAGCTTATCCTTGTAAACCTCAAAATCAAAGCGCTCGGCATCCTCAAGGGTTGCAAAGAAAGCGACGTATTTTACGTCGATCTTCTCGCCTTCGGGAACGTTGAGCTGGAGAGGGTCGTAACGAAGAGCGGAGGGATAAACATCGGCTGCCCCGTCTGTCCAGACAGAGCAATCCGCAATGGTTTTGCTCCACTCACCCGAGCTGTTTTGATTGAATTTGACGTTGGTGCCGGGCTGACCCATGGATTTTCCGTCGGAACGGTCAATGTAAAACTCGCCTTGGCGCTTAGAAGTGGTGCGCTGGAAGATGACCGCATAGGCAAGCTGCTTGCAGGTCGCTTCGGGTACGGGCAGGTGCATGGAGGGGTCATCACCCAGCGCGGTGATGGCCATATAGCCCTCATCTGCAAATTCGTAAGTGAAATTGTAAACATTGGTGATGGAAAGTCCGATTTCAGGGGTAGAGAAATCGTACAGCACGATGGGATCGGAGGTATCAAAGGTAGGAGCCTCTTCTGCCGTGACAGGGAGCTGAATGGCACAGGTGCCACAGAGCAGGAGCACGGTGAGCAGAAGGGCCAAGAGTGAGTGGAGGGTGGTTTTCATACAGCAAATCCTTTCTGCAAGGTAAGCCTTGCCTGGAACGTTGTGTATATTATAACAAATAACGGGGAATTTTTCAAGAGGAAATTTGGATATTTTGAAAAGTTAATTGAGACGGTAGGTGCGGTGTGGCGATGTCGCATGGCAGGATCATAGGGAATCTTTTTATTCGTCTCCTTCTTGACAACCTCCCCCTTTTCCTGTATAATGATACCATCCGAAAACGCTATAATTCACGGAGGTCTCCATGAAAGAAAAAAACTGGTCCGTCGCGGTGGATGATACCACCCACACCGTTTCTTATACTTTTGCGCGCATGAAGGGTCGCATCACCGTTACCATCGACGGCGAGAGCTTTGACCTGCCTGCGGGATTTTTAGGCTTTAAAGTCGCGCGCCGCGAGATCTTTCGATTGGGCGACGAGCAGGCGATCCTGGCGGTGGACAAGAAGGGTGAGGCGGAATTGATCTTCAGGGGAGAGAGCGTGTAAATTGTTGTTTAGCGGAGAATTAACGAAAACCCGTAGGGGCGACCCTATGTGGTCGCCCGTCGTCCCGACATCGACAAAACCCTTGTGGGACAACAATCTTTTTGGCGGGAGGCCACACAGGGCCTCCCCTACGGCCACGTTGGTTAAAGGCCCATAAACAACAATTTACAAGACTAACATCTTCTCGGTGATATACCACCGCCGCGGATGATGTTACGCGAAGCAAAGCCCTATTTGCGACAGGCAAATGGTCGCTGGTGGCGCCGCTCTGCGGCAAACAACAATTTATCACATATGCATATTAAAAAGAAAGGAGCCCACCATGCCCGATTTTGTTCATCTTCATCTCCACAGTGAATATAGCCTGCTCGACGGCGCTTGCCGTATCAGCGATATTCCCGCGCGCGCCAAGGAATGCGGACATACCGCCGTTGCCCTCACCGACCACGGCGTCCTTTACGGTGCGGTCTCCTTTTACCAGGCTTGCAGGAAGGCCGGCATTCAGCCTATCATCGGCTGTGAGGTCTACGTTGCCCCCGCCTCACGCTTCGATAAGGTCGGCGCGGGAAAAGAAGGGCAGTATGACCACCTGGTGCTGCTTTGCGAAAATACCCGGGGCTACCAAAATCTCATGAAGCTGGTTTCCGCAGGCTTTACAGAGGGCTTTTACGGCAAGCCCCGCGTGGATCTGGAGCTGCTTCGTCGCTATCACGACGGACTCATCGCGCTCTCTGCGTGTCTTTCGGGCACGATCCCCAAAAAGCTGATCCTCGGAGACATTGAGGGAGCCAAAGCCGCTGCACAGACCTTCTCCGACATTTTCGGAGAAGGAAATTTCTTCATTGAACTGCAAAACCACGGACTCGCCGAGGAACGCCAGATCCTGCCGACGCTTTTGCGCGTGGCAAGGGAATGCAAGCTCCCCGTGGTGGCGACCAACGACTGCCATTATCTTCGCCGTGAAAACGCCCCCATGCAGGAGATCCTTACCTGTATACAAACAGGAAAAACCCTGTCGGATGCGGGGCGTGTGGGCTTTGCCACCGACGAGTTTTACTATAAAGATACCGCCGAGATGGCCATGCTTTTCGGGAAATACGAGGGGGCGATGGAGAATACCGTTCGCATCGCAGAGCGCTGTCAGGTGACCTTTGATTTTACCAAAACTTATCTGCCAAAATTCCCCTGTCCCGACGGGAAAACTGCTGAAAGCTATCTCAGAGAGCTGACCGAGGCGGGATTTGAAAAACGCGTTGCCGACGGTAAAATCACGTTTACCGAGCGTCACCCGGAGGAGGAATACCGCGCACGGATCGAGTACGAGCTCTCGGTTATTTCCAATATGGGGTACGACGACTATTTCCTCATCGTTCAGGACTATGTAGGGTTTGCCAAGCGTAAGGATATCCCCGTTGGTCCCGGACGTGGCTCCGGCGCAGGCAGCCTTGTAGCTTATTGCCTTGCTATCACAGAGGTGGATTCCATTGCATTTGATCTGCTCTTTGAGCGATTTCTCAATCCCGAGCGTGTGTCCATGCCCGATATCGACGTGGATTTCTGCTACAACCGCCGCGATGAGGTCATCGCATACGTTGCAGAACGCTACGGACGGGAGCGTGTCTCCCAGATCATCACATTTGGTACGTTGGCTGCTCGCGCCGCCATTCGGGACGTGGGGCGCGCCATGGGCATGAGCTATGCCGACGTGGATGCTGTCGCACGTGCCGTTCCCCAGGCCTTGGGCATCACCATCGCGGATGCGTTAAAGCTCCCCGATCTCAAGACGTTGTATGCTTCCTCGGAGCAGATCAAGAATCTCGTGGATACCGCCGCCGCCATTGAGGGTATGCCGAGAAACGCGTCGGTGCACGCGGCGGGTATCGTCATTACCGACCTGCCTGTCAGTGAGTACGTTCCCTTGGCTGTCAATAACGGTACCACCGTGACCCAATACGACATGGATACCGTGGCAAGTCTGGGCATCCTCAAATTTGACTTTTTGGGCTTGCGTTACCTTACCATCATGAAGGATGCCGAGGACCAGATCATAGAAAATCATCCGAATTTCGACCTTGAAGCCTGCCCGCTCGACGATATGGCAACCTATGAGCTGATCGGAAAGGGAAACACCTCGGGGATATTCCAGCTGGAATCCGGCGGTATGCGCCAAACACTTGTCAACCTCAAGCCCGTGTGTATCGGAGATATTGAGGCCGCCATTGCCCTGTACCGTCCCGGTCCCATGGAAGCCATTCCTACCTATATTGAGAACAGACATCACCCCGAAAAGGTGACCTATCCCTCGCCGCTGCTGGAGCCTGTTTTGTCCTCCACCTTCGGTGTGACGGTGTATCAGGAGCAGGTCATGAGCATCTTCCGCGTGCTGGCGGGATATACCTATGGACACGCCGATATCGTTCGCCGCGCCATGTCCAAGAAAAAGGCGGATGTTTTAGAGGCCGAACGCGCGGATTTCGTGGCTGGTGCGATGCAACGCGGCATGACCGCAGAAGCCGCTAACCGGCTGTTTGACGATATGGGCGGCTTTGCCAATTATGCGTTCAATAAATCCCACGCAGCGGCATATGCCCTGATTTCCTATCGCACAGCCTACCTCAAGACCCACCATCCCGGCGCATATTTTGCAGCTCTTTTGACCAGCGTCTTGGGCAACCAGCCTAAGATGGCCGAGTATACCGCCGAATGCGGCAAATACGGCATCAAGGTCTTGCCGCCGGATATCAACACCTCAAGAAAAACCTTCCATTTTGATGGAACAGCCATCCGATACGGGCTCCTTGCGCTCAAAAACGTCGGGGAAGCTTTTCTGGATGCTATTTTTGCCGAGAGAGCACGCCGCCCCTTTGTTTCCTTTGAGGACTTTTTGGATCGCTTGTCGGGACACGATATGAACAAACGGCAGGTGGAAGGACTCATCAAAGCGGGGGCTTTTGACAGTCTTCCCAACCACCGCGCCCAATTGCTCGCCGTGTATGAGCATATGATGGAGATCCGTGCCGCCAAAAACCGCGCAAATCTGGAGGGACAAATGGATATGTTCTCCGAAGCGAGTGGCGGGGAAGAGAACGTCTCTTTTGAATATCCCGAGGTGCCGGAATATTCGCTCAGAGAAAAGCTGATGCTGGAAAAAGAAGTGTCGGGAATGTTTTTCTCGGGACAACTCCTGGATGACTACAGCAAATGTGTGGCGGCGCTATCCCCCAAGCTTACGTCGGATATCATTCCGCCCGGAGAGCAAGAGGAGGCAACTGTTTCTCTCCTCCCCGATAAAACGCATATCCGTTTGGCGGGAATGATTACGTCGGTTACCCTCAAAAATACCCGCAAGGATGAGCGCATGGCTTTCTTTACCATAGAGGATGCGGCAGGGGAAATTGAATGCCTCGCGTTCCCCAAGCTGTACGAAAAGGATAAGGATTTGATCCGTGCCGACCGTGCGGTGTTCGTGGAGGGCAATCTCTCGGTGCGGGAGGATGAGCCCCCCAAGCTTCTGCTATCTTTGATCGGCTTGCTCGTGGATAACGCGCACTACAAGGAAGGAAGCCCTTCCGCATCCGATACACGCCCTGTATCCAAGCCAATCTCCACCCCCGCCCCCACCCCCCACCCCGGGCGGCCGGCCGCTTCAACGCAACGCGTTGAAGCTACGGCTCCGCAGGCCCCTCCTCCGGGTGCATCTGTGGGGACAGTCCAACCTCCCCCTGTTTACAATCCCTATGAGGCCATGTTGGGGCCTGCAGAGCCCCGCGCTGCGACGCTCACAGGCGCGCCGCAGCGCAGGCCGGCCGCCATCGAACACCCGGTCGAGCCTCCCAAACCCCAAGTTCCCACCCGCGTCTACCTCCGCGTTCCCGACCTTGCGGGCGAGAAGTATAGAAAGGCCGAAAACCTCGTCAGAATCTTCTGCGACGGTACCACCGAAGCTGTGTTCTATGACGAGTCGGAAAAGAAGTATGTCAAGCATCCCGTCAAGGTGAGACTTACGCCCGTGGTCAAGGAGCGGCTGATGAGGATTTTGGGCGAGGAGAACGTGGTGATAAAGTAAAGGAGACTGTATGATCTTTCAATGTAAAAAAGGAAAACAGGATTGCTTGTCCTATATCCGACAGCACTGCTATCCCGATGAGAAAATCAATGCTGGGGCTCTTTTCAATCAGTTTTCACCTCACCTTGTAGGTGTCCATTGTGCTTACAATAGAAAAAATGAGCAGTTGACCTTGTATTATGAGGATGGCATCCTCTCTAAAAGCGATCGGCCAAGTCAATTAAAAAGCTATGTTGTCGGACGTTTTTTGACATGCAGCCAAAAAACTTATTTTCTGGGCTTTCCCGTGATCTGCCCTTGGGTGCTTTATTTGATTTTGCTCGGTTGCCTGCTTACATGGGGACTGTGGCCGTTGGTGATTTATCCCATCTTCCTTGTGTGGCACCTTTTAACGGATCTGAAAAAGGTCTTTGCACTCATAAAGACTGCCTGTACGTAAGAAGTCTTTTTGCCATAAAAATGACCGTTCTCTATTGAAAGAGCAGAGCATCTTTCCGTGAGGACGGTCACTTTTTGTCAAGATGTTCGGGATTTTTCTGCCGCCACAGAGAAATTTTGTAAGCCCTACCATTGACAGAACCGTGATTTTAGGCTATAATAAATAAGATTGAGCAATTTGAAAGTATAGATAAAAACTACAGATACAGAAAGGGCATCCCATGGCTGACATTCGCAACCACATCGAAAAGCGCAGGACCTTTGCCATCATCTCTCACCCCGACGCGGGTAAGACCACTTTGACCGAGAAATTCCTCCTCTACGGCGGCGCGATCCAGTCCGCAGGCGCCGTCAAGGGCAAATCCTCCGACCGCCACGCCACCTCCGACTGGATGGAGATCGAGAAAAAGAGAGGTATCTCCGTCACCTCCTCGGTGCTCCAGTTTGAGTACGAGGGCTATCATATCAACATCCTGGACACCCCCGGCCACCAGGACTTCTCGGAGGACACCTACCGTACCCTCATGGCCGCCGACAGCGCGGTCATGGTCATCGACGGTGCTAAGGGTATCGAGCCCCAGACCCGCAAGCTCTTCAAGGTCTGCGCCATGCGCCACATTCCCATCTTCACCTTCATCAACAAGATGGACAGAGAGACCCGCGACCCCTTTGATCTCATCGACGAGCTGGAGAAGGAGTTTGGCATCGGCACCTATCCCATGAACTGGCCCATCGGCTGCGGCGTGGATTTCAAGGGCGTGTACGAGCGTGACCGTCACGCCATCCTCGCCTACGACGAATTCCATGCGGGACGTAAACGCCTCAAGGGTATCGAGTGCGATATCAATGACGTGGAGCAGATGGACAGCCTCATTGGTCCCTACGCCCGCGAGGCTCTGGTGGAGCAGATCGAGCTTTTGGACGGCGCCTGCTTCGACTTCGATATCGAAAAGGTGCGTTGCGGCAAGCTCTCTCCTGTGTTCTTCGGCTCGGCGCTCAATAACTTCGGTGTGGAGGCATTCCTTGAAAGATTCTTGGAGATGACCTCGGCTCCCCTGTCTCACATGAGCGTCCATCCCGCCGTGGAGCCTGCCGAGATATCCCCCTTTGACGAGCCTTTTTCCGCCTTTGTCTTCAAGATCCAGGCCAATATGAACAAGGCGCACCGTGACCGTATCGCTTTCATGCGTATCTGCTCGGGTCAGTTTGAGCGCGGCGAGGAATACTTCCACGTGCAGGCGGGTAAACCCGTCAAGCTGTCTCAGCCCCAGCAGATGATGGCGCAGGAGCGCGAGATCATCGAGACCGCCTACGCAGGCGACATCATCGGCGTTTTCGATCCCGGTATCTTCTCCATCGGTGACACCATCTGCGCCAAGGGTGCCAAGATCCAGTACGCGGGCATTCCCACCTTCGCCCCCGAGCATTTCGCCGTGGTGGAGCAGATCGACTCCATGAAGCGCAAGCAGTTCGCCAAGGGTATGACCCAGATCGCCCAGGAGGGTGCCATCCAGATCTTCTTCGAGCCCAACACGGGTATGGAACGCGTCATCGTGGGTGTGGTCGGTGTGCTTCAGTTCGATGTGCTGCAATTCCGCATGGAATCCGAGTACGGCGTGAAGTATTACAAGCACGATACCCCTCATCAGCTGATCCGCTATATTGACAACGATCCCGAGGAGCTGAACCCCGCCTCCCTTCGTCTCATGCAGAACACCAAGTGGGTGCAGGACGTGAAGGGAAGAAACCTGCTCATTTTCGTAGGTGACTACGAGATCGATTTTGCGCTGGACAAGAATCCGACGCTGAAGCTTTCGGAATTCCATCAAAATATGTAAAATACAAGCCGCCCATCGGAATGCTCTCGATGGGCGGCTTTTCTTGTCCCTTCTTTTCTTGACAAATGCCCCCGTATCGTGTATAATAATTCTGTATACCTATCTGCATGTTACCCTGCACGAAAACCTACGGAGAATCAATATATGAAAAATAAAACCCAATCCATCAAGCGATGCGCCACAAGGCTCATATCCTTTGGCATGGCGCTTGGCATGTGCATCACCGCACTTTTACCGATCATACCTGCAAGTGCTGCAGAGCAGCGATCCTTGACAGAGAATATGCTGTCTGCAGCTGAAGCTATGCAGACATCCGAAATTGCTCCGTCCCGACTGTTGGCCGCCATCACAGGAGAGACCGTATCATCCGCCGAAGGAGAGTGGCTGGATCTCGATGCCAAGGATATTCTGCCTGCGGAGCTTTCTTTGTCCTATGACAGCTCTGTCCCGCACAGCGCGGTCTCCGTGTCCTTTCCCTCTGAGGATACGGCCGAAATTACGGCGCGGGTATATACGGGCGAAGTCTGCGCAACCGTGTGGACACCTGTTGACGTAACGGCTTTTGGAAAAAACTATCCTCTCGTGCCGGACGGGACGGGTGCATATCGGGCAGAGATCCCTGCGGCGGGGGAAGAGCTTTCCATAACCGTGCATTATGGATCTCAACTGACGGTTTCTCCCAAGAATGCCAATCTTTTGATGCAGGCTGCCTACAAACGTGCCGAAGAATTGAAGGCGCAGCTGGATGCTTACGATCAGGCTGTGAAGGATCACGCTGCCGCGACCGAGGCTTATAACGCATACCGCGTCGAACTGCAAAATTACCGTGCGGCACTGGCTGAATACAACGCCTATCAGCAGGCATTGAAAAACTATCAAACCCGTCTTGCGGCATATGAAAAATATCTGGAGGACGTAAAGGCTCATGAAGAACGGCTTGCTCTGTACGAGGCATATCTTTCCGAAAAGACTGCGTATGAGGAAGCCTTGGCCGTATATACGGATTTTGTCAACAATCCCGCCGCGTACGAGAAAAAATATCTGGCATACTGCGCGTATGTTGCCGAGCTTGAGAAGATCACGGCGCAGCTCACGCTACTGGACAGCTGCTTTATCAGCGATGAGGCAGGACATGTTCTCAACAACACCTTAAACGGCCCAACTGTCAAAACCGTGGTGGCAAGGCAGGATGAGCTTGTCTCTGCAGGATGCGACGCGACGGACATTGCCAATGCCGATCAGGCAACCAAACAATTGATCCTGCTCTTGAAGGGCTATCCTGTCGGCGGTGAAGCTGCCAAGCGCTACGCCTATTATATACGGCATTTTTCCGAGATCCGTGATAACGTGACCCTCCTGTATACAAGCCTGTCCCGTTTGTACGGCAACGACGGTGTGCCGGATATTCTGGAGATGCAGGGAAAGAAGGAGCGCTATTGGCAGTTTGTCGCTCAGCTCTATGCGCTCTCCTGCGCCATGGAGGACACGGTAGCCTTGAATATGCAATGGAGCATTTCGGGGAAAAAGCTCACTGACCTTCTGGATGCTTGCTTTATCCTGAAGGATACCAATACGGCAGCACCCTTGGCCGCGTATCCTGCGCATATGGACGAGGTCGTTCCGCCAAGCCAGATGAAAATGCCCACGCCTCCCGCGCCTGTGGATAAGCCGGTGCCGCCCTTGAAGGTCACAGAGCCCCAAAAGCCCGAGACGGTTTCCAGACCCATTCTGCCGCCTACCGTACCCGCACCGGGACGCATTCCCGATCGCCCGCTGTTCAGCGTGTATGAGCAGGCGTTGGCAGAAGCCTACGCGGCTCACGCTTTGCCCGAGCGAGAGGAAATTTCCCACGAGGTTTCCTATCCTTTGGCGCTGGCAGTCGGTAAAACGGTGCATACAGATGATGTCCCCACAGCTGTTTTTTACGATAGTGACCGTATGACGCTGCTGGGGGTGCAGAAAGCGGATGGCGAGGGGATGATCACGTGGCCCCAAAATCCCACAGCGCCCGAAGCAAGTGACGGTATGACCTACAGCTTCAGCGGTTGGGTGGATGCCGAGGGGCGCACATATACCCCCGAAGAGGGGAATATCCGTATCACGGAAACGCAGGTGTTCTATGCGGTGTATACTGCTACCAAAGCCTCTTATACCGTGACGTGGGACGTAGAGGGTACGCTGACAACGGAAACCTACGAGCACGGTGAAACCCCCGTATATCAGGGAACTCCCACAAAGCCGGGAGAAAGCGGTAGCGACTATACTTTTGTCGGGTGGACGCCTTTGATCCGTCCTGCTACGCAAAACGTGACTTACACCGCCGTCTTTTCGGAGCAAAAGACATTCTATGAGATCCAATGGGTGATCGGCGATGATACGGAAGCCGAGACTTACCCTGCAGGAGAGCTGCCTGTATATCCGTCTGTACCGTCGCTCCCGACGGATGGGCGCTATGCGTACATCTTCTCCCATTGGTCTCCCGAGATCACTGAGGTGGCAGGAAACGCCGTCTATACAGCCGTGTTTGAAGCGGTTGACCTCCTTGCGGGAGATGACCGCGCTACATTGACCGAAACCGATGACATGATCTGTCTGACGAAGCCGCAAGCGGCGGGAGAGCTGTTTATGTCGGTGTCAGCGCTGCTCTCTTACGCCAAGGATCGTTCCTGTGGCCTGCGCTTGACCCAAGGCGCGGTTACGGTCACCTTGCATGAAGACACCGTAGCCGCAATTTGTGATGCACAAGCAGAATCCCTGCGTCTTTGCAAGGGTGAAAATGGGGCGTCGCTTGCCCTATACTTTTATGATGCGTCGGGCAAAGAGATTTCTGCAGAGACCGAAGCTCGGGTCAGTATCGCCCTTCCTGACGGACAGACCGGACGCATCACGGATGCGTCGGGCGAAGCAATTTCCGGCGTACAGGATAACGCTGTTGTTGCCGTTTTGCGTGTCGGTGAAGGATACCGTCTGGACATCGGATATGCGATCAACGTTCACATGACAGCGCAGGGAAGTGATGGCGAAACAGGCGGTATTTATACGCTTTCCGGCGATATCGCCGCTGCAGGAGAAACGGTGTTTTTGCAGATCAAAGCCTCTCCGGGCTATGATATAAAATCCGTTGTTGTCCATGATCGCTTTGGCGGTGTCATTCCGCATACGGTGGTTTCGGACGGGCAGTACAGCTTTGTGATGCAGGACGGGAATACGGATATTTTGGTGGAAATGATCCCGCATTACTATACGGTGACGTTTTGCGATGGGGAACACGTGATTTCCCAAGAGCGATACCGTTACGGCGAGATGCCTGTGATCCCCGCCGATCCTACCCGCCCCGATGATCACCAATATAGCTATACCTTTACGGGGTGGTCTCCTACCGTTACGGCGGTGATGGGAGACACGGTCTATGAGGCGGAATTCCTCGCAGTACCGCTGACCGATGAAGCGGCGGTGTCCGAAAGTGAATTTGGACTTTTGCAATTGGCTGTGATGGGTGTATTGGCGGCGGCTGTTGTTTGCGCCGGAATTTTGATTCCTTATGTAATCGTACAGCGGAGACGTGGGAAAACAACCCATGCATCCTCCGAAAAAGAAACGGAGCATAATGACTGATATGGCAAAAAAACAAAGGAATATAAGACATCTTCTTACGGCCGCGGGGGAGGCGCTGCAAGCCGAGCCCTGTACCATTCCGTGGAATACCTATCCCAGACCGCAAATGAAGCGGGACAGATGGCTGAATCTGAACGGAAGCTGGGATTTCTGTGCGGTGCCCGAAACCGTGCAGGGTTATATTGACAGGGAGTCGCTTTGTGAAGAAAAAATTCTTGTCCCATTCCCCCCGGAAGCCCTCCTGTCCGGAATATGCCGGGATATGGGATCCCATCCCCGCCTCTTCTACCGTCGCACGTTTCGTGTGCCCGAGGGCTTTGCACGTAAGGGAGAAAAACTGCTCTTGCATCTTGGAGCAACAGACCAATATGCCGAGGTGTTTTTAAACGGCTATCTGCAGCCCTCCGACGTTTGCGGTAGCCGCTCCCTCGGCGCGTATCGGACGCTCACCTATGACGTTACGAATTCCATAGATCTCTACGGAGAAAACACTCTGGAGATCACCGCGGAGGATTGGTTGGAGGACGAGAGGATTCCATACGGAAAGCAGAGCCTTTCGCCGGGCGGGATGTGGTACACCCCCATATCCGGCATTTGGCAGACCGTCTGGTTGGAGGTTGTGCCCGAAAATTATATCAGGGCGTTGCGTGTCGCCACCAACGGTCATACCGTGACCGTCAGCTTGACCATGTCCGATGAAGAGGATATGCCCGAAGGACAGGTTACGGTGGCATTTCCTGCGGGAGATGCCGTGTACCCCTTAGAAAAGGGAACCGCGATTTTTACGGTGGACAGCCCCCGCCTCTGGAGTCCCGAGGATCCCTACCTCTACGAGTTTTCCGTGGAAGCGGGGGAGGATAAGGTGCGGTCCTATTTTGCCCTCCGCACTTTGGAGATCAAAAAGGTGGACGGCATCCCCCGCTTATGCCTCAACGGCAAGCCCTACTTCCTCCATGCCCTCTTGGATCAGGGCTACTGGAGCGATGGCATCTATACCCCCGCCTCCCCCGAATGCTACGCGCAGGACATTCTCGCCATGAAGTCCCTGGGCTTCAACACCATTCGCAAGCACATCAAGGTGGAGCCCGAGCAGTTTTATTACGACTGCGACCGCCTCGGGATGTTGGTCATGCAGGATATGGTCAACAACGGCCACTATTCCTTTGTCCATGACACCGCCCTGCCCACCGTCGGTATCAATGGACTCTCCGACAAAAGACTTCACCGTGACGAGGCAACCCGCAAAGCCTTCTATGAGGGCATGGAATCCACCGTGGAACAGCTTTACAATCATCCCTGCATCGTCTACTGGACGATCTTCAATGAGGGCTGGGGGCAGTTTGACGGCAATTCAGCCTATCACCGTCTCCGCGAATTGGACGCCACTCGCTTTATCGATACCGCCTCGGGCTGGTTCAAGGTGACTGACACCGACGTGGACAGCGAGCACATCTATTTCAAACCCGTCAAACTCAAGTATAGTGAAAAGCCCATGGTGCTGTCAGAGTTCGGCGGTTATGCGTGGAAGATAACAGAGCACGCGGCCAATCCCGACAAAACCTACGGATACCGTATGTTTGATGACGGTCAAGCCTTTGAGGATGCCCTTGTGAGGCTCTATGAAACCGAGATTATCCCCGCCGTAAAGCTGGGTCTGTGCGGCGCGGTCTATACCCAAGTCTCCGACGTGGAGGACGAGACCAATGGGCTTCTCTCTTACGACCGTAAGATATGCAAGGTCAGCGCCGTGCGGATGAGGAAGATCGCAGATGCCCTGACCGCCGCCATAGCAACAAAAAAAGAGGATTGACTCTTCCTGCAAAGGATCCCCCGCCAAATGGCGGGGGATCTCGTTATATACATGAAATGTCAATCCTTCCGCACTCGCCTCACCGCCAGCCCAAGGGCTACGGCTTCCATACCGAAGCAAGCCAGATGGTAAAGGGCCCAGATCAGATTCTCTATGTCGAAGAGGCCGCAGCCACCCACGAGCAGAAGCATGGGAACAGCACCCGCCAACAGCACCGCCAGAAGGATATGGAACAGGGGCTCAATCTTTTTCACGGCGCGCACCACGCAAAAGACAGCATCCACCACGTAGAAAGCAATGGCGATCAACGAAAATATATACGAGCAGATCCATAGCCCCAAGGAGGAAAAGGACGTGTTGAGCCCGCTCTCGTCGAAGTCCACAGCCAGATGGGCTGACAGCAAAAACGCCCAACTGACAACGGAGCAAAGCATGGCGATAGAAACCCAAATGATCCGCACGATGGGACGCGCGGGCTTTTTCTTCGGCACGGGAGAAATTACGCTCATACACATGGGAACGGATGAATCGCTTTTGATAATTTTGGTCGCCATACGCACCCTCCTTTTGATGAGTTACTCCAGTGTATCATAAAAATGCGAATAAAGCATGAATAAGAAGAAAAATTTTGTCAATGAAAGACCACAATCCGGTCGTCGAAATTTTATTTAAAAGACTTGACAAATCCGCCCCCGTGTGATATAATATTCGGGTGTCACGAGGTGTAGCGCAGGTGGTAGCGCGCCAGTTTCGGGACACCATCACCGTTCTCGGCGTAGATTTTTCGGAAAGTGCCGAAAGCCCTTGAAAACACTGACTTTTTCGGCACTCCCGATTGCCGAAAATTCGTTAAATCTTTGGTCTGACCACATGTTTGACCACTTACAAAA
>JAGASP010000113.1 GCA_017621695.1 Clostridia bacterium
CCGCTGTTGAGACCGCCCATGACACCCGCGATGCACACGGGCTCCTTGGCGTCGCAAATGAGCAGGTTATCGGTGGTCAGCTCGAACACCTTCTCATCCAAAGTCTGGATGGTCTCGCCTGCCTTGGCGCGGCGGACGATGATGGTATTGTCGGTGACGTGGTCGCAGTCAAAGGCGTGCATGGGCTGACCCAGCTCCACCAGGATATAGTTGGTGATGTCCACGATGCTGTTGATGGCGTTGTGGCCGCACATCTTGAGGCGTCTGCGGATCAGCTCGGGGGACTTGATCACCTTAACGTTCTTGACGTCGTGAGCGATATAGCGGGGGCAGAGGTCGGCGTCCTCGACGGAGACGTGGATGGTCTCGTCGCGCTCGACGGAAACGGTATAATCCAGGTCAAGAGGCTTCAAGTCGCGCTTGAAGTAGGCAGCCACCTCGCGAGCCAGGCCGTACACGGACTGACAGTCGGGACGGTTGGCGGTGATGGTCACGTCGTAGATCTCCTGATTCATGTCCAGGACATCCTTGATGTCGGTGCCGGGAGCCACGGGTTCATGGAGGATCATAATACCGTGGACGGAAGCACCCTCGTACCAGTCATCGTCGATGCCCAGCTCTTCGCCGGAGCAAAGCATACCGTAGGAAGGAACACCGCGGAGCATACCGTTCTTGATCTTCACGCCGCCATGGAGGGTGGAGCCGTCCAGAGCGACGGGAACGTAGTCACCCACAGCAATATTGTGCGCACCCGTGACGATCTGCAGCTCGGAGCCGTATTCGCCCACGTCCAGCGTGACGATCTGGAGGTGATCCGAGTTTTCGTGGGGAACGAGAGTAAGGATCTTACCCACCACACAGCGGGAGATCTCTCCACCAAAGTTGATAACCTCCTCCACCTCAAAGCCACAAGAGAACAGGCTCTTCTGCAACACCTCGGTGGGAATGTCGGAAACGTTTACATATTCATTTAACCAACTGATCGGTAACAGCATGATCTACACCTCACTTCTTGAACTGGGACAGGATGCGGGCATCGCCGTCGAACAGGATATGGATATTGTTGACACCGTACTTGAGCATGGAAATACGGTCAAGACCGAAGCCGAAGGCCAGACCCGACCACTCGTCGGGATTCAGGCCGCAGTTCTCAATCACCTTGCGGTTGACAACGCCGCCGCCGAGGATCTCGATCCAGCCCGTGCCCTTGCAAAGGCTACAGCCCTTGCCGCCACACTCACAGCAGCTTACGTCCACCTCCACGCTGGGCTCGGTGAAGGGGAAGTAGGAGGGACGGAAACGGGTCTTGGTGTCGGGGGTAAACATGGCCTTGGCCATGGTGTCGAGAAGTCCGTGCAGGTCGCAGAGGGACAGGTTCTTGTCGATGACCAGACCCTCCATCTGGTGGAACATGGGGGTGTGGGTGGCATCGTCGTCACAACGGAACACACGGCCGGGCACCAGCACCTTGAAGGGAGGCTCCCAGGCCTCCATCACGCGGATCTGTCCGGGGGAGGTGTGGGTGCGGAGCAGGAGATCGTCATTGATATAGAAGGTATCCTGCTTGTCTCTGGCGGGATGCTCCATGGGGGTGTTGAGAGCGGTAAAGTTGTGGTAATCGTCCTCGATCTCGGGGCCCTCAAAAACCTTGAAGCCCATGCCGCCGAACACGTCGATGAGCTGACGGCGCACGATGGTGACGGGGTTGAGTCCACCCACGGGCAGCTCTTCGCCGGGCATGGTCACGTCCACAGCCTCACGGAGGTATCTTTCCTCCATCTCGCGCTGCTTGACGGCGCTCTCGGCGGCCTTGAACTGCTCCTCGGCCCAGCCGCGCAGGGCGTTGATCGCCTTGCCCAGAGCGGGACGGTCAGCGGGGGCGGCCTTGCCCATTTCGCGGGAAAGCAGGGTCACGGCGCCACCCTTGCCGAGATACTCGCCCCACAGGCGGGACAGTCCCTCGGAGTCAGACACGCCTTCCAGATCGGCGGTCATTTTGCTTTTGATCTCTAAAATCTTTTCTTCTACCGATAGCATTTTTCTATCCTCCAATAAAATTTACAAAAAATAAAATCCCGCCCCACAGTTAGGGACGAGATGCTCGCGGTACCACCCTATTTCAGAAGTTTTCCTTCTGCCCTTTTTGTGTGCGTATTGACGCACGGCATCCGACTTAACGCGCGACGGACCATCATCCTGCGCTTTTCGACGGAGGGCTCCCATACTGAAACTTCGGTACACTTCCGCACAGGATGCTTCCAGCCCACGGCATCCATTCTCTGGCGTGCTTCCCTGCACCTACTCACGTATGTTCATAGCCAAATCATACGTATTATACATGATTTTTTTCCTTTTGTCAAGGGGTTTGTAAAAAGAAAAAAGTTTGCTTCAAATAAGAGTTACTTCGGGATCAAGCGGATTTTAAACCTTGACAAACTACGAAAATATATTGCAATCCATGCACAACATATTGACTTTTTTACAAAAAAAGGGTATACTATTTATAATCACATCTAAAGGAGCACTCATGTCAACGCCCGAGATCCTTGAATTGATTGGTCAAATGATTGGCATCATTGCGGTATGCTTCTCATTTCTGACCTATCAGCTGAAAACCAAGCGCGGCATCCTTCTGATGCTGTCGCTGGCAACTGTGCTTTTCTGCACCCATTATGCCCTGCTCTCTGCCCCCGTCGGGCTCTTTCTCAACATCGTCGGTATCATCCGCAACCTCTGCTACTATCACAGCGACAAGAAAATTTTGTCAAGCAAGGCCGTGCCCGTCATTTTGGCCGCTATCATGGGTGTCTTGGGTGTTTTGACGTGGGAAGGCTATCACTCCCTTTTCTTCATCGTCGGTCTTATGCTCAACACGCTGGCGATGGGCTATTTCGGCCCGCAAAATCTGCGCAAGAGCTTGTTACTTACCTGTACCCTGATCTTTATCTATAACGCTTTCAACTTCTCCGTCGGCGGTATGCTGAACGAAACGGTTGCCATCATTTCAGCCCTCATCGGCATCTGGCGCTATCGCCGGGGGAAGGAAACGGCATGAGCATCCTCGGCAGAACCGTTACAGTGACTGTAGATCGCCCCATAGGGAGCCGTCATCCCCACTTTCCAGATACCCGCTATCCTGTCAATTACGGGTATATCGAGGGTATAATGGGCGGAGACGGAGAACCGCAGGACGCATATATTCTGGGGTTATCATCCCCTGCAGACCGCTTTGAGGGTGTCGTCGTTGCAATCATCCACCGCCTGGATGATAACGAAGATAAATGGGTCGTCGCCCCCGAGGGCTACGTCACGACCCAAGAAAAAATCCGAGAGGCACTCTCCTTTCAGGAACAGTATTTTTCATCCGAAATTTGGATGTGATTCCGACTACATAACACACAGGAGGAAATTTTATGTCTGTCATTCATGCAACCAATGAAAATTTCAACGAGATCGTTTTGGGAAGCGATATTCCCGTGCTGGTAGATTTTTTTGCCACATGGTGCGGTCCTTGCCGTATGATCGCCCCCATTCTGGAGGAGATCGCAGCCGAGCATCCCGAATACAAGATCGTCAAGATCGACGTAGACGAGGAGCCCGATCTGGCTTCCCGTTTCGGGGTCATGAGCATCCCTACCCTGCTGGTCTTCAAAAACGGCGAGCTGATCTCCCAGACCGTCGGTGCCCTGCCCAAGGCCAGACTGCTGGCCATGTTGGCGTGACCTGCCTATGTCTGATATGATGAAGATCTACGATACCGTCATCATCGGCGGCGGTCCTGCGGGGTATACCGCTGCCCTGTACGCTGTGCGGAGCGGACTCTCCACCCTTGTTTTGGAAAAGTTCTCCCCCGGCGGACAAATGACCCAAACTGCACAAATCGACAATTACCCCGGATTTCACGAAGGCATCGACGGCTTTACGTTGGGTTATCAGATGCAAGCAGGTGCTCACCGTTTCGGTGCCGAGACCGAGCAGACCGAGGTGCTGTCGGCAGACCTGACCGCCTCCCCCAAACGCATCACCACCGACGCGGGAGAGGTATACGGGAAAACCGTCATCATCGCCACCGGTGCTGACCACAGGCATCTGGGTGTTGCAGGAGAGAGCGATCTGATCGGCCGAGGTGTGGGCTACTGCGCCGCCTGCGACGGAATGCTCTATCGCGGAAAAACCGTAGCCGTTGTCGGCGGCGGGAATACAGCGGCGGCAGATGCGCTGTTTTTGTCCCGTATCTGTGCCAAAGTGTATCTGATCCACCGCAGAGACAGCTTGCGCGCCTCCAGAATCTATCACGAGCCCTTGGAAAACACGGGAAATATCCAGATCCTTTGGAACGCAACGGTGGAGACGCTGCACAGCGAGCAAAAGCTCACCGGTGTCACTCTGCGTCAAGTCAAGACGGGTGAAACCGTAGAGCTTCCGTTGGACGGCCTGTTTATCAGCGTTGGCCAAGCTCCCAATACCAAGCTGTTTGAAAATCAACTCGCATTGGATAAAAACGGCTATATCATCAGCGGAGAATCCACCGAAACCAATATCCCCGGCGTGTTTGCCGCAGGTGACGTGCGTACCAAAGCACTGCGCCAGATCATTACGGCCGCGTCCGACGGTGCGGTTGCGGCGCATATGGCCGAGGCCTATCTTTCCGCTACGGAAGTACCAACATAAAACGCGGTCGCTCCCATACCGTTACCTTTTATGTACTTTTGCTTGCACAAGAAGCAAAAATGACCGACACAACTGTGTCGGTCATTTTTTTATTCAGAACGTCTGCCAACCTCGCGAAGAATCTCCAGCGCGGGCGCAGGGATACGCCCCAGATGGTCGGGGCCAACGTTCAGAAGATAGTTGACGCCGCGGCTGTTGAGATGCTCCTTGAGGCGCAAAACCTCCTCCGGAGACTTCCAGTTGTCGTCGTAATACTTAAAGCCCCATGTGTCATTAAGGGTGGTAGGTGCTTCCACAAGTGCCGTGCCCATTTCCTCCTCCGGAATCTCATTGTCACCCATAGAGCAATAATCTCCAAGTCCGTTGCCAAGACGGCTGTTGAGCAAGCAGTTCGGCTGGATGGATTTGACCAGCTCCCGGATCTCCTGAGATTGCGCGGGCGTGATCTGATGGGGTGTATCGCACCAAAGGAGGCAAAGATCGCCGTATTTGGTCAAGATCTCCCTGATCTGGGGCAGAATCTTTTGGCGGAAGCAGATCTCATAGTTTTTGGATGCATCGTCGGGGTAGTCCCAGTTGTTCGTCCAATGCGTGTCGCATACGTTGAGATGCGTGGGAAAATAGCCGCCGCCGTGGGGCTCGTGCCAATCCAATTCCTGCGAATAGTAGAGGCCGAATTTCAGGTCATGCTTCTTGCAGGCGGCAGACAGCTCCGCAATCACGTCACGTCCGAAAGGGGTGGCATCCACGACGTTATAATTGTCGTAGTCCGATTTGAACATGCAGAAGCCGTCGTGGTGTTTGGAGGTCACGACCATGTAATTCATTCCCGCATCCTTGGCAAGCTTTACCCACTCCTCGGCATCGAAATACACAGGGTTGAAGGCGGCCGCCAGTTTTTCATATTCGCGGTTGGGAATACGGAAATAGGATTGCGCCCATTCAGCGATCATATCCATGCGCTGTCCTTTGTACTCACCGGCCAGAAGAGAATAAAGACCCCAGTGGATCATCAGACCGAATTTTGCTTCTTCCTTAAACCATTGCTTCATATCCATATGTTGAACTCCTGTGGGGATTGGGATTTATGAGTCATTCCTGACTCGTTGTCGATTTCATTGTCGATTGGGTATAAAAAAAGTTTTGCTTGATGGTGCACCTTCAGGGTACGAGACCGGGACCCAATGCAACATTCGCCGCAGGCGAAATTAAGAGTCATTCCTGACTCGTTGTGTACAGGGTATAAAAAAAGTTTTGCTTGATGGTGCACCTTCAGGGATTCGAACCCGGGACCCACTGATTAAGAGTCAGTTGCTCTACCAACTGAGCTAAAGGTGCATATCATCAAGCAAAACATTCAAACGAAAGCCTTGCTTTCGTTGCTTGCATATTATAGCACAGACATTTTGATTTGTCAAGAGTTTTTTCAAAAAAATCTGTTTTTTCCTCGAAAGATTACATGGTTTTTTGGTAATGCGCGGGGTCTTGGTCAGTTCTGTAGTTGGGATGATCAGGCGTAATACCACACATCACCTGCATGACATGATACGCCTCTGCCCGCATTTGCGCGCTCGCCGCATACGGCGGCAGAGAGGTCTTGGGGAAAAGCGGCTCCCAGATATGCAGATCGACCAGTGGCTTCTTTCCAAACAGTTTTTGTATACCCTTGCGGGGACGGAAGGAAAATACCAACGGAATCACGGGTTTTTCAAACTTTACCGCATATTTGAACACGCCCGGCTTGAAAGGACGAATATCGGGATAATAAAACCACAGCGATCCTTCGGGATAAAAGTGCATCCATTTTCCACTCTTCAATACCTCTTCCATGGCTTGATTGAATTTCATCATGGCATGAATGTTGTGCGTGGGAATGGGAATGCCTCCCGACATACGGATTGCGCCGCCAAACGAGCCCTCCAGATTGTCCTTCCACGCAGGAAAATAGGCCAGATGCGGGCGGATCGCCTTGAGCACGCAAAGATAATCCCACATAAATACATGATTTGAAATGGTGATCGCGCCGTTTTTCAGCGCCGCCTTATGCTTTTTCAGATTTTTCTTGCCGTGGATCTTCAAGCCGTGAGTGATACGCAACAGCCAGAAGATCACCGCGTTTTGCATGACCCAATAAAAAGCGCGCTGGCATTTGAACCACACCGTCTTTTGCAGATATGGGTAGTTTTCGTCCAGCTTGACTTCCCTGCACCGCTTGACCTTGAGCATATGCTCGTCACAGCGCTCGGGATATTCGTAATGTAACTGATGCTGATAGTACATCTTTTTCCTCGCACACGTTTACAAAGATTGATCGGGAAATCACAGCGCAAACCCGCCGTCAACACCCAACAGCTGTCCCGTGATAAAGGAGGCAGCATCAGACGCTAAAAACAGCACCGCGGCAGATACATCTTCGGGTGTTCCGAGTCGTCCCACAGGTGT
The DNA here is from genome assembly GCA_017621695.1 of Clostridia bacterium. Lineage (GTDB taxonomy): Bacteria > Bacillota > Clostridia > Oscillospirales > CAG-272 > CAMEON01. Next base: position 7,114 of record JAGASP010000113.1, read on the forward strand.
TTCTTCGATCAGAGATGCCAACACGGTTTCCCCGAGATTCGCATTCATTTCGGTTTGAATGACTCCCGGCTCGACACAGTTGACAGTGATCCCCGAGGGTGCCAGTTCTTTGGCCATGGACAGCGTCAGACCGCGCAGCCCTGCTTTGGCGGAAGAATAGGCAACCTCACAGGAAGCGCCCACCTTCCCCCACATAGAGCCCATATGAATGATGCGGCCGTTTTTCTCCGAGATCATGCCGGGAAGCACCTCACGAGAGAGATAAAACGCTCCCGACAGGTTGGTATCCAGCACGTCACGCCACAGATCATCGGTGATGTCCTGCATAACGGAAATCAGGGAAATCCCCGCGTTGTTGACCAGTACCTCCACGTTGCCCCCCAATGCGGCCTCGGCTGTACGGACAGCGCTTTTGACATCCTCGGGACGGGACACATCAGCACAAATGGCCACAGCGCCTGTCGCTTTCGCCACCGCATCGGCGGCTTCATGGTTGCTCTTATAGATGAACGCGACCTTGTCCCCGTTTTTGGCGAAGGCTTCCACCAGCCCCCGTCCTATGCCGCGAGAACCGCCACTGATGAGAATTCTTTTCATACGCACTTCTCCTTTCGTAAATCGGCAAAGCTTCGTACAATGCGAAATCCGGCGGCCTCGTAAATGTTCCGCGCGGGATTTGTCGTACCTGTATACAGAGACATAAATTCTCCTCCATGATCAGCGTGTCGTCTGCACATTTCGCAGAAGACCACCTTACCGATACCGCGACCACGGTATTCCTTGCGCGTGCCGATGCCACAGAAATTGCCCCGCCCTTCGCTGACGGACAGTGGCCCTGTGTAGGCTACCACCAGATCTGACGCATTGTGATCCACTGCCACCACGATGGGCTTGTCGGTGTTGGCCATGACTTGTGCCTTCCAACCGGGATTGCCGATGTTATCAAACAACTCCGCAAGGCCGCGGTGATGCTTTGAGTCATACAAGGTGATTTCGATGCCCTCGTTCCAAAGACGCGCACGCACCTCAGCCATCTGCGGCGGATCTGTATATCCCTCCAAACGGCGATAGTAGGCATTTTGCCGAGCAAATTCTATCCACCCGTGATGTGTCAGAAAATCAAACAGATCCGAAGAAACATCCACGCCCGGTACGCAAGGGTGGTAATGCCCGCCGTCCTCGGCAACGTACCAAGGGAGACAAACAGGGTTATGAAACACCACATCCAGCTTTTCACAGCCGTCCAATTCAAAAAGCGCCTGTTCCAAAGCATCCAACAGCGCGGTTGCAATTCCCTGTCCGCGCATTTCGGGTGCAACGCAAAGGTAGGACAGGTAACCCGTCTTCCGCTCGTTGAGATAGACACCCGAAGCAAGACCGATCATGGATTCGCCTTCCATCGCAACCAGGGTCACACGGTTATCGCCGATCAGCCAATAGGCCGCCGTATCCGCATGGATGGGGCGGAGGATCAGACCTCCTTTAAAGGTGTTTCTCATGCGATTATAAAAATCCGTGACCGCTTGGATGTCAAATTGGCGTGTAATAAACATACGTATCCTCCCGTTTTTGAGTAAAAAAAGATGGATTTTCATATTTTTTGTAAAAAATTCGCCTTTTTTCACGCAAAAGCATATCCTTCTTTATATGGCTAAAGCCCTCCCCCGAAAATTCGGAGGAGGGCTATTTTGGATCAATTACTCAGCGTCAGCTGCTTCAGCCTTCTTGGATGCCTTCTTGGTATCCTCAGCGGGAGCGGCCTTCACGTAGTCCACCATCTTGATGACAGCGGTCTCAGCGCCGTCGCCTCTGCGGGCACCCAGCTTGTAGATCTGGGTATAGCCGCCCTGGCGGTCAGCGTACAGAGTAGCATATTCGGTAAAGACCTTCTTAGCAACGCTCTCCTTGGTGATGTAAGCGAGAGCCTGACGATAGCTTGCCAGGGAGTTCTCCTTACCAAGGGTGATCATCTTCTCTGCGATGGAACGGACTTCCTTAGCTCTGGTCACAGTGGTGATGACCTGGCCGTTCTCAAGAAGCAGAGTAACCATACCGCGGAGCATTGCTTTTCTCTGATCGGTAGGTCTGCCGAGTTTTCTGGTTCCGGGCATTTTCATTGCCTCCTTCTACTGTTGTTTGTGTAGCTGTTTTTTTACATGGTGTCAGCCTGTGGCCTGACAACCAAAAACGTAAATGCTCATGGGGATCTTGGGTCGGCCTGACGGTATCAGGCTACCCTGACCTTGCTTATTCCTCGACCTTCTTGAGGTCCAGGCCCAAGGAGTGAAGCTTCTGAATGACTTCCTCCAGCGATTTCTTACCGAGGTTGCGAACCTTGATCATGTCTTCCTCGGTCTTGTTGGTCAGATCCTCGACAGTGTCAATGCCTGCGCGCTTCAAGCAGTTGAAGCTACGAACAGACATGTCAAGCTCCTCAATGGTCATCTCAAGGACCTTTTCTTTCTTGGTCTCTTCTCTCTCAATCATGATTTCTGCCTTCTTTGCTTCATCGGACAAATCCACAAACAAGTTGAGATGCTCGTTGAGAATCTTGGCTGCAAGAGAAATTGCTTCCTTTGCGGAAATGGTACCGTTGGTCACCACCTCCAAAGTCAGCTTATCGTAGTCAGTGATGTTACCCACACGGGTATTCTCTACATCGTAGCTCACCTTATACACGGGGGTATAGATGGAGTCGGTGAAGATGGTACCGATGGGAGCAGGGGTCGTCAGCCCAGACTGTTCGTTATGGAGCTGCTTGTTTCTGTCCTGAGGCACATAGCCGCGGCCGTTATCGAAGGTCAGCTCCATGTAGAAGCGCTCGTTACCGGACAGCGTTGCGATGTGGTGATCGGGGTTCAGGATGATGATGTCGCCATCCTGCTTGATATCACCTGCGGTGATTTCATGATCGCCGGTTACGTCAATCACGACCGTCTTGGGGCCGGGGGTCATCAGCTTAGCGGTGATGCCCTTGACGTTCAAACCGATCTCAGTGACATCTTCCAAGATGCCGGGAACAGTGGAGAACTCATGCTGCACGTTATCGATCTTCATAGAGGTCACAGCCACGCCGGGCAGAGAGCTCAGAAGAACACGACGCAGGGAGTTACCGAGGGTAATGCCATAACCTCTCTCCAGAGGCTCTACGATAAAGGTACCGCGGGTACCGTCACTACTCAGGTTCGCAGTCGTAATATTAGGCTTTTCAATCTCGATCATTCCAAATAAAACCTCCTTCTGCTATTTGGGAAAAACGTGTTTCCGTTGCCGTTATCCATAGGGGATCACAGCGGCGCACAAAGGCGCTTTGGGTGCTGTCGGAGAGCATTCCAAGCAGTACCCATAGATACGGGGGTATTACTTGGAATAGAGCTCGACGATCAGCTGCTCGTTGAATTCGAAGTCGATATCATCACGAGCGGGCATAGCAACAACCTTTGCGGTGAAGTTAGCCTTGTCGGACTCCAGCCACTTGGGCACTCTTGCACCACCCTCGGATTCAGCCAGACCCTTGAACTTCACGGAATCGCGGCTGGACTCCTTAACGGCAATCACGTCACCGGGCTTTACAACGAAGGAAGGAATGTTGACCTTCTTGCCGTTGACGGTGAAGTGACCGTGCATAACGAGCTGACGTGCATCGCGGCGGCACTCAGCCATACCCATGCGGTAAACAGTGTTGTCCAGTCTTCTCTCCAGCAGGATGAGCAGGTTTTCACCGGTCATACCCTCCTTGCGAGCAGCCTCCTCATAGAGGTTTCTGAACTGCTTCTCGAGAACACCGTAGTATCTCTTGGTGGTCTGCTTCTCTCTGAGCTGCATACCATATTCTCTCATCTTCTTGACATCAGCGCCGTGCTGACCGGGACGAGACGTTCTGCGCTCAAGTGCGCACTTGCCGCTGATGCAGCGATCGCCCTTGAGGTACAGCTTCTTACCTTCTCTGCGGCACAGTTTGCACGCAGGTCCTGTATATCTTGCCATGTTTCTATCCTCCTATGAATTAGACACGTCTGCGCTTGGGGGGTCTGCAGCCGTTGTGGGGAATGGGGGTTACGTCGCGGATCAGAGTGATCTGCAGACCCACAGTCTCCAGTGCACGGATAGCGGACTCACGTCCCGAGCCGGGGCCCTTAACGTAAACCTCAACGCTCTTCAGGCCGTGATCGACTGCGATCTTAGCAGCAGTCTCAGAAGCGGACTGAGCAGCGAAGGGGGTGGACTTACGGGAACCCTTGAAACCGAGCTCACCGGCGGAAGCCCAAGAAATTGCGTTTCCGTTGACGTCGGTGATGGTAACGATCGTGTTATTGAAGGTAGACTGGATATGAACTGCGCCCTTTTCGATATTTTTTCTCTCGCGGCGCTTCTTGATGCCTCTGGCGGCCTTATCATTCTTTGCCATTGTTCATGCCACTCCTTTACTTCTTCTTGTTTGCGATGGTCTTTGCAGGACCCTTACGGGTTCTTGCGTTGGTCTTGGTGCGCTGACCTCTCACAGGCAGACCCTTTCTGTGACGGATACCGCGGTAGCAGTTGATCTCGACGAGGTTCTTGATGTTCAGAGAAACCTCACGGCGAAGGTCGCCTTCTACGAGATAAGAGTTTTCGATCTCATCACGGAGCTTTGCAATCTCGTCCTCAGACAGATCCTTAGCGCGGGTATCGGGATTGATACCGGTAGCTGCGAGGATGTCGTTAGCGCTCTTGCGGCCGATTCCGTAGATGTAGGTCAAAGCGATCTCAACGCGCTTGTTGTTGGGAATATCAACACCAGCTATACGAGCCATTTCTTTACACCTCTCTGTGTGATTTTGTTGCTCCCTTGGGAGCAGTTCCTACTTGGGAACGTGTGGCCAAAAGCCTTCGGCGTCCAAGCCGTTGCTTTTTGGCGTTCGTTAGTCATTCAGAATCAGCAATCAGCCCTGTCTCTGCTTGTGCTTGGGGTTCTCGCAGATGACCATGACCTTGCCTTTTCTCTTGATGATCTTGCACTTTTCGCAGATCTTCTTAACGGACGGTTTCACTTTCATGTGTGATTACCATACCTTTCTGTGAGAATTGGTTTTTATCACTTGGAACGCCAGGTGATGCGACCCTTATCGAGGTCATATACAGAAACCTCGACAGTCACGTGATCGCCCGGCAAAATGCGGATATAATTCATGCGGAGCTTTCCCGAAATATGTGCGGTCACCATGTGGCCGTTGGGAAGTCTCACCTTGAAGGTGGCGTTGGGCAGTGCCTCTTCGACCACGCCTTCAAATTCAATAACGTCGTCCTTAGACAGAAGAATCCCTCCCTTGGATTGATTTAAAAGATGATTTCTTGGGCCTTTCCCTTAAAAATCGGGATCGATGCCCGTCAGATTGATCACGCCGTCCTGCGTCAAAGCTACGGAATTTTCGTAGTGCGCGGACAGAGAGCCGTCTGCGGTTTTGACCGTCCAGCCGTCGGAAAGCTCGCGAACCGCCTCGCCGCCAACATTGACCATAGGTTCAATGGCAAGCGTCATGCCTGCGCAGAGGCGTGTGCCTCTGCCGGGTGTGCCATAGTTGGGCACATCGGGGGATTCGTGAAGCGCCTGACCCACACCGTGTCCGATGTAGCGCTTGACGGTAGAAAAGCCGTTGGCAACCACCAGGCTGTCGATCGCATGACCGATGTCACCGATCCGATTGCCCGATTGCAGCATTGCTACACCGGCAAAGAAGCTGTCGCGGGTCACTTGGATGAGCTTTAAGGCTTCATCGCTGACCTTGCCCACGGGAATCGTTCTTGCGCTATCGCCGTGAAAGCCTTTATAGAAGGCGCCCACGTCGATCTTCACGATGTCTCCCTCTTGCAAAAAGCGTTTCTTGGAGGGGATACCGTGAATGACCTCGTCGTTGATGGAGATGCACGCGCTGGCAGGGAAACCGCCGTAGCCGAGGAAGGAGGGTTTTGCGCCCGACTTCTCGATATGCTCTCTCACCAGACGATCCAGCTCATAGGTACTGATGCCGGGGCGAACGTGGTCACGGGCGACGAGCAGAGCCTCGCCCGTGATCCGTCCGGCTTCCTTCATGATCCTGATCTGATCACCGTTTTTGAGTTGTATCATAAGCAGGATACCTCAAAGGAAATCTCAATCCTTGCACTTCACGCCGTCCAGAGCGGCCAGCACGGCAGCGGTGGTATCCTCCACCTCTTCGCGGCCTTCGACGGTTACGAGCAGGCCCTTGGCACCGTAGTAGTCCTTCAGGGGCTCGGTCTGTGCATGGAAGGTTTCAAGTCTCTTGCGAACGGTAGCCTCGGCGTCGTCATCTCTGATATAGAGCGCGTCACCGCACTTGTCGCATACGCCGTCCACCTTAGAAGGAAGGTAAACCACATGGTAAGATGCGCCGCACTTGCAAACTCTGCGTCCGCTCATGCGCTCGATGATCTTCTCATCGGCAACCTCCAGAGACAGGACTGCGTCGACCTCGGCGCCCATAGCGTCAAGGGCTTCAGCCTGCGGAATGGTTCTGGGGAAGCCGTCCAGAATATAGCCGTTCTTGCAGGAGTCGCTTGAAAGCTTCTCCTTGATGAGACCGATGATGACCTCATCGGGAACCAGCTTACCGGCATCCATATAGCTCTTAGCCAGAAGGCCGAGCTCGGTGCCTTCGCTCTTGGCTGCGCGGAGGATGTCTCCGGTAGCCACAACGGGGATATTGTACTTAGCGGTGATGTTCGCCGCCTGCGTACCTTTACCTGCGCCGGGAGCGCCCAATAAAATGAGTTTCATGTCGTTTTCCTCCTCTAATCAATGGAAAGGGGGTACAAATTGCTTCATATAAGGTTTACTCATAGAGTATTTACGATTGCGCATCAATCAAGGAAGCCCTTGTAGTTACGCAGGGTGATCTGAGCTTCGAGCTGACGGTAGGTCTCCAGAGCAACACCGACCACGATGAGGAGGGAGGAGCCGGAGAAGGCCAGGTCAGCCAGACCGTAGCCGTCGATGGCATACCAGACCGCATTGACGATCATGGGGAAGCCGGACAGCACGCAGAGGAAGATAGCGCCGAGCAGCGTGATTCTGTTCAGGATCTTCTTGATATACTCAATGGTAGGTCTGCCGGGACGAATACCGGGAACAGAACCACCGTTGTTCTGCAGGTTGTTTGCAACCTCTACGGGGTTAAAGGAAATGCTCACGTAGAAGTATGCGAACGCGAAGATCAGGATCATGAAGATTGCGAGATAGGGGAAGCTGTTCATGCCAAGGTAGTTGTTCACAAACTTACCGAAGCCCGTATTGGGGATAAAGCCTGCAATGGTAGGCAGAATGCTGACGATGGAGCTTGCGAAGATGATGGGCATAACGCCGGTCATATCCAGCTTCAGGGGCAGGTTAGAGGACTGACCGCCGTACATCTTACGACCGACCACACGCTTAGCGTACTGGACGGGGATACGACGCTCGGAGTTGGAGAACCAAACGACCAGAACGGTGAAAGCAATGAGAATTGCGATAACCGCGAGGAATATGATGGCACCAACGATCCACTGCCAGACCTGACCGTTGGCCACTTCTGCGAATGCAGCGCCAAGACCACGGTTGATGAGCTCGCCGTCTGCGTTCTGTGCGGGAACGCCGCCTCTCTGGAAGCAGAGCTTAGCCAGATTGGTGAGGATGGAGGGCAGGCTGGTAATGATGTTTGCGAACAGGATGACAGAAATACCGTTACCGATACCGTACTCGTTGATACGCTCAGCGAGCCACATGATGAGGGATGCACCTGCGCAGAAGCAAAGCACAAGGGCGATGAGCTGGAGCCAGTACATCAGGGCAGAGCTTTCTGCGATGGAGGTGGTTGTCTGACCAAGAGCATCGGTGGAGGTCACGTACTGAGAGTAGGTGACGACCTTCTGACCTGCGTTGGTAGCAACGTTCTTCACGTGGATCAGCATACCGTTGGTATCCAGGAACATAGTGTAACCGATACTGGTTACGAGTGCCAGACCGACGGTGATACCGCGGGTCAGGGCGGAGATCTTCTTACGGCCGCGCTCGCCGTCCTTCTGCCAATCAGCCAGACGCTTGAACGCGATGGTCAAGAGCTGGACAACGATGGATGCAGTGATGTAGGGCGATACGGACAGTGCAAACAGAGTACCGCGGGACAGTGCGCTACCCGAGAGGAGGTTGAGCCAAGTAAAGGCATTACCGCCGGTCTGGGCGAACTGCTGGGCAATCAGATCGGGATTGACCCAAGGCATAACGATGCTGGCGCCGACACGGTACAGGACGATGATAAACAGGGTAAAGAGGAGCTTGCTCTTCAGCTCGGGAATTTTCCAAGCATTCCGTAACGTTTGAAACATGCTTATACCTCCTCTGCCTGTCCACCTACTGCTGTAATCTTCTCCTTAGCAGCTGCCGAGAAAACGGTAGCCTGAACAGTCAACTTCTTGGTGAGATCGCCGTTGCCGAGGATCTTCACGCCGTCGCAAAGCTTGCGGACGAGCTTCTTTTCGCACAGGTTCTCGATGGTAACGACGTCACCGTCATTGTACTTGTGCTCAAGCTGACCAACGTTGACGATTGCATAGATCGTAGCGAACTTGTTGTGGAAGCCTCTCTTGGGAAGCTTACGGTACAGGGGGAGCTGGCCACCCTCGAAACCGGGGCGGACACCGCCGCCGGAGCGAGCGTTCTGACCCTTGTGACCCTTACCGGCAGTCTTACCGTTACCGGAACCGGGACCTCTACCCTTGCGGTAGGAATCTTTTCTGGAACCCTCAGCGGGTCTCAATTCATTCAGTTTCATTCTCATACCCTCCTTACTTAGTCGTTAACGGTCTCGACCGTAACCAGATGAGCGAGAACCTTGACCTTACCGGCCAGAACTGCATCGTCTGCATGAACGATGCTATCACCGATCTTGCGCAGACCCAGAGACTGAGCGGTTGCCTTCTGATTGGGCTTAGCAGCGATCAGACTCTTCTTAAGTGTTACCTTTTTCATATCCGTCGCCTCCTTAAGCCTTGACCTGCTCCACAGGGATGTCACGGATCTTCGCGACTTCCTCTGCGGTGCGCAGCTCTGCAAGACCTGCCATGGTAGCCTTAACTACGTTGGTGGGGTTGTCAGAGCGCAGGCACTTTGCACGAATGTTGGAGATACCGGCGCACTCCAGAACGGCACGTACCTTGCCACCGGCGATGATACCGGTACCAAGGGAAGCGGGCTTGAGCAGGACCTTACCTGCGCCAAACACACCGGTGACCTCGTGGGGGATGGTGGTTCCCTTGAGGGAAACCTTGATCATATTCTTCTTAGCATCCTCGATACCCTTGCGGATTGCCTCGGGAACCTCAGCTGCCTTGCCAAGACCAACGCCTACGTGACCCTGCTCATCACCGACTACCATGAGTGCGGCAAAGCGAGCGATACGACCACCCTTAACGGTCTTGGAAACACGGTTCAGGGAGACGAGCGTTTCTCTCAGCTTCTGCTCTTCCTGATTAAATCTGTTAGCCATTTTTGTTTCCTCCTAATTGAATGCTCAAACATTGTTTGAACAGTGTACAAACCGGACTAATCTCAAATGAGATTAGAACTTCAGGCCGCCCTCGCGAGCGCCTTCAGCCAATTCCGATACACGTCCGTGGTAAAGGTAGCCGCCTCTGTCGAATACGACTTCGGTGATTCCCTGTGCAATAGCCTTTTCAGCGATCATCTTACCGACCGCTCTTGCGGCAGCCTTGTTGCTGCCAACACCTTCAAAACCGGCGCCGTAGGTAGAAGCGGCAACCAGAGTAACGCCCTTCACGTCATCAATGATCTGCGCGCTGATGTTAGCGTTGGAACGGTAAACGGCCAGGCGGGGACGCTCGGCGGTACCGGAGATCTTGCTTCTGATGCGAACGTGTCTCTTCAGACGGGCTTGATTCTTATCCTTTTTCGTTACCATGTTGATCCACTCCTTTCAATTATTTACCGGTCTTACCGGCCTTGCGGCGGACAGTTTCGTCGATATAACGAACGCCCTTACCGTGGTAGGGCTCGGGAGGTCTCTTGCCACGGATGACTGCTGCCATCTGGCCGACTTCCTGCTTGTCAATACCCTTGACAACGATGATCATGGTGGAGCTCACCTTTTCAGTGGTCATCTTGTCGATGCCTGCCTTCTTGATCTCATCCTCAGAGGGAACCTCCAGCTTAACGGTGTCGGTCTCGGGGATGATGAACTTATCCTGAGGCATACCGGTCTTGGGCATGAGAGAGTGACCGAGGTAGAGGAGCAGGTTCTTGCCCTGCTTAGCTGCCTTGTAGCCGACGCCGATGATCATGAGAACCTTCTGGTAACCCTGAGAAACACCGGTAACCATGTCCTGCAGAAGCGCACGGGTCAGGCCGTGAACGCTGCGGTCTTCCTTCTCATCGGTGGGGCGGGTAACGAGAGCCTGATTGCCCTCGACAGTGATGGTCATTCTTTCGGAGAACTGCTTAACGAGAGTACCGAGAGGACCCTTAACGGTAACAACGTTACCGTCAGCAATGGTGATGCTTACGCCTGCGGGGATAACCACGGGCATTCTACCAATTCTAGACATATTCTTGTACCTCCCGTTTCATTACCAGACGAAAGCAAGGACTTCGCCGCCAACGTTGAGGGCGCGAGCCTTCTTATCGGTCATGACGCCCTTAGAGGTGGAAACGATCGCGATACCGAGACCGTTCATAACCTTGGGCATATCCTCGCAGCTTGCGTAGATACGCAGACCGGGCTTGGAAATACGCTTGATCCCACGGATGACCTTCTGCTTACCGGGCAGGTACTTCAGGGTCACGCGGATGATGCCCTGCTTACCGTCGTCAACCACGGTGTAGCTCTTGATGTAGCCTTCCTCAACGAGGATCTCAGCGATGGACTTCTTCATGTTGGATGCCGGAATGTCAACGGTAGCATGCTTTGCGGTATTCGCATTGCGGATTCTTGTGAGCATATCGGCAATTACATCTGACATTTGCATTATTCTTTCCTCCTGATGCAAGTTATCTTTATCTTGCTGCCACCCTTATCTTCGGGCGGCGGCATATCGGGGGTTAAGTGTGACCGGGCGATCCGCGCGCGGCGCGGATACCGACAGATCATCTTGGACAGCCTTTTGTCCTCGAGCCTGCCATATCCGGCTCGACTTCCTACCGATAGGTGGGGGTCCCGTCCGAGGCATCTTGCCGTCGGACAGGTGTGGGGGATAATTCTTTTAAGCCCGAATTACCAAGAGGACTTCTTCACGCCGGGGATCTCGCCCTTGTAAGCGAGGTTACGGAAGCAGATACGGCAGATGCCGTACTTGCGGAGGTAAGCGTGAGGACGACCGCAAATCTTGCAGCGGTTGTAGCGGCGGGTAGAGAACTTAGGTTCAGCCTGCTGCTTGTTGATCATAGCCTTCTTTGCCATCTTTCATTACCTCCATCAATCCTTTGCGAAGGGAGCGCCCATCAACTTCAGAAGCTCGCGAGCTTCCTCGTCGGTGTTAGCGGTCGTCACAAAGCAGATATCCATACCGCGGATCTTCTCAACCTTATCGTACTCGATTTCGGGGAAGATCAGCTGTTCCTTCAGACCGAGGGAGTAGTTACCACGGCCGTCGAAGGCGTTGGGGTTGATACCCTTGAAGTCACGCACACGGGGGAGAGCGAAGTTGAAGAGTCTGTCAACAAACTCATACATGATCTCACCGCGGAGGGTGACCTTTGCACCGATCTTCATACCCTCACGGAGCTTGAAGTTTGCCACGGACTTACGAGCGTAAGTGGGGACAGCCTTCTGACCGGTGATGAGAGTCAGATCAGCGATGACAGCGTCGATGACCTTGGAGTTTTCCTTAGCGTCACCGCAGCCGACGTTAACAACGATTTTGTCCAGCTTGGGGATCTGCATCACGCTCTTGTAAGCGAACTTCTGCATGAGAGAGGGAGCGATCTCGCTGGTATAGAGTTCTTTCATTCTTGCCATTGTTATCTACCTCCTCCATCAAAACTTATGTCCGCACTTAACGCAGACGCGAACCTTCTTGCCATCGATCATCTCGATGTGGGTGCGAACACCCTTTTCGCACTTGGGGCAATAAATAGCAACCTTGGAAGCATACATAGCGCCCTCAGCGTCGATGATGCCGCCTGCCTCGCCCTGACGGCGGGGTTTTACGTGCTTGTGGATGACGTTAGCGCCTTCCACGATGACCTTACCCTCTTCGGGAGAAGTAGCAATGACCTTGCCCTTCACGCCCTTGGAGTTACCGGAGAGAACGATTACGACGTCGTCCTTTTTAATATGAAGCTTAGCCATGTCTCGATACCTCCGATTACAGTACTTCGGGAGCCAGGGAGAGGATCTTCAGATAGTCCTTCTCACGGAGCTCTCTTGCGACAGGCCCAAAGATACGGGTGCCGCGGGGGGTCTTATCTTCCTTGATGATGACGGCTGCGTTCTCGTCGAACTTGATATAAGAGCCGTCAGCACGGTGAACACCGTGTACGCTTCTAACGATAACTGCCTTAACGACATCGCCCTTCTTGACCATGCCGCCGGGAGCAGCCTTCTTGACTGCGCACACAACGACGTCGCCGATGTTAGCATAGCGGCGACCGGTGCCGCCCAGCACGCGGATGCAAAGGAGCTCCTTAGCACCGGTGTTGTCGGCAACCTTCATCATAGATTCCTGTTGAATCATGTTGTTTTTCCTCCTACTGTTTCAATACGCAACGGCGTACCTACTATTCGAATTCTGACCACAAATACCCGTGTGGCCTTCGGGTTGCCGATAGCGGACTTACTTAGCCTTTTCGATGATCTGAACCAGTCTCCATCTCTTGGTCTTGGACAGAGGTCTGGTTTCCATGATCTCAACGCGGTCACCCACGCCGCACTCATTGTTTTCGTCATGAGCGTGGACCTTCAGGGTGCGCTTAATGATCTTGCCGTAGACGGGATGCTTTACGTTGTCCTCGATAGCCACAACGATGGTCTTGTCCATCTTGTCGCTGACAACCATGCCGACACGGGTCTTTCTCAGTGCTCTTGCTTCTGTCATGACTGTTCCTCCTTACGCGTTCTTCTCATTGAGAACGGTCATTACTCTTGCGATGTCGTGCTTGACCTCGGTCATCTGATGAGGGTTGTCAAGCTGGTTGATCGCGTGCTGGAAGCGGAGGTTGCGAAGCTCGCTCTTCAGCTCCTGGAGCTTAGCCATCAGCTCTTCAGAAGTCATATTTCTCAGTTCTGCTGCCTTCATTGCTTACGCCTCCTCCTTGGTGATGAACTTAGTCTTGACGGGGAGCTTGTGGCTTGCGAGACGCATAGCTTCTCTTGCCACGTCCTCTGCAACACCTTCCATCTCAAACATGATGCGGCCGGGCTTCACAACGGCAACCCAGTACTCAACTGCACCCTTACCGGAACCCATTCGAGTCTCGGCAGGCTTCTCAGTGATAGGCTTGTCGGGGAAGATCTTGATCCAAACTTTACCGCCACGCTTGATGTAACGGGTCATTGCAATACGGGCTGCCTCGATCTGTACGCTGGAGATCCAAGCGGGCTCAGTAGCCACCAGACCGTAGGAGCCATAGGCGAGGGTGGTGCCTCTGGAGGCCTTACCCTTCATTCTACCGCGCTGTACGCGACGGAATTTAACTCTCTTAGGCATCAACATAATTAGTTCTCGCCTCCTTCTTTGGGAGCCTTGGGCGTTCTGGGCAGTCTCTCGACAGGACGAGCGGCTGCGGGAGCGCCGGGCTTGCGGTCACCGAAACGGCGGTCGCCACCCTGACGGCGGTCGCCACCCTGGCGACGGTCACCCGCCTGACGGCGGTCGCCACCCTGACGGCGCTCACCCTGACGGCGGTCACCCTGACGGCGGTCGGGGCGAGCTGCCTCGCGAGCCTCGGGACGGTTTACTTCGTTGAGGATCTCACCCTTGAAGATCCAAACCTTGACACCGATCTTACCGTAGGTGGTGTTAGCCTCCCAGAAACCGTAGTCGATGTCAGCGCGCAGGGTCTGCAGCGGGATAGTACCCTCGTGATAGTGCTCGGAACGAGCGATTTCAGCGCCACCCAGACGACCGCTGCAAGCGATCTTGATACCCTTGGCACCATTCTTCATGGTGTTGCGGATAGCCATCTTCATAGCGCGGCGGAAAGAAGCGCGGCGCTCCAGCTGGCCGGCGATGTTCTCGGCGACGAGCTGTGCGTTCAGGTCAGGCTGACGAACCTCAACAACGTTGAGAGCGACAGGCATACCGACCATAGCTTCCAGTTCCTTCTTGTACTTGTCGATCTGCTCACCGCCGCGGCCGATTACCATACCGGGCTTAGCGCAGTGGACGAATACGCGAACGCGACGGCTGTCACGCTCGATCTCGATCTTAGGAACGCCTGCTTCCTGCAGAGCCTTCTTCAGATACTTTCTGATGTTGTAGTCGGAAACCAGGGTATCGCCAAAGACTTCGTCCTTTACGAACCATCTGGAATCCCAGTTCTTAATGACACCCACGCGCAAACCGTGGGGATTTACCTTTTGTCCCATTGTTCTGGTCTCCTTTCTTAGTCTCTTTCCTTAACCACGATGGTCACATGGCTCGTTCTCTTCAGGATGCGGTCAGCGCTTCCCTTTGCACGGGGCATGATTCTCTTCATGGTAGGGCCGGGGGTTACGAAGCACTCGGAAACGTACAGCTTCGAAGTGTCCATGTGGTTGTTGTTCTCGGCGTTAGCGATGGCGCTCTTCAGGAGCTTGATGAGGTACTCAGAAGCACCGCGGCGGGTGTTCTTGAGGATTGCCATTGCCATGTCCGCATCCTTACCTCTGATGAGGTCGAGGACGATCTGCACCTTGCGAGGAGAGATCCGAGCATGCTTCAGATGTGCTACTGCTTGCATTCTTATATCCTCCTCTTCATTACTTGTTGGAAGTCTTGGAGCCGGCGTGACCCTTGAAAGTACGGGTCAGGGCGAACTCGCCCAGCTTGTGACCGACCATTTCTTCGGTGATATACACCGGAACGTGCTTCTTACCGTCATGGACGGCGATCGTGTGACCGACAAATTCCGGGAATATCGTGGATGCTCTGGACCAAGTCTTGAGCACCTTCTTTTCATGATTTTCGTTCATGGCGCAAACGCGTGCGTAAAGCTTTGCTTCCACAAACGGAGGCTTCTTCAAACTTCTGCTCATGTTATATTCCCTCCTTATTTAGCGTTGCGACGCTTGACGATAAACTTGTCGGTGCGAGCCTTCTTGTTTCTCGTCTTATAACCCAGAGCGGGCTTACCCCAAGGGGTAACAGGCGACGGATGACCGATGGGAGAACGACCCTCACCACCACCGTGGGGGTGATCGCAGGGGTTCATAACGGAACCGCGAACGGTAGGACGAATGCCCTTGTGACGGGTCTTACCGGCCTTACCGACCTTGATGGTGTTGTGCTCGAAGTTACCGACCTGACCGATGGTAGCCACGCAATCCAGACGGATGATGCGGACTTCACCGGAGGGCAGACGAACCTGAGCGATGCCGCCGTCCTTGGAGATGAGCTGAGCCATCACGCCTGCGGAACGAGCGAGCTGAGCACCCTTACCGGGGTAGAGCTCCACGTTGTGGATGAAGGTACCGGTGGGGATGTTTGCGATAGGCAGGGTGTTACCGACCTTGATGTCAGCGTCTGCACCGGAACGAACCACGTCGCCGACCTTCAGGCCTTCGGGAGCTACGATGTAGCTTCTGACGCCTGCCTCGTTCTCAAGGAGAGCGATGAAAGCGGAACGGTTGGGGTCGTACTCGATAGCGATGACGGTTGCAGGAGCATTGTCAAGACGCTTGAAGTCGATAATTCTGTACTTGATCTTGTTACCGCCGCCGCGATGACGAACGGTGATGCGGCCGTAGCTGTTACGACCTGCGTGCTTTTTCTTGATAACGACCAGGCTCTTCTCGGGGGTGTCCTTGGTGATGACCTGCTTATAAGCAGGAACGGACATATTTCTTCTGGAAGGGGTCGTAGGCTTATACTTAATCGTAGGCATGTACTTCAACCTCCTTCATTAGTTCAGGCCTTCGAAGAACTCGATGGTCTTGGAGTCAGCCGTGAGGGTGACGATGGCCTTCTTCCAAGCGGAAGTATAGCCGAAGTGCACACCCATTCTCTTGGGCTTTCTCTTCATGTTCATAACGTTGACGCTCTCCACCTTGGTGCCGGGGAAGATAGCTTCAACAGCTTTAGCGATCTCGGGCTTCGTTGCGGAGGGGAGAACCTTGAAGACGTACTTCTTGTGGTTCTCGTCGCTGAGCATATCCATGCTTGCCTCGGAGATCACGGGCTTAATGATGATATCGTCGAGCATTTTCATTATGCGTATACCTCCTCAAGCATCTTAACGGCTGCAGCGGTAATGACAAGCTTGTCGGCCTTGAGGATCTCGTACACGTTGATGGTAGAGAACAGGCAGGTCTCGACGCGCTCGATGTTAGCGCAGCTCTTAATGGTGTAGGGGTTCACTTCGGGGAGAACCACCAGGGTGCGATTCTCAGCACCCAGTGCCTTGAGCATATTGACCATGGTCTTGGTCTTGTACTCAGCGCACTTGATCTCATCAACGATGATGAGCTTGCCCTCTGCAACCTTAGCAGAGAGAGCGGAGAACAGAGCGACTCTCTTGGTCTTCTTGTTCATACCGGTGTGGTAGCTGCGGGGCTTGGGGCCGAGAGCGATACCACCGTGGGTCCACTGAGGAGAACGGGTAGAACCCTGACGAGCACGACCGGTGCCCTTCTGTCTCCAGGGCTTTCTGCCGCCGCCCGAAACCTCGGTGCGGGTCAGAGTGGACTGAGTGCCCTGTCTCTGGTTGAGCAGATATGCTCTGACTGCGGCATGGAGGACAGCAGCATTGATCTCTGCGCCGAAGATCATATCGGACAGAACCATGGTGCCCACAGCCTCGCCGGCCATGTTAAACACTTTTACGTTAGGCATGTTTTATTTCCTCCTTCCGCTTATGCTTTCACCGAGTCGCGAACGAACACGATGCCGCCCTTGGCGCCGGGAATGGCACCCTTAACGGCGAGGATGTTTCTCTCGCTATCGATCTTAACAACCTTGAGGTTCTGCACAGTAACGCGCTCGTTACCGTACTGACCTGCCATCTTGTGATTCTTGAAGATTCTGGCAGGGTCGATGGAGCCCATGGAACCGGGCTGGCGATGCACAGGGCCAACGCCGTGGGTCATGCGAAGCTTGTGGTGATTCCAACGCTTAACAACACCGCAGTAACCGTGTCCCTTGGTCATACCGGTTACATCGACCTTTTCGCCTGCGGCGAAGGTATCGACGGTAATGACGTCGCCGACATTGTACTGAGCGCAGTCATCAAGGCGGAATTCCTTGAGGTGCTTCTTTGCGCTGATGCCATTCTTTGCGAAGTGGCCTGCGCGGGGCTTGGTTACGTGCTTAGCCTTCATTTCCATGAAGCCGAGCTGGATGGCCTCGTAGCCATCGTTCTCACCGGTCTTCTTCTGTGCAACAACACAGGGGCCGGCCTCGATGAGGGTGACAGGAATGACGTTACCGTTCTCATCGAAGATCTGAGTCATACCGATTTTCTTACCGATAAGTCCCTTTTTCATTTGAGTTTTCCTCCTGTAAATTATTGGTTGGCCGAGGTCTACAGTCGAGATCCGACATCCTTCGGTCAACATGACTTACAAAGTTACCGATCCATCCGCACCTTCGCGGGTGTCGGCTGTTGTCTTTGTCGCAACCCTATATAATATGTAGGGTTACTTCCGCTTTTCGCGGCCGGGGCGCGTTTTGCATTCGTTTTTTCGAGGGCTTGATATTACAGTTTAACCTCGATCTCAACGCCTGCGGGGAGCTCGATGTTCATGAGAGCTTCCACAGTCTTCTGGGAAGGCTTCATGATGTCGATGAGTCTCTTGTGAGTTCTGGTCTCGAACTGCTCACGGCTGTCCTTGTACTTGTGAACAGCGCGCAGGATGGTCACGATCTCACGGTCGGTGGGAAGCGGGATGGGACCCGAAACCTCAGAACCGTTTGCCTTAGCAACAGCCACGATCTTTTCAGCCGCGGTGTCGATGAGGGTGTGATCGTAGCTCTTGAGACGAACTCTGATCTTCTCTTTCACTGCCATTGTTTCTTGCCTCCTTTTAGATTTCGCTCTGCTTCTGCCGCAACCCGAAGTGGCAGGCAAGAGCGATTCGTGTGGGGCCACCGATTCAACACCGCTCCGTGCGTTCCTTTTTGACCCAATAAAAAGTGCCGCGAAACGGCATCCTATGGGGCATTTGGCGACGGGGGAGTGATGGTTCGCCCGATGTTCGGACATACTCCGCGAAAATTCCCTTACAGGACTCGGTGAATCCCATAAGCAACCTCTCGCATCAGCGCATATCAAGCTCCTCAATTATACACGATTTCCAGCCAAATTGCAAGTAGTTTGGCGAAATTTCCTTCTAAAAGAAATCATGAAATTGTAAGATTTTTTCTCGCTATTTTTGTGCACTTTCACCATTTCATCAAGTTCCCGCAAAAATATTTCAAAAAATCTCAAACTTTCGTGTAATTCGTTACAGGCTGTTCACATATTTGCATTATAATAATGAAGAATATGTCTATCAACAAGCAAAATCATGAAAGGAGGCTGTGTCCTTGAAATTCAGATTCCGGGCACCTCAGCTTTGCCTGCTGTCCGCCGCCGTGCTTACCGTCATAGGAATCGCACTGCGCACGGTCGCTATGTTTACTTTATATGATAAAGAAGTCGGATATTTCGACGCATCCGTCATCACTACGCTCATGACGGTGATCTCTTTTGCCGGGGCGATCCTTCCCCTTGTGTTCTCCATCCTGACGCCCAAGCATATGCTTCCCACCGTTTGGCACGAGCCGCGCAAATATATCGCCGCGATTCCCCTGTTCGTTTGCTTTACCCTTTGCGGCGTCTGGACGCTGTATCAGGCGTATCTCGCAAGCTTTTCCAATATCCTGCTCATCATCTCGGGCGTGCTGGCACTTCTGTCGGCGTTCTACGCATTTCTCGTGCTCGGGAAATCCATGGGCGGTCACATCAAAAGCACGACCCTCTCCGCCATAGGCTATGCCCCGGTTTTCTGGGCGCTGCTTTCCATCGCAGAAACCTACACCGATCAGTTCACCACCATGAACTCCCCCATCAAGCTGGGTCTGCAGTTTGGTTTCCTCGGCGTGATGCTCTTCACCGTCTCCGAGCTTCGTTTCCGCTTGGACAAGCCTCTGCCGAGAGCCGCGATCTTTTTCCATTCGGTTGCCGTCTTCTTCTGCCTCACGGGTAGCATCCCCACCCTGATCGCACTGGCCGTCGGCATTCTCAAGACCCCCATGCACACCGCTTACGCGCTGGGCCTTTTGGGCGCAGGCATCTACGCGGCAGCAAGACTGACGATTTACGTTTTTTCCAGCAAGCTTCCCACCGAACATGACATCCCCACCGAAGCCGACGGCACGCCCGACGGCACTGTAGCGTGAGGTGTACTGTGAAGCACAAAACATCTGCCAATCTGCGCATTCAATGGTTTCACGACGAAGTCAGTCGCGGATCCTTCCCCAATGCGCCGCGCATCGCCGAGAGATTTCATATCTCCCTGCGTCAAGCGCAAAGAGACATTGACTATTTAAGAAAGCAACTGGGCGCGCCCCTGCTCTTTGATCAGCGCAACCGCGGTTACGTGTATTCCGCTCCGTTTTCCCTTCCCCTTGTAGTCGCAGGAGAAAACGATGATCTGTACGCCTACAACCGCCGCGACGACGAGCTTTTCATAGCAAGCCGCACCGACCTGCACATCCCCGAAGCCGATCACGTCATCATCCAAAGTCAGATCCCCTACACAGCCACCTTGGAGATCAAAGACAAGCTGACCGTTTTGGAGATGCGCAGTTACATCATATCCAACGAAAAGCGCCATCTGTTCCTCTGCGAGTTCCACAACATTGATCGCTTCCTTTGCGCCATTCTGACGGCTCGATCCGGCATTCGTATCGTCGAGCCCGACTGGCTGCGAGACAAGCTCTTGCACATGGCCGAAAAGGTTTTGCACGCACACGAATAATTCCTCGTCACCCCTCCGTACATACGGGAAAGGCTATATAATAATGAAAGAATTTCACATCAACACAGAAATATTTTTCGGAGAAAACGCCCTTGACAGGCTCTCCGCTCTCCCCTTCGACCGCGTTCTCATCATATCCGATCCCTTTGTGGTCACCAGCGGTATGGTCACTCTGCTCACCGCCCGTCTGGACAAGGCACACATCTGCTACGACCTGTTCACCGACGTTGTGCCGGATCCTCCTGTGGACAAAGTGATTGCAGGCGTAGCCTCTGTCATAAAAACCAAGCCCCCCTGCATCATCGGTGTAGGCGGCGGTTCTGCGATCGATACCGCCAAGGCCATCAAAAAATTCTCCCGTCAATTCGATGAGGATTATGACCCCCATCTCATTGCCATTCCCACCACCTCGGGCACGGGCAGCGAGGTCACGCGTTTCGCCGTCATCTCCAATCCTGCCGAGGGACGCAAATATCCACTGGTAGACGAAGAGCTTCTTCCCGACGAAGCCATTCTGGACGAGGTGCTGGTGAAATCCGTTCCCGCATCGGTCACCGCCGACACAGGTATGGACGTTATGACCCACGCCATCGAGGCCTACGTCTCTACCGAGAACAACGAGTTTTCGGGCGCTTTGGCCGAGAAGGCCGTGGAGATCTCGGGTCAGTTCCTCATCCGCTCTTACAGTAGCTGTGACGATACCCATGCCCGTCGCAAGATGCACATCGCCTCTTGTCTCGCAGGTCTGGCCTTCAACTCTGCGTCTTTGGGACTCAACCACGGCATGGCACATCAGTTAGGTGCGCGCTTCCACATTCCCCATGGTCGCGCCAATGCCATCCTGCTTCCCTACATCATCGAATACAACAGCGGCGTGACCCTCACGAACCGTTCGCAGAAGGAATACCCCTCCTGTGTCCGCAAGTACTGTAACCTCGCCCGTATTTTGGGTGTCAGCAACATGAACGAGGTCACCACCATCCGCGCGCTGATCTCCTACCTCCACTTCCTGAACGCCGAGATGGGTATTCCCTCCAAGGTATCCGAGGCTTGTCCCAAGCTGACCGAAACCGAGTATCTGGCCGCGCTGGATGACATGGCTGTTGCCGCCTTGGTGGACAACTGCACCGCCACCAATCCCAGAACACCGACCAAGGAAGAGATCGTTGAGATCTACCGCAAGATCTGGTAAACCAAAGGGAACCTCTAAAAAAGCATAAAAAAACGCAAGAATTGCTCTTGCGTTTTTTTATGCTTCCAAAAGTCCCTTTTCAAAGAGCAGATACAAGCCCTCATAGGCCTCCGCCACCGCGCCTGCATCGAATTTCGCAAGCGCGTATCTGAGCGCCGTCGGGCACTCTTTTTTCATAGGAAGCGCTATATAAGGGAGCATCTTTTTTTGCAAAAGAGAGAGTTCCGCGTTACACCCATCCTTAATTTTTGCCATATGGATTCCTTTCCGCAAAGTTTTCAGAGGTGACCTTTGCCTGAAAAATTCTTTTCCGCACTTTATCGGCTTTAGCGCATATGTCTCCCGGGCGTTCGTCCGGAGGGATGCGGGGCACGGTGTCTGGTTTTTCCAATGCGTCCTCCCAAGAGAGACAGCGGCAAAACAGCGATGCGCAATCCCCAACGCAAAAGCGAGGAACCGCCCAGC
Organism: Clostridia bacterium; assembly: GCA_017621695.1. GTDB lineage: Bacteria > Bacillota > Clostridia > Oscillospirales > CAG-272 > CAMEON01. The sequence continues at coordinate 28,915 of JAGASP010000113.1, forward strand.
GTCAACTGCTCACGAAGAGCATCGTCCCAAAAAAGCGAGCCTCCAAGCTGCAAAAGCAGAAGCAATAGTCCCAAAATCAGCGCAGAAAGCAGGGGGGAGCGATATCCGCGCATACCCGACACCATCCCTCCCATCAGCGCCGTGAGTCCCCAAGCGGCGAGGGATAGCGGCGTGGTCAGCGCATCGGGGTCTGCATTGGTATACGCCACAGCCGTAGCGATCAACAAAAGGACAAATCCGATCAGCACCGTCACAGGTAGCGCAAACAGCGCCGCAAACAGCGCGGACACAAAGCTGCCCTCGGTGGATTCCTCCGTATGCGACTGTCCGTCAGGTATGACATGAGAAGACCGTGCAGCAGCACGCCGAGGGGCGGTACGGGTTCTGTGATGCCCGGAAGAAGAAAAGATGTTCATATAAGAGCCTCCATGGAGCAGGGTTATATCATCCTATGCCACAGCGGTTACAAATAGAACATCCTTTCCTCAGGTCATTTCTCCATCAATCCTGCGCGTCCTCAGCCTTGACGTCAACACGGCTGACAGCAGTCTTGAGAATACGGATACGGGTACGATCCTTCGTGGTTTCCAGCACGAGGGTCTCGTCCTTGATGCTGACAACCTTACCGATGATGCCACCGATGGTGGTGATCTCATCACCCACGGTCAGCTCGTCTCTCATACGGTTGGCTTCCTTTTCCTGCTTCTTCTGAGGACGGATCATGAAGAAATACATCGCCACAAAAATCAGGATCAGGGGAATAAACATCAAAAGAGAACCGCCGGCACTACCGGACGAAAAAAGCATAGCAGTCATGGTTCAATGCCTCCTTGTATCAAATTTCCAAAATTTCACTTTTTAGTATACCCTATCTTTGAAAAAATATCAATAGATGATTTGTTAATATTCCGTGCACGGCGTAAATTTTGTCAATGGTGCAAGGATAATCCTGAATGCGTACAGATTTTCCTGTATTTTTTGCCCAAAGGCATTGCTTTTTCTTCCTTCATATGGTATACTGTACCCGTACCCCACACGGGTCAAACCAAGCAAAGGACGGTAACCTATATGAAAGCAACACGGAAAGACATCGCGCTGATTCCCTATCTGCGCCCTTATACTTCACCCAAAGACATTCCTGTGGTATACACCATTGGAGATAAAACCTACCGAGGATTCCCTGCCGAGTTTTCCCCCAAGGCCATCCGCCGCCGTATCGACTCCTGTATCTACGAGACCGTCATCACAGCCGTAACCCCCGAGGGTCTGACCCTTCGTGCCGAATGCACCGAGTTCCGTGATTATCCCGTAGTGGAGTGGGTCATGTACATCACCAACGATGGCAAGGCGGATTCCCCCATCATCTCGAACTGGAATCTCGACCTTGCGCTCCCCGCCCAAAATCCCGTGCTTTACCACGGCAACGGTGATACCTGTAACCCCGAGGGCTACGAGTGGTGGAGAGATCCCATCACAGCCGAGGGCATCGTCAAGCAACCCTGCGGTGACGGCACCCCCTGCAACGGTGCCTTTCCCTATATGCGCCTGTTCGGAACGAGCGAGAAGAGCGGCGTCAACGTCGCCGTGGGCTGGTCGGGCACTTGGCGCTTGGAGGCCAAGCTGCAGAACGCGGGAGATTTTGACGAGGTTCGTCTGACTGTCGGCCAAGCATCCTTCCGCTCTTATCTGAAGCCCGGCGAAACCGTCCGTACCCCCCGCCTTACCCTGGAGGCCTTCGCCGCCGACGACGAGGCTTCTTTGGACGACCGCGGCCGCAACCTCTGGCGTTCCTTCTACATCGACCATATCCTCCCCCGAGAGGACGGTCATCCCTTGGATCCCAAGCTGGTGCTCCACACCTGGATGATCGACGGCCTCCCCGAGTTCTGCGGAGTCACCGAGGACAATCAGCTGGCCGCCATCGACACCTACCTGGCAAAGGGCCTCAAGCCCGACATCTGGTGGATCGACGCGGGCTGGTATCCCTGCAACAACGATTGGCCCACCACAGGCAACTGGTACCCCAACCCCGACCACTTCCCCCGGGGCATGGGTCCTGTGGGAAAAAAGCTCATGAAGGAAGGCATCGACTTCCTCGTGTGGTTTGAGCCCGAGCGTGTCCGTCGCGGCACCAAGCTCTGGAACGAGCACCCCGAGTGGCTCCTCCACTACCTCCATGACGATAACCCTTGGCTCTCGGAGAACGCCCTGTTGGATCTGGGCAATTCCGCCGCCTGCGATTGGCTCATTGACACCGTTGACGCCATCATCAAGGATTCCCATATCAAGATCTACCGCCAGGACTTCAACTTCCCCCCCGCCCCCTACTGGGCACACAACACGCAGCCTGACCGTGAGGGTGTGCTGGAAAACCTGCACATCCAAGGCTACTATCGCTACTGGGATACCCTCATTGACCGTAATCCCAGGTTGTGGATGGACTCCTGCGCATCCGGCGGTCGCCGCAACGATCCCGAAACCATGCGCCGTGCCGTACCCCTCCACTACACCGACGTGGGCTACGGTGACCACTATATCAAGCAGAAGCAGCACCGTGAGATGTTCGAGTGGATCCCCTACTTCCGCGCCCATAACTACAATTGGGACGAGCCCGACGGCACCTACAACGGCCAGCAGCATCAGGTGGACGATTTCGGCTATCAGAATGCTCTGACTCCCGCTGTGACCTCCATGATCGAATATTATCATCCCGACGAGATCTACGCCGTGGGCCGCCGCTTCCATCCCGTTTGGCGTAAGGCAGCCAAGCTGGAGCTGACCTGCGACTACTACCCCCTGACCGAGTGCCGCAAGTCCACCGAGGACTGGTACGCCATGCAGTTTGACGGAGACACCGAGGGATTTGTTCAGATCATCCGTAACGTGAACGTCAAGTCGGAGAACATCACCCTGAAAAATCTCTATATCGATGAGACCAAGGCCTACACCTTCACCGACGAGTTGGGTCACAGAACCTTCACGGTATCGGGCGCCAAGCTGGCCGCCGAGGGCTTCTCGGACAAGCTCCCCCACCGCTCGGGTGTCATCTGGTTCTACGAAAAGCATTGATACAAAAAATCCACCGCGTAGCATACCTGCCATAGAGCAGGTATGCATCGATATAAATCCGCTAATGCGGATTTTCGATATACGCTAACGCGTTCGATATGTGCTGACGCACTCGATATGCTCACTGCGTGAGCGCGGATTTATATCATATCGAGTTTGAGCGTAGCGAAAGCATATCGAATTTGCTGCAAGGCAAATATATCGAGCCGAGCGAAGCGACGGCATATCGACAAAATCAAAATAGCTTCTGTGGACACAGAAGCAGTGCTTGCTAAGACTAAATTAAGGACTACAAAAGTTTATGGCTATTTTGCAAACAAACAGGGTTGCAAAAACAAAAGGCTCCCTTGTGTAAAGGGAGCCTTTTTTACCTCCCGGAAGGTAATTGTATAGGCTTTTGATATGAAAATGTCAAAAGTGCCTTTGCGTTGCTTTTGTCATAGTAAGGTCTGGGGGATTTCTGTTTTGTTAATTGTTTCGCTTTTTGAATCAAATTCGGGGAAACAAAGCAAAAAGTAGTCGCATTCGTCGCAACAGCATTCAAAGCCTTGCTCTCCGTTGCCAAGACAAACGGCAGGCTCTCCGGGTGTAAGTTCTACGCCGGTAATATCTATTATCTTTCTTGGTATATCATTATTGTTCATATATTCCCCCCTCAGTATATAAAAAAGTGCGCCCCATGAAGGAACGCACCGAAAAAGTGTTCCTTCATTGTTGTCACACAATCTCTCGCCAGTGTTAGTGGGTATGAGGAAAAAAGGAAACACCTTTTACCAAGGATAGTTTCCCACTAACACGAAAAAATATTAGATTGTGTGACGAGTATATTTTATCACATTTCTGTTGATTTGTCAATAAAGTTTGATAATTTGGCAAAGACAAAATTTGGTGTCTTTAATTAAGTCAGTGGTTGTCAAGAAAAAAGGACGAGAAATTTTTTTGCAATTTCTCGTCCTTTTCCTTTCGGTAGGTATATTCAATTTCATGCCGCTCTGCCGCAAGCACCCCGTAGCGGTGGATTTTTTCTTGTCATTCTTTTTTAAATGCATCGATCGCCTTCTGGTCTTGCTTTGTCAGCTCGTAAGGCTTGTTGACGCCTTCTTCCTCGTACACTTTTTGGTACAGCGGCAGAGTTCCGTAGGGATCGGCCTCGTAATCGATGTCTTCATTATAGTATACATCCATATAGATGGCAAGAATGGGCGCGTCGGGATTAGAAAAATCCACCCCGTCAAACACCAGCTTACGGTAGTTGTAAAGGCTCTTTTGGTCTGCGCGGGTTTCGGAGTCCGTTGCGTGCACTCTGACCTTGTTGACGTTTTCGTGGTCGATCTCGTTATCCTCCTTGACGTCGGGTGTCAGATCGTAGACCACCCACAGGGTCACGTCATAGAGATCATCCTCCCGTGCAGGGGTCTTTGAAAGCTTGTAGTCCTCCACCAGATGGCGGATGGTACTGTTGTTGTAACGGAAGGTCAGCTGTACCTGCTTGGCATCACGGACAAACACCACGTTCCGCGCCGAAAAATAGCTGTAATTATGCTCAGCCGTTGTGATATTGGTAGGTTGCTCCTGGGTAAAGATATCCAGCGCGCGATCCTCCGAAAGCGCTTTCTCATACGCTTCCACCAGCGCGGCATTGGCATCCAGCGTCTTCATGGAAGCGGGATCGCCCGACGAGAACATACGCCAAAGCAGGATGCCGATGGTGCCGAACACCAAAAGAAAGCCGATGGTCTTCATGGTATATTTGAAAATTTTTCCGCCGTTGCTGTGATTCATGATCCGCACTCCCTTTCTCTCATATATTTCAGTTTATCCAAAGCATTTTGCAGAATGATCTCCGCTGACAGCGTGTCGATCACGCTTTTTCTTTTCTGTCCGCGCGTATCCGTCTCATTGAGATAACGGGAAGCCGCCATGGTGGTCATACGCTCGTCCAGCATGGCAACAGGCACGTCAACAAGTCCCTGCAGGATCCGCCCGAATTTCTCTGCGTGCTGAGCGCGAGGGCCATGGGAACCGTCCATGTTTACGGGAAGTCCCACCACGATACCCCAAACGCCGCGTTCGGCGGCGATCTTCGCCACGGCCTCGGCGGTTTTCTGCATACCGCCCACAGAGATCTGGGTCACCCCCGAAGCAATGGTCTGACCGTCGTTGGAGATGGCCAATCCCGTGCGCTTATCACCGAAATCCACGCCGAGAAGCTTTCCTTTGACATTCAAAAGCTGTTCCATATATTATCCTTTCTGCAAAAGGTCATCAAAATCTTGGTCGGCCAGCAATCCCCGACAGCCCGCCTCAATATCTCGGTAGGTCACGTCGAAATTACCCGTATACCAAGGATCGGCCACGTCACCACCACCCGCATAGTCCATCAGCTTGCGGATCTTTCCTTGAGGGTCTCCGCCCAGTATGCGATGCATATTGCGGATATTGGCCGAATCCATCCCGATCAAAAGATCATATGTGTCGTAATCCACACGGGTAAGCTGTACCGCGCGCTTTCCCTCGCAGGTGAGTCCATGCAAGGCAAGCTCGCGCTTGGCAGGAGGATAGACAGGATTGCCCACGCCATTCCGGATCTCCTCGGTGCTGGTCGCGGAAGATGCCACGGACACACGGGAAGAAAGGCCCGATTTTCTGAGCATATCTTTCAAAATAAATTCCGCCATGGGGCTGCGGCAGATGTTGCCGTGACAGACAAACATGATACGGATCATAGGGTGCTGCATCTCTTACCTCCGTCTCCGCTTGTCCCAAGTACCGGGCTCGGACGTATCCACAGGCCGCGAGGTCAGACCGATGATCAGACGGATATCGTCGGGCTGAACGTCCGCCTCGTGCGCCGCCTTGCATCGGCGAAGCTCACCGCATTTCCTGCATTTTGAAATGATGATATACCCCTTCTTGGGGTCGGGCTCGGCGGATACAGGCTCCAGCTCTCCGCGACAGGGATTGGCTCTGTCGCCGGGATTGATATCTACATGGAGCGACCAAAGGCAGAAGGGACAATGATTCCGCGAGGAATAACCCAAGGGAAGCACCTCCCTGCCGCAATGGGCACAGGTAAAGCTGTCATCAAATTTTGAAAATCGTTTTTGTTCCATGTTGAAATTTATAATCTTCCTTTATTGATAATAAGCCTCCAGCACACGCGATGCCGCCAGTCCCGCATAAGAACCGCCGCCCGCGCGCTCGATCACCGCAGTCACAACGATCTCGGGGGTTCTGGAGGGCGCGCAGCAAACAAACAAACCGTTGTCATCCTCGCCGCCGCCCACCTGTGCCGTACCCGTTTTTCCTGCTACGGTGACGGGCACACGGGACATCCAGCGAGAGAGAGAATCCGAGGAGGTGATCACCTGCTCCATACCGTAAAGGATCTCGGCACGGTAGGATTCCTGCAATACGAACGCATCCTTTACCACCGGTACGGTTTCATACAACGTCTCCCCCGTGGCAACGTCAACCGCCCGATCCAAGAGGTGCGCGGCATATCTCGTGCCGCCGTTGACCAGTGTAGAAAGGTACACGCTGAGCTGCAGAGGGGTAAAAGCATTGTCAGACTGACCGATGGCGGCGGCAATGGTGTCCGTCGGTAGCCAGTCCTTTTGCTGATTGGCGGCGCGCCATGCAGGCCCCGCAAGGCTTCCCGTCGCTTCGCCCAACTCAATTCCCGTCGGCTGTCCGAGACCGAACAGCTCGCAGTAATGATTCATGCGGTCAATGCCCAGCAAGCGGCCGACCTCATAATAATAGCAGTTGCAGGACACGCGCAACGCATCGTCCGCCGTAATGAGACCGTGCTTGCGGATGCCGCTGTTGCTACTGTAGACCCAGCACTTCGGTTGATAACTCTGATAGTAGGTATACACACCCTCGCAGGAAAGAAGGGTGTCGGTTTTGACAACGCCTTCCATCAGCGCCGCCGCCGTGACTGCAGGCTTGAAGGTAGAGCCGGGCGCATACAGACCGCTGAGCGCCCGATTGTAGAGCGGCAGGGCACTGTCGCTCTGTAGGCTGTCATAATCCTCGGCAAAGGTCGAAAGATCATAGGTCGGATACGAGGCAATCGCCAAAACATCCGCCGTGTTGGGGTCGACTGCGCAGATCGCACCTGCCTGACAGTCTTGTTTACCCAGATTGTTTTGCACGTAGGCGACGTTCTCTTTGAGTCCGTCCTCAGCGGCGATCTGCAGATCTATATCAATGGTCAGGTATACGTCCTTCCCTGCCACAGGCTCGGTTTTCATGTATTCGTCCACCACGTTCCCGTCGGCATCCTCCACGATGACCTTAACACCGTCCTGCCCGTGCAAATAAGACTCAAAAGCGGCTTCGCATCCCGATTTTCCCACAAGCACGTCCATGTGGTAACCAAGTTCTTTGTACTCGGGCCATTCCTCGGCATAGATCGGGCCCGTTTGCCCCAAAATGTGCGAGGCGTATCCGGGATATTCGTATACACGAACAAAGGAAGTTGCAAACCCGACACCGGGCAATGCCTGCTCTTTCTCGGCAGTTACCGTGTCCATGCTGATATGCTCAGCCATGACGTAATCGTTAGCACGGGAAAAGCCCGTGGCCTCCATGCCCCAATAAATACGGAGCAGCTGACCGATCTCCTCCCCGCTGTATACGTATGCGCCCGTATCGGGATGGACGGCAAGCAGCTCGTAGGTGTCAAAAAAGTGCTCGACCAGCATCTTGGCACTGACGTGCAAAAGAGGATCGGCATCAAACGCTTCGGTCGCCTCTGAGGTGGACATTCCGTCAGCCTTCAGCGCGCGGATGACAGACGCGCGGATACCCGAAGAAGAAAACTGAGCCACAAGGGTTTCATAGTCCGCCGTGCCCTTTTGGGAGGCCGTCGCCGTATAAGCCACGTCGGGGTAGGTGCCCACCAAGGGATTTCGGTGATCCAAAAAGTGATCCGCCTCTCCGCAGGAAACGAGAATTTCCCACGCCCCGAGCAGCGTTTCATTTCGCTTGGCAGGATCAGTCGGCAGCACGCTGTAATCAATGGTCAGATCATACGTGTACGCATTGGTCACAAGCGGCTTGCCGTTGCGGTCGTAGATCTGTCCTCGAACCGCTTTGACAACTACAGTACGCTCCGTCGTTCCGCCGTTTGCGTGTCCGCCGATATTTTCGGAGTTCAGTTCCATGACGGCAAAGACGATCAAATAGACAAGACAGCAGGCAAGGAAAAAGATCCCCAGCGCCGTCACACGCGAAACACGTTGTCGGGACGCGTTCTTTTGCATCATGGTACAGCCCTCCTTTATTTATTTTTGGAATTCCCTTTCGGCGTTATTGCGGCATGGGAATGAGATTCAACGCCATGATAAGGCAGAGTAGGAAAATGCAAATCGCCATTCCCTTATTGCCGAACGCGGCAAGCGCGCGGTCCTCAGAGCGCAAGACCACCTCACCCTGTCCGAGATATATCTTTCTTTTGAAGATCAAATACAGGAGCATGACCACGGCAAAGATCATGATCGCGTAGATCATGAGGGTGATCATGGAATACACCGCGTACGCCGAGCTGTGCGCCTGAATGAACGCATTGACGGCCACTGTGTTTTCAGGATCCAGTGTCGCCAGCTCCGAAAGCCCCAGCCAATCCAGAAGATTGGGCATGAGCATCATACCGAGGAAATTCAGTCCCATATGCATGAGCGCGGGGTAGATGAATTTTCCCGTCAGGGTGTAGAGATACGCCATCACAGCGCCCACGAAGAATGCATAGAAGAACTGGAAAAAGTTCCCGTGGAAAAGTGCGAACAACAGCGCCGACAAAAGGATCGCCATACCGTCACCGTAGCGACGTGCACGGTCAATGAAAAGCTTGCGGAACATCAGCTCCTCTCCGATGGGAGCGATCACCACAGAACCGAGGAAGATCATCCATTGTTGGCTGTTGGTTGCAAGATCATTGAGGCCGTTTTCATAGGAAGCTCCTGTCTTTTGAGATACCCAGGACATCATGGTGTTGCCGATAAAGCTGCCGATATACATGAGTCCTACGGCCATCAGGAAAAAGAGGCAGAAGTGTCCGAAATGGAATTTGGGCTTTTGATACACGTAGCCGAAAGCATCGTAGGTGGGATCATGCGCCCCCACGGGAGCCCGTTTGATACACCACAAAAACAAAGGAAACGCAATGGCATACAGGGGCAGCATATTGATCAGCCAGGAAAACCACCACGTTTGGTACAGCGAGGGCATCACATAAGCGGTAATATAAGAGAGCGCATAGGCAGAGCCGAGATATGCGACAAGCAAAACGATCACAGAGATTCCCAAACGGGAATACGCTTTACGGCTATCCTGCAGGGTTTGAAGATAGGGTTCCTGATAGGGGATTTGACCGTTCACGGTGATCCCTCCTTTCCATATGTATACTGGTCACCTCTACTGTTTAAAAGCAGAGTATCATCTGCGGCGGAAGGTCAGCGGCTCTCCCATAAGCTCAGGGTGAGACGCGATACGGCCCAAGCCTTGAATCACGGCATCCTGCGGATTTTGGGATACCACCACCCGCATACCTGTTTTTTGGCTGAGTGCCTTGCCGAGCCCGGGTAGCAGAGCCGAGCCTCCCGTCAGCATGATACCCATGCCGTAAAGCTCACGCTCCAATTCATGCGGTGCCTCCTGCACCACGGATTCCGCAAGCCTTGCCACCGCATCAATGGCGGGGGTCATGGCTTCGCAAATATCCCTCGCGTCCACCGCGCGGCTTTCCGCCAGCTTGGATATAGCGTTGCGGCCTCTGACCACCATTTGTCCGCGATCCAGCTTGGGATCCGCCGTTCCCAGCTTGAGCTTGAGAGCCTCGGCCGCAGATTCTCCGATGAGCAAACGGTATCTGTTTTTCAAATAACTGACGATGGCCATGTTCAGCCGATCCCCTGCCACGCGCAGGGTTTTGGCATGAATGACGTTTCCCGAGCTGATGACAGCGGCCTCGGCCACACCGCCGCCCACAGACAGGATCAGATGTGCTCTGGGAGAACGAACGTCCAGCCGTTCGCCCGCCGCCGCCGCATATATACCGGGGATGATGGCAACCGAGCGTGCCCCCGCCTCCAGCACCGCGTTTTCCACGGCCAACTGGTGCACCTGATCCAGATAATACGGCGCCGCCACGATCACCGCGGGACGGCGAAACAGGGTGCAGAGCCGTTTGGCATCAAAAAATCCCGTCACCATGCGCGATGCCACCTCAAAATCCGTAATCAGGCCTTCGGCTACAGGGCGGTATGCCAAGATATGCTCAGGCGTTTTTCCGATCATGCGGCAAGCCTCGCTTCCCAACGCGACCACGTGATGGGTACGGCTGTCGATGGCCGCCGCCGTAGGGCAACGCAACACGATTCCCTCTTCGGGCTTCCATATCCTCGTATAATGCGTGCCCAGATCCAATCCTATGACATAATTCATCATCGTCTCTCCTCAACCGTAACGCGAGGAGGAACTGACTCCCGCACGTTACAACGTCATATGAAATGCTTCCTGCAAGGTCGTATACAATCTGCGCACAGGCAGACCCACGACGTTGAAATAATCTCCTTCAATGCCCGTGATATAACGGGCGGCTTTTCCTTGAATGGCGTATGCTCCCGCTTTTCCCATAGGCTCATCCGTATCCACGTAGGTTTGGATTTCCTCGGGCGTCATGGATGCGAAATGCACGGTCGTGAGCTCGTGTGCCGTCACGCATCTTCCACGGTACCAAAGAGCGATACCGCTGGCAACCGTGTGACCGCGCCCGGCAAGCAGTGCAATCATGCGAAAAGCATCTGCCCGATCCCGGGGTTTCCCCAGGAAAATACCGTCCAGCGTCACGAGGGTATCGGATGCAAGGATGAGCGTGTCCGTCGTGAACTCGCCCCGCTCCCGCAAAAGAGACTGCACCGCGAGGCACTTCCTTTTGGAAATTTCCTCCACGCGCGCCCCCGGATCCAAAAGCTCGCAGGTCTCGTCCGCGTCGGCCGTTACGATCGTAAAATCAACGCCCAGCGTCTCCAGAATTTCCTTTCGGCGCGGCGAGGCCGATGCCAATATCAAACGAATATCCGTCATGTCCGTGATCCCTCCGTCGGCGCTGTTTTTCAACAAAGCGCAAACAACCCCATAATATATTTTATAATATTATATTATATCATATGTTTGTGATAATGGCAAGTCTGAAAATGGTATTATTTGTGAACATTCACACCGACATCCCGCGCGGATAAGGCTTTGCTGAAAGCCCCCGCGCCTGAGAAAGGCGGCTTTCAAAAAAAACCGCACCCTCCGCCAACCATAGCGGAGGGTGCGAATATTTCATGTTGCATTATAGACAGTCCGGATCTGTCAAGCGTTGTTATCCATGTAGTTGATATAGTAATCCTTCAACTCATGTTCATCGATGACACCGTCTCTGCCGAGGTCGTCCATAGCTCTCTCGGACATTTCAACGGCAATGCTGCCGGGAACCTGAATGTCATACTCTGCAAACGCGTATCCAATGCGATTTTCGAGATACAGTTTTTGCTCTGCTTTCGACATGCTCAGCGCTCTTGTCATCTCACGCGCAACGTCGTCCATCAGAGGATCGTACTGATCGGTCTCCTTCAAAAGATCACCCATGGAAGCAGCAACCAAGCGAACGCTCAGGTTCTTGATCTCAAGTGCCACAGGAGACATATGCTTGTTCTTTTCCAGCTTGGTAACAAGCTCATCCAGAAGATCGTCCTCAGCAAGGGCAAACATCATGTCTTCGTAATCGTCACCACCGGTCACGCCTGCTGCGATCAGATCCGTCAGGACATCGGCAACGGTCAGAACATCCTCGCGGATACTTTCCATGTCACTGTCAGCCATCACCTGCAAGGAGGTATTGTATACGGGCTGCAGCATCTCACCCATGTCGGGGCAGCTGATACCGAAGAAGGATTCGTCATTCAGCCAAAGCTCGGAAACATACTCTATCGAGTCAGACATGATACAAGCAATGATATCAAAAGCCAGGATGTCTTCAAGTGCATTGTTTAGAGCCTTCTTGTCCTTGCTCGTGACATCACCGTCACCGATGCCCTGTGCCGCCTCGGAGAGAACGCTGGCAGCATCTGCGATGGCGGGAACATCCTCGGTCAAAGAGACCTTGATCTTCTCTCCCTCATACTCCACGCTACCGCTGGTCATCCACCGGAACAGGGGGGAACCAAGCGTGCCGACCACATGAGTGACAGGACCGTCGGTAATGGTCTTGAAGGACTCCAGCATTTCCACGGTTTCTTCGGTATCCTCCATGGATTCTTTGATTCTGTCAATCTCAGCATCGTAGTCCACTTCGTCTTCGTCCTGCTCTTCGTACCAATAGTCATAGCCGTACACAGGCTCTTTTTTGCTGTTTTCGTATTCCTTCTGCTCCTTTTTGGTATCCTTCAGCTCCTGCTCCAAAGCTTCGTATTCATTCTGCGTCATTTCGATACCGGCATCAATGGCATCGGTACCGAGGGCAAGCGTGCCGCACAGAGGCAGAATAACGATCACAGCAAACAGGAAGCCGGTCACCGCACCGACAGGCAGAGAAATCGCCAGATTATAGACGGGCTTAGACTTGAAAAAGGGGACAGACTTTTCGACGATCCAGGCAACCAGTGCCAAAAGACCGCGAACAAGCAGAAATACAAAAATAAACAGAATGGGTGCAAAAACAAGCGAAATCAAGAGAGATACGCTTTCTGCCGCAAGGGGAGCTTCTGCGATAAAATCCTCCATATCCGTGCCGAGGTTACCCAAAACCAGACTGCAAAGCTGTCCGCTGAAAGCACCTGCGATTGCTTTGGCGATCGGAACCGAGATAATGGCAGAGATAATCACGACTCCGAAGCGAGCGAGGGACATAATCCAGTGGCGCTTTCTTGCGTTCAGCAGCATCAGACCGCCGGACAAAAGAATGAACACCAGGAAAACGGCGGTAATGATCAGACCGACCGTATCCATAATACCCATCATTGTATCCATGAGAAAAATTCCTCCTTAAAAGAATTATATAAAAGTATAAAGATGGTGAGCTTATTATAGCACAGCTTACTTTTTTTGTCAACCCAAATTCTCACGCGTTTTCTTTTTCGTAAAAAAAGTCACCTTTCGCCTTGATGACCTTGACTTTTTCTGTCTCATGTGCTACAATAGGGCATCCGAAAAAACGGAGGAAGCCTCACGTCATGCATATCCGATCGTCCTATCAACATACCGTTCTGGCCGCTTACGGCGGTTATATTACCCAGGCCATCATCAATAATTTTCTCCCCCTCTTGCTCTTGACATTCCAGTCTTCCTGGGATATTCCCCTGCCCAAGCTGACCCTGCTCATCTCCCTCAATTTTGGTATACAGCTCACGGTAGACCTCATCTGCGCCAAGGTGGCGGACAAAATCGGTTACCGTCCCTGCATCGTCTCAGCGCATATCCTCGCCGCCGTAGGCCTTGCGGGACTGGGCATTTTCCCCTTTATCCTGCCCGACCCGTATATCGGCATCCTCATCTCCATCATCATTTACGCCATCGGCGGCGGCATCACCGAGGTGCTCATCAGCCCCATCGTGGAGGCCTGTCCTTCCGAAAACAAGGAATCCGCCATGGAGCTTCTCCACTCCTTTTACTGCTGGGGTCACGTGTTCGTCATCCTTGCCTCCACCGCGTATTTTGCCTTTGTCGGTATTGAAAACTGGCGTTTTCTCGCCTATCTTTGGGCTTTGATCCCTCTTTTGAACGCCGTCTATTTCATGCTTGTCCCCATCCGTCAGCTCAACGATACCTCCGAGGGAGAGCAGATCCCTCCCGCAAAGCTTTTCCGCACACCGATTTTCTGGCTGTTCGTGGTTCTGATGCTCTGCGCGGGCGCGTCTGAGCAAGCCATGAGCCAATGGGCTTCCGCCTTTGCGGAGGCAGGCCTCGGTGTCTCCAAAACCGTCGGAGACTTGGCAGGACCCTGTATGTTCGCCATCCTCATGGGCACCTCCCGACTTCTCTCCTCCCGACTGACCCTCAAATACGATCAAAGCAAGCTCATGGTCGGCTCCTGCGCACTTTGTGTTGCCAGCTATCTTTTGGCCGCCCTTTCCCCGTGGCCCATCGTATCCCTCGTGGGATGTGGCCTTTGCGGTCTGTCTGTGGGCATGATGTGGCCGGGCACGTTTTCCTTGGCGGCGGTCGCCTGCCGTGGCGGCGGGACCGCCCTGTTCGCGTTCCTTGCGCTGGCGGGAGATCTCGGCTGTATGTCGGGGCCTGCCGTGGTGGGTCTTGTTTCGGATGCCTTCGGCGGCGACATGAAGCCCGCCCTCCTCTTCGCCATCCTCTTCCCTGTTTTGCTCGGTGCGGGGCTGCTTTTGTGCCGCCGCATCGTCAAGGCTTCGGACAAATCCTCAAACTCTGACAAATAAAGTGAGATAAATCTATGACTTCATCCGCCATCGCCGTCCTCGTGATCTTTGCCGCTACCTGCGGCGGACTGCTCACCTTGGTATTCACCAAGCCCCACATCATGCTGGGCGGCAAAAAGCTGAGCATTTTCTGGTCTGTCCCTCTCTTGGGCGCATTGTCTCTCATCATCGGAGGGCTTCTGACCCCTTCCGAGATCGCCGCAGGACTCACGGGCGCGGGGGATGTCAACCCCATCAAGATCCTTTTGCTGTTTTTTACCATGACCATGATGTCGGTGTATCTCGACGAGATCGGATTCTTCCGTTTTCTCGCCGTTAAGGTGCTCGGCCGCGCGGGGCACAGCCAAAAGGTACTGTTTTTCCTGCTCTACGCGTTGGTTTCGGTGCTGACGGTGTTCACCTCCAACGACGTCATCGTCCTCACCTTCACCCCCTTCATCTGCCATTTTTCCAAGAACGCCCGCATCGACCCCATTCCCTATCTCGTGTCGGAGTTCGTCGCGGCCAACACCTGGAGCATGGCGCTCATCATCGGCAACCCCACTAACATTTATCTTGCGGGCTCTGCAGGGGTGGATTTTGGCGGCTATATTATAAAAATGATCCTGCCCACGATCCTCTGCGGTCTTGTGTCCATGGGTGTGCTGTATCTCCTGTTTCGCAAAAAGCTCGCCGCGCCCATTGATCCCAAGGCCGAAAAGATCCCTCCCATCGATAAGGTCACGGAGGTACTGGGGCTCGTGCACCTCGGCGGTTGCATCCTGCTTTTGTCTTTGTCCTCCTTCTTTGACCTGCCCATGTGGCTCATCACCTGCATTTTTTTCGCAAGCCTTGTGGTCTGCACCATGGCGGTCAGCATTTTCCGCCGCCGCGCACCGTTTCTGATCGCCAAATGCATCCTCCGCGCCCCGTGGGATCTCGCTCCCTTCGTGCTCTCCATGTTCGTCCTCGTTCTGGCGCTGGATAAGTACGGCCTTACGGCAATGCTGGCCAACTGGCTGGGGCAGTTTGACTCCATCCCGACGGTCATCCTCGCCTTTGGTATTGCATCCTTCCTCGCGGCCAATATTCTCAACAACATCCCCATGAGCGTGCTGTTCAGCTCGGTCATTGCGGCTCTCCCCATGGCGGAGCTTGCGGCAAATGATCCCTCCCAAGCCCTCCTGATCTCCGCTGCGCTGTTTGCCTCGGTCATCGGCTCCAATCTGGGTGCATTCTTCACCCCCACGGGCGCTCTGGCGGGCATCATGTGGACAGGACAGCTCCACGACCACGGTGTTCCCTTCTCCTTTGTCACCTTCGTCAGATACGGCGCAACGGTGGCCATCCCTGCGCTCATGACGGCGCTGGGCGGACTGATCCTTGTGTTTATAATATAACAAAATGAGCCTCCGTCGGTTGAAACCGACGGAGGCTTTGTATTTAAGTGTGTGCATCAATATAAAAATCACAATAAGGATCCTGCACCGCTAGGTCACCGCCTGCAGGCTCCAGGAGCCAAATCAAGCGGTATTTCCCGGGCGGCGTTTCCTCCCAAGCCAAGGACATCCATGTGGTATAACGAGCATACTCCTCGGAAGAATACGGCCATACGATAGAAAGCGTGCCGTTGGCTGTGATTGAACACATGGGGTCCATGGACATTTGCATACTCGTCACAATCTCGTCGGTTTCTAAATTGATCAGTTTCCAGCGGCCTCCGGTGATATCTAAGGCCTCACCGCTCGCGCTAGCCGTCAAGGTCACCAAATATTGCCTGTCTTCGCCCCATACGTATCTCTCTCGATCAAGACTCACAGAACAATGGCGGGTCACCGCAACTGTCGCACTTTCGTGCACCTCCGCGATGAACGCATACTCATACACACAATGGTGCATCTCTCCCCCATCGTGCTCCACGCGCAGGGACATATACCATTTGCCAACCGGCAGCTTCTTTATGATAAACCGATTCACGGCTTCCTCGCTGTCAAGCCCCTGCACGGCACTTCCGGATTCGACAAGCTGCATATCCATGTCGTACACCTTGAACTCTTTGACGGTATACCCCTCGGCAACATCCAAATAATCCGAGATCCCGTCTTTGACCCAGATCACCGTAGGCAAGAGCGGTGTTTCTCCACTCTGCATGACGCCTTCAAAGCCCAAACCGTCGGCTGTTTCGCCGTGCCGGAGACCGTCCTCCCCTTCTGTAAGGGTGGTGCTGTTGCACAAAAACTTCGGAGGTATATACTTTCTTTCCAAGCCGTGCAATACGACCGCGTTAACTTCCGACTCCTGCGTGTCGGACACATCCGTCTCATTCTCCGAAGGCTCGTCGGGGGCGGGCATCTGTTCGGTTTCGGGTGTTTCTTTTTTGGTCTCCCCGGGAGATATCGGCATTCCGACAGGCGGGGTCTCTATATCGGGCTGCTGCCCTGCCCAGATGATACCGCCCATCACGGCGATAGCGACCAGCGCGCAGATCACAGCCACGCCCCAACCGTGGGAAAAGAATTCATATACGGGTCTCCGCTTGGAAATCGGGGCAACGACCGCCGAGCCGCCGTCCGCAGGCAAAAGCGCGTCCATGACGAGATCGTCGGCTACGCTCTTCAAAGCCGTATATGCGGCAAATCCTTTTTCGTTTGTCATATGCTGTAGCCCTCCTTTTCGAGATATGCGCGGAGCTTTTCCCGCGTTTTATACAGGCGCAAAGAAACGGCGTTTTCGGTCATTCCGTAGGCCTTTGCCATACGGCGAACCGTATAGCTGTGAAAATAGCGCCCCAAAAACAGGCGGCGGTCGGTGTCCTCCAGCCCTCGCAAAAATCTGTCGATGAGGTCGCGCAAAGTGTCGTCCTCTTCGGCGGCGGGAATGCACTCGGCGAGCTCAGAGAGCGACAGCTCCAGATCTCGGTTGCGCTTGTGCCGATGCAGAGCGCGGTAACGGGTAATGGCCAAATTCCGCGTGATACGGCAGAGAAATGCCCCCAGAACGCGCGGCTTTTCGGGTGGGATGCTGTTCCACGCCTTGAGGTACGCATCGCTGACGCATTCCTCGGCATCGGGGCGGCTGTCCAGCACACGCATCGCGGTGGACATACACATAGAGCCATAGACGCGGGAGGTCTCGGCGATGGCCTGCTCATCACGGGCAAAATACAGAGAAATGATCTCTTGATCGGTCATGTCCTTTCTCCTTTCTGTTTTGTTCCTTCACCCATTCTGACGCCGTTTGGCATAGGAGTCTTTCCGCAATTTCAAAAAATCCGCAGAAATTTTCATCTGCGGATTTTTCAAGGGATCTCACGGTTCCTTCTGTCAGACCCCTGCGTGCTTTTCAAAAAACGCTTTGGCGGCTTGGGCATATCCGTCGGGATCCACGGGATAGGCCAGACCGTGTCCCGCACCGGGGATCACCAGAAATTCCTTGGGAGAGATGCAGGCCTCAAAGCAACGGCGGCTCATGTCACAGGGGACAAAAGCATCGGTGTCGCCGTGAATGAACAGCACGGGCACCCGCGCCTTTTTCACCGCCTCGATGGGAGGCGTGGCATCCAGATCAAAACGGCCGTACACCCGCGCGCCCAGCTTGATGAAGGGATAGAGCAGGTCGGCGGGGAGCTTCATCTCCCGCACCACCTTTTTGATGATCTCCTTGGACGAGGAATAGCCGCAGTCCTCCAGAACACCCACAACGCAATCGGGCAGATCCTCTCGCCCTGCCGCCATCATAACGGTAGCAGCGCCCATGGATACACCACCAAGCAGGATCTTGGCCTCGGGGTCAAGCTCACGGTGAACAAAATGAACCCACGCGATGCAATCCTCGACCTCTTTGACACCGAAGGTAATGACCTTACCGTCGCTGAGCCCCGAGCCGCGGTGATCCAC
Source organism: Clostridia bacterium (assembly GCA_017621695.1). GTDB lineage: Bacteria > Bacillota > Clostridia > Oscillospirales > CAG-272 > CAMEON01. Next base: position 47,303 of record JAGASP010000113.1, read on the forward strand.
AAGCAGGGCGCTGTGCCCCATCGCGGCGCAACGGAAGACACCGCCGTTGAGATCTCGCTCTGCCCAACCGCGATAGCCGTGGAAAATGATATTGATGGGGGCGTGGGGCGCGTGCTCGTAAAATTTGCCGCGCAGGGTCAGTCCGTCCTCTGTGGTGATGGCCACTCTCTTGAAATCCCTTGCGCGATTGGCGTAAGTCCAGCGAAGCATATCCTCGCGGAAGACCTCATAGATCTCCCCCTCGGGAATTTGCGGCTCTGCCGTTTCAAAGCGGTGTATCTCTTCCTCGGTCATGTATTTTTTCTTCTTTGGGACGTAAAACGTCATGGCAAAGCAGATATACGATGTCAAAAAAACGGCGAGAGTCAAAAACGCCGCCACACCGAGCAGGATCCACAAAATCCAAAGATGCTCCATAAAAACCTCCACGAGATATTATCAGATAATTTATTGTAGCATAAAACCGTGGATTTGACAATAAGTTTGGGAAGATTTTGAAAAATTACGCAAAAAACAAGGCCAACGTGTCACGTTGACCCTGTTTGAATTTTAGCGAGATAATCAGCTCTTGCAATCTGCCTTGACCTCGTCGAAGGTCTCCACCAGCTCGTCTGCGGGAGCGGGCGTCAGGAGAGAAACGACCACAATGACAACGAGACCCACGATGAATGCGGGAAGCAGCTCGTAGATGTCCAGAATGGTGCCTGCGCACAGCTTGCGCACAACGAACTTCCAGACAAAGACGGTGACACCGCCTGCGATCATGCCCGCGATCGCGCCGTGCTTGTTGGCGCGCTTCCAGAACAGGGCGCAGAGGATGACGGGACCGAAGGCTGCACCAAAGCCTGCCCATGCAAAGGACACGATGCCGAAGACCGAGCTGTTGGGATTGGCTGCCAAGAAGATGGCCACAATGGAGATCACGATAACCGAAACACGGGCAATGATCATGTTGGTCTTGGAAGAGACCTTCACCTTGAATGCTTCCACGATGAGATTTTGGGACACCGAGGAGGCGGCAGCCAGAAGCTGAGAGTCAGCGGTAGACATAGTGGAAGCCAAAATGCCCGCCAGAATGATACCTGCGGTGATCGCAGGAACATACCCGTAGGTTCCGAGGAACTTGGCAATATCCACGATGATGGTTTCGGCAGCAGTAGCATCGGCGTAAGGGCCAATGATACCGTTCTGCATGAGGGAGTAGCCGATAACACCGATGAGCACAGCAACGCCCATGGAGATCACGACCCAGACGGACGCCACACGGCGGGAGGTCTTGAGCTTCTTTTCGTCCTCAATAGCCATGAAGCGGAGCAGGATGTGAGGCATACCGAAGTAGCCGAGACCCCAAGCCAGCGTGGAGGCTACGGGAAGCGCACCGTAGGAACCGGTCGTACCCGTACCCACGTTGAAGCCCTCGAAGAGGTTGAGGTAACCGTCGAGACCCTGTACGTTGGCGAAGACGGTATCAAAGCCGTGCACCATACCCTCGGTGAAGCCAACGACCACGAACAGTGCGATGGTCATAACGATAGACTGCACAAAGTCGGTGGTAGATGCGGCGAGGAATCCGCCCAATGTACAATAGATGACGATGACCGCGGCAGAGACCACCATGGCCAGCATATAGTCAATGCCGAACAGAGAGGAGAACAGCTTACCGCAGGCGGCAAAGCCGGAAGCCGTGTAGGGGATGAAGAAAATGACGATAAAGAGCGCAGAGACGATGGTCAGGATGCGCTTCTTGTCGCCAAAGCGGCGGGAGAAGAAATCGGGGATGGTAAACGCGTCGATGCGGTGAGAATACACGCGCAGACGCTTAGCAACGATCAGCCAGTTGATGTAGGTACCGATGGCCAGACCGATGGCTGTCCAAGAGGCTTCAGCCAAGCCGCCCATCATGGCAACGGCAGGCAGACCCATGAGAAGCCAGCCGCTCATATCCGAGGCTTCTGCACTCATGGCGGTAACCAGCGGGCCGAGTCTGCGGCCACCGAGGTAGAAGTCTCCGGCCGTCTTGTTCTTTTTGGAAACTGCGATGCCGATGGCCAGCATCATGCCCATATACAGGACAATGGTGATCAGCATGATCCAATTTGACGTACTCATAGTGAGATTCCTTTCGTTTCACAAATGTTGATGTTTTTATTATACCACAAATCAAAATAGACTGAAATACAGAATTGATTATGCAAAAAACCGAGAAAATTCAATGCAATGCAATTCAAAAGTTCATTGATACACAACGGTTTTATTGCTAGACCAAAGTTCAGAATTATTTTGTTTCAATTTTCGACGAAAAAATTTTATTTCCGTCGTATATACCGTTTGTCAATTGGGTGCGGCATATCCCTTCAAAAACAGCGGCAAAACACGGCGGCTGTACTCGGAGAGGGAGTATTCACCGTTGCAAAGACACCAGTCATACATGAGTGCTCGCTCGCACAAAGCATAGGTCTTGACCATCTCTCCCACCGAAAAAGCCGTACCGAATTCTCCGCTTTGCTGTCCCTCCGCAATGATGCTGCGCAAAAGCTTATAATAGGTGCGGTCGCGGTCCAGAAGGTGCTTTTCGCTCTTGGTGATGAGCTGAGAGGACAAAAGACGCGTGAGGAGCTCGATGGAAATGGTGTTTTCGATGAGCCTGAACAGCTCGCGGTTCAGATATAAGAGCTTGTCCGTCGCCGTCATATCCGGCGCAAAGGTATCCATCAGCTCCTCATATTTTTCGTCAAAAAGATACGACAGAGAGGATAGCAGCATATCCTTGCCGCTGAAATAGTGATAGAAGGAGCCCTTGGACGTGCCGGATTCATACACGATATCGTCCACCGTGGTATCCTCATAGCCTTGCTCGTAGAACAGCTTCCACGCGGCCGACACGATCTTGGCCTTGGTGGTCTGGGCGCGTTTTTTTCTCATAGACTTCTCCTTTCGGGTCATCGTTCAAAGGATCTCCGATCGGGCGATCACTTCTTCCCTGCTTTGGGAGACTTTTTCCGTCCGATCCGAATGGTAATGGGAGGCTTATATTCCTTCTTGGGGATTTTCTTGACGGTAACGTCTCGGAAATCATTTCCACTCGCCTTGACCGACACTTCGGCTTTGGCACACCAGACCGCGCGCTTATCGGTACTGCCCGACAAAATGGAACGCACAGCCGCCAAAGCGGTTTTTATTTCACGCTCCGAGTTGCTGTATCTGTGCTGCCCGTTTCCTCCGACACACCGGAGATTATCAACGGTGTCAAGATATCCGATCATCCGATCCATGCGGTCATAAGCATCAACATACATCGGATATGCTCGGCTGACGCATTCCCTATGGGCATCCGCCACGCTCTTTCGGGAATGGATGATCCCCATACGCATCAGCTCGGAGACGGCGAGATTGACCCACGCCTCCTCGGACATATGCCAGTAGTCGTCACCCTCTGTGCAGAAATATTCCAAGCTGATCCAAACGTGCGTTTCGGGGTCGGCTACCATATCGGGTGACAGGTTGTTGAATATTCGGATACACCCCGACTTGATATCCGTATCCGGCACAAGGATACGGCAGGCTTGGCCGAGGGTTTTCTCCCACGCAGGCTCCTGCGCTTTATCCAGCAAAAGCCCCACGGTGACAAGATCGCGGTAGGCAAGTCCTTGGGCAAGATAGGAAATATCTTCAGGCACAGAAGGAAGGCCCGAAAGAAGATCCTTAAGCGGCATCGAGGAGATCACCATGTCCGCACCGATACGGCTTGAAACACCGTTGGCATCGGTATAATGCACACCCGTGATGCTACCGCCGTCCACGTCAAAATGGGTGACGCGACATCCCCGATAGATCACACCGCCCTTGGCCACAACCTCATCGGCGGCCATCTCCCAAAGTTGGCCTGAGCCGCGCTTGGGATAGAAGAAAACGTGCTCGGCGTGCGATTCTTTGCTTTCGGAACGCCCGGCAGTGCGCTCCTTGGAAGGCAGAAACGGAGAAAACTCCCGCATCGATGCAGTACCCCAATCGGCCGAGATATCCCCGGGATGGTGCCCCCAGAGCTTCTCTGCATATTCCTCAAAGAACATGGTATACAGCTGACGGCCAAAGTGGTTGACGTAAAAGCTTTCCAGGGAATCCTCAGGAAGCTTTTTCACCGCAGAGCCGATATAGCCGACCCCCGCCTTGACGCTTGTTCCCAGCCCCATATGCCTGATGGTACGGGGAGAAAATTCAACAGGAGCCTCCAACAGCTTCCCCTTGTAATAAACAAGGGAGGTGTCGCATCGCGCAGGCATTACAGAGTCGCAGGCGTCAGTTCCCGACGCTCCCCGGTGGGACAAAAAGGCATCTCGCCATACGCTGACCTCTGCATCCTCCAGATAAAAGCGGCGATCTCCGATATCCATGCAGTTTCCATGATAACGGATCGTGCGGGAAAGACCGCCGATCTCTTGGGAGGCCTCCAGAACGACGACCTGATACTCGTCGGATTTTTTGAGCAGCTCCAGGGCGGCGGTGATACCCGCAGGCCCTGCGCCAATGATGATCACTTGTTTTTTCATGAGTGCCAAAACACTCCCTTCGGGAAAATGTATATATTTATCATAGTATATCATATTCACTTGGCTTTTTCAAGAGCCGGGGGGAATTTTTCTCAAAATTCAACATTTTTCTGTCAAAACATTGCTTTCCTCTTGCTTTTTAAGCAAAAGTATTGTATAATAGGAGCAACATAGACGTTGACATATCAAAAAGGAGCTTTTACATGGATCTTCAGGTCAATTACCCAAAGCCGAAATTTTATAAAACTTCCAAACATCCCATGCGCCAAGGCGCATTCTGGACATGGCTCATCCGCGTGCTTTCCAAAATGATGACCCTCAACGTTGAGCACAAAGTGGAAAAGATCAACATGGACGGACTGAAGCCCCCCTACATGATCCTCAGCAATCATATGCACTTCATTGATTTTGAGCTCTGCGCGCTGGGAACCTACCCGCACAAGGTCAATAACGTGGTCAACATCGACGGCTACTATCAACGTCCTTTTCTCATGGAGTGGATCGGATGTATCTGCACCCGCAAATTCACGACCGACCTGCACCTCGTGCGCTCCATCAAGAAGGTGCTCTCGCGCGGCGACGTTCTGTGTATGTACCCCGAAGCACGCTATTCTCCCTGCGGCATAACCTCCTATCTCCCCGACTCCCTCGGAGGTCTCGTGAAGATGAACAAGGTCCCTGTTGTGGCCGTCGTACATCGCGGCAACTATCTCCGCGCCCCCTTCTGGGATTTTCGCCGCAAACGGAAAGTGCCCCTGCACACCACCCTGACACAAATCCTCACGGCCGAACAGGTGCAATCCATGACGGCCGACGAGATCAATGCCGTCATCCGTGAAGCGCTGACCTATGACGATTATCAGTATCAGTTGGACGCGGGCATCCGCATCACCGAGCCTTGGCGCGCCGAGGGTCTGCACAAGGTGCTGTACCAATGTCCCCATTGTAAAACCGAATTTCAAATGGCCACCGAAGGCTCCCGCCTCTTCTGCAAATCCTGCGGCAAGGCGTGGCAGCTTTTGGAGAACGGTCAGCTTGCCGCCGAAACGGGCGAGACCGAATTTTCCCATATCCCCGATTGGTTCGAGTGGGAGCGCGAGCAGGTAAGAAGAGAAGTCAGAAGCGGCAGTTACCGCTTTGAAGATGACGTGGAGGTTTACTCCATGCCCGGCTGTTGGAAATTCCCGCACCTCGGCCGGGGCAAGCTCATCCATGACCCCACCGAGGGTTGGGTGCTGACGGGTCATTACAACGGAAAGGACTACCGCATCCAACGCACCCCTCTGCAAATGAACAGCCTGCACGTGGAATACGATTGGTATCGCATCCGCCGTGCCGACTGTCTGGATATCTCCACAGAACAGGATTCCTTCTACTGCTTCCCCACGCAGGAAAATATTGTCACCAAGCTGGCCTTTGCAACCGAAGAGATTTTTGAGCTGCACATGGAGGGCAAGCGGAAGGCGACAAAAAGGTGAATTGTTGTTTATGGGCTTATGACCAACTTAGCCGTAGGGGAGGCCCTATGTGGCCTCCCGTCAAAAAGATTGTTGATCCAAAAGGGTTTTGTCGATCTTGGGACGGTGGGCGACCACACAGGGTCGCCCCTACGGCATAAAATGACTAACCGCTAAAAATAATTTACGAGGGTTATTGTCGTTCTGTAGGGGCGGATTCCATATCCGCCCGAAAACTTCCTAAAGATCTAAACAAATCAATGATTTTTCATATCGGGCGGATATGGAATCCGCCCCTACAAGTTTCGTTAATCCCCCCTCAGATCATCCGCCACCCGATAAGTCTCTCACCCAAAGAAAGGAACGCCATGAAAAAAACATACAACAAGCTCGTCCGTGACCGCATTCCCGAAATCATCGAGGCCAACGGCAGCACCTGCACCGTAGAAATCCTCTCGGATGAAGCTTATCTCCAAATGCTGGACCAAAAGCTCACCGAGGAGCTCGCCGAATATCACGCCGACGGCAGTCCCGAGGAGCTGGCTGATCTTTTGGAGGTCATCTATGCCGCGGCAAAGGCACGGGGGATCTCCGCCGAGACCCTGAATTCCATTCGCGCCGAAAAAGCCGAAAAACGCGGCGCTTTTGAAAAAAAGCTGTTGCTGGTCGAGGTCTCGGAAAAGCCCTGATGACTTAAAATTCTCTCCGCTGTGCACGGGGAGAATTTTCTTTTTGAGGGGATCACAAAATATATCAAATTATATCTTGCAAATCCTCCGGGGTTGTGTTATAATATAGAGTGATATAGTATAAGGGGAGGTATGCCATGTGGTTTTCTGTGGATCGGATCGAGGATAAACACACCGTTGTGCTCGTCGGCGACGATGATACGGTCTGCCATCTTTCGGTCGAGGAATACACCGTATACACGGGCATACAACCGAAAGAGGCACAAATGCTTCGCTGTGATACCCAAAATGGCCGCATCGTCTCGGCGCATTATGATCCCGACGAGACCGAGCGCAGACAAATTGCCGCCCGAGAAAGACTCCACCGCCTTTTTAAACAAAAACACTCGTAAAGGAATGATATACACATGAACGGAATCGGACAATGGAATCTCGTTGCCTATATCATTGAAAAAACAGGTGCCGCCAACACGGTATACGCCGCGCTCATCACTGCGGGCGGACTGATTCTTTGCATGGTCATCGCTTATTTTTTGGGAAGCCTCAACTTCGGCGTGATCATCTCCAAAAATCAATTTCACGATGACGTCCGCACCCACGGAAGCGGTAACGCGGGCACCACGAATATGCTGCGTACATACGGCAAAAAAGCCGCTATCCTCACCCTGCTCGGTGATATGGTCAAGGCGCTGATCGCCGTAGGGCTCGGCCATTTGATCTTCTGCATCGACGTGGCGCAGGTCAGTGAATCCGGTGAGCTTGTAGCCCGCTATTTCGATCCCATCGGTGCCGCCTTGGCGGGCATTTCGGTCATGATCGGTCATATGTTCCCCTGCTTCTTCAAATTCAAGGGGGGCAAGGGTGTCGCCACCGCCGCCATGGTCATCCTGATGCTGGATCTGCTCAATCCCCTGCACAATCATATTCCCTTCGTGTTTTTTGCCTGCTTTGTCACCTTTGCCATCATCGTGATCGGTACAAAGTACGTCTCGTTGGCATCCATCATGGGCATCATCCTATATCCCATCGTGTATACCGCCTTCAACGCCAGCGGCTTTGCCAGCCTCATCACGGTGCTGATGGCCGTACTGGTCGTTTGGGCACACCGCTCCAACATCAAGCGCCTGAAGGACGGCAAGGAATCCAAGATCTCCCTCGGCAAAAAGAAGGCCAAGGCTGAGTCCGCATCCTCCGCCGCGCCTGCCGAGGAGCCCACAACCCACGAGATTCCGTCGGCTCCCGTCGAAGAAAACCCTGTCCCCGCAAAGAAAAAGGCACCACCCGTTTTCGTGGTGGAGCAGCCCGAGACCTTTACCTACGAGGATGACGGCAAGCACGAGTTCGTAACCTGTACAGGTTGCGGACATCTGATCCCTCAATCCCGAGAGATCTGCCTCTATTGCAAAACCAAAAACGCACAGTTCGTCCCCGATCCCGAGGCCGAGAATACAGGCAAAAAGAACAAGAAAAAAGCTAAGAAATAAAGGAGCCGCCATGCATACTCCCTTGGAACGCCTGACAGAGCTTGTCTACCGTTGCGCCTCCGCATCGGTCTTCGACAAAGCCGTGCTGTCCAAATGCCATGATAAAACCGTACAGCGCTGCACCCTGACCCTGCGCCGCATCCGCGGAGAGATCATGCTCCAGGCCGAGACCATGCGCACGGCAACCGTCGCCAAGGTGGCAGGCAAGGGCGAGCCCGTCCAGGCCTCCCACGAAAATATCCCCCTCACCCCCGATGGGAAGGCAAGACTTGCCGAGATTTTTCCGAATTTTGATCAGGTCAATCTCATGACCCCTGCGGGCAACGCCGAATTTCGCCGCTCCAAGAACGGCAAGGAGACCCTTATGGGGCCATCTCCCCTCTATACAGCCTTGAACAAGCGCGATGACACGCCCCCAAAGCTCCCCGTCATCGGCAACGACAAGCAAAAGAACCGCATCCTGACAGGCGGCGAGCCCTTCCTCATCCATCTGGGTGTCAGCGACGAACGCGGACGCGTGCACGATAAAAAACAAGCGAAATTCCGTCAGATCAACCGCTTTTTGGAGCTGATCCGCGACGTGGAAGCCCAGCTCCCCGCAGAGGGAACCCTGAATATCTGCGATCTGTGTTGCGGCAAGAGTTATCTGTCCTTTGCCGTGTACCATTATTTTTCCGTCATCAAAAAGCGTAGCGTCCGCATGGTGGGCGTGGATATGAAGGCCGACGTGATGGACGACTGTAACAAGGTCGCCAAGGCTTTAGGCATGGACGGTTTATCCTTTGTCTGTGCTGACGTGACGACCTTTGATTTCGGCGCACCCGTGCACATGGTCATTTCCCTTCACGCCTGCGACGTTGCCACCGACATCGTGTTGGACAAGGCCATCGAATGGGAGGCAAAGCTCATTCTATCCACGCCCTGCTGTCACCACGCCATGAACAAGGCTCTTTCCTGCCCCGCACTGTCCTTCATTGCCGAGCATTCCATGCTTCGTCAGAAGCTCTGTGATGCCGCCACCGATGCGCTCCGTCTCAAGCGATTGGAGGCGAACGGCTATGAGGTGACCGCCCTGGAGCTGATCGACCCCGAGGAGACCCCCAAAAACGTGATGCTCCGAGGCATCAAAAAGTACGATCCTGCCGCGCAGAGATGCAGAAAAGCGGCTGAGGAATACAAGGTAGCCTACGAGTTTCTCATGGGCAAGCCCACCGAAAACTAAAAGGGGAGGAACACCATGGGCATATTCAAAAAATCCATCGCGCATTGGACCAAGAGCAAAAACCCCGACTCCAGCCGCTACCGCCACGATATGGCCGAGAAGATCGTAGGCTACCCCATCAAATACATCACCGAAAAGCATGGAGATAATGAGGACGTCATCGGTCGTAGCGGCTCTCTCAACATCAAGAGAGAGACCGACGAGCTGATCGTCTCCACCCCCGCCGAAACCATTCTGAAGTGCGACATCGACCAACTGCAAGCGTGGATTCTGATGTCGGGCGACGGCGTGGTCATCACCGCCCCCGATAAGGAGCACGGCGGCGCGGTGAGAACCATCACGGTGCATTACGTGTATTATCGGAAGTAAGTAATTTGGAATTGTAGGGTGAGGGCTTGCTCCCGCCCTACGATAAAAATCGCTCGACAAATCTCAACCCCATTTCTTGAAAGGAGCCCTCCCATGCTACTGACCATCGACATCGGCAATTCCAGCATTTGCCTCGGCTTGTTCAGAGGCGAGGCTCTTGCCGCCACCGCCAAGCTGTCGGCTGACACCAAGCGGAGCGCCGACGAATATGCTGTCATCATCCGAGGGCTGCTGTCGGCTCACGGCGTCGATCCCCAAGAGATCACCGCCGCCATTATGTCCTCGGTGGTGCCCAAGCTGACCCATACCATTGAAAAAGCCCTTTCGTGGCAGGAAATGCCCGTCTATGTGGTGGGCAACGGTGTGAAAACCGGCATCAGCCTGCGGGTGGACGATCCCGCCCAGTTGGGCGCGGACATCGTCACCAACGCCGCAGCCGCCGTCAAGCTTTGCGGCGCGCCCGTGGCCGTCGTGGACATCGGTACAGCTACGGTCATCAGTGCGGTCAGCGAGCAAAAGGCATTGATCGGCGTGGCGATTGCCCCCGGTCCTGCCGCCGCCCTGGAAGGACTCAGAGCCTCCGCCGCCCTGATCCCCTACACCGAATTGAGCGCACCTGCCGCCGCCTTGGGCAAGAACACCCCCGACGCCCTGCGCGCGGGACTGGTCACGGGGCACGCCTGCATGATCGACGGAATGCTAAATCGCATCTTTGCCGAACACCGCCTCCCCGAAAGTACCCCCGTGGTGGTCACGGGTGGACTCGCGCCCCTCGTGATGGCAGAATGCCGACATGAATTAAAGCACGAGGAGCATCTGACCCTGTGGGGGCTTTGGCATATGTATGCCGCCACGGTCAGCGTCAAAAGCAAAAAAGGATGATCCCCTGCCGCCTCAAGCGGTAGGTATCATATAAAAAATTCACACGCACTATACCCGTAACGGGATGGTAGCACGGGGTGAAATTCCCCGAAGGAGAAACAAAAAATGAAACGAACAAATTTCAGGACGGCACGCAAGACGGCCGTACCAGCCGACACTTCCCCAAAGGAGGTGGCCGCATGAACACCATCGCAAAACGCAAGCAAGCCGTATTGAAAATGGTACAGCTCGCCCTTTTGACCGCCATTGTTCTGGTACTGCAATTTACGGGCGTCGCCATTCGCTTGCCCATTCCCGGCGCCACCAATATTTCCCTGGTTCTCATTCCCATTGCCCTCGGCGCCATGCTACTCGGACCCGCCGCAGGTGCATTCCTCGGCCTTGTGTTCGGTCTTGTGGTCTACATCACGGGCGGTGTCATGCACATGGATCCCTTCACGGCCTTTCTGTTTGATAATAACCCCATCGTCACCGCAGGCATTTGCATTGTGAAATCCACCCTGGCCGGATTTTTGGGTGGTTGGATCTACAAGCTGTTGAAGGATAAAAAGAACCTTTTGGCCGTCTTTTTGGCAGCCGCCATCGTTCCCGTGATCAACACCGCCGTGTTCTGTCTGGGATGTCTGACGATTCTCGGCACCATCGAAGGCTTTATTGCCGCCAACAGCTTGGGACAAACAGGACTATATTTCATCTTTATCGGTTGCGCGGGGCTGAACTTTGTATTTGAATTGGCCGTCAACCTGATCTTCTCTCCCGCCATTGAGCGCATCATCCGCTTGGTCTCCAAGCAAATCAAACGCTAACTTGGGATTGCTCCCACACGAGGTACAGCTATGAAAGACTATATCATCCATTTTGATCTTCCCGCACTTGTCAAGGGCGGCGCTTCTGCGGTCATCGGTGTCGGCCAAAAAACCGCCAACACCGTCAAATCCATCCGCGAGGAGATCGCCTCCGACATCGCCGCTGTCCGCCAGCGCGACCCTGCCGCCAGAAGCAACATAGAGATCCTCTTGCTTTACTCCGGTGTTCATGCCATTCTGGCCTACCGCGTGGCGCACAAGCTGTATCTGTCCAAGCATTACTTTGCCGCCCGCGCCATCAGCCAATGGGCACGGCATAAAACGGGCATCGAGATCCACCCCGGTGCCACCATCGGCAAGGGGCTGTTCATCGATCACGGTATGGGTGTCGTCATCGGTGAAACCACCGAGATCGGGGACAACTGCACCCTCTATCAGGGCGTGACGCTGGGCGGTACGGGTAAGGATGTCGGAAAGCGTCACCCCACCCTCGGCAACAACGTTCTTGTGGGCGCGGGTGCCAAGGTGCTGGGTCCCTTCAAGATTTCCGACAACTCCAAGATCGCCGCCAACGCCGTGGTGCTGGAGGAGGTACCCGAAAACTCCACCGCTGTGGGCATTCCCGCCAAGGTCGTGCGCCGTCACGGCCGCAAGGTGGATGATCTCGATCAGGTGCATATTCCCGACCCCGTGGCGCAGGAGATCTCCCGTATCGAGAAGAAGCTGGACGAACATATGGCAACAGAAGAATAATGCCTTCAATCGACCGTGCTGAAAAAGTCCTGCAACCATACGACCAACAAAAAGCTCCCGACGTATTTTACGTCGGGAGCTTTTTGCATTCAAATCAGATCAAATCCGTTAAAAGATCAATCCTCGCGGCGCTTCTTACAAGCGAAGGCAACAGCCAGCGCGGAAGTCAGCAGCACAGCACAGCTTCCCAGAGCCGCACCGCAGCCGCCGTCCTTGGTAGCAGTCTCGCTCTCGGATCCCTGCGCGGCCGCATCCGTCGTAACGGTCGTATCAGGAGCAGTCACATCAGCGCTGTCCTCTGCCTTGGGCTGGGTGTCAACCGCAGTCTCGGTGGGTGTTTCGGTAGGAGTCTCGGTGGGTGCCTCGGTGGGCGCTTCGGTAGGAGCCTCGGTGGGTGCCTCGGTGGGGGCCTCGGTGGGAGCCTCGGTGGGGGCCTCGGTAGGTGCCTCGGTGGGTTCCTCATAAGGACCCTCGGCCGTACCGTTGGCTACGGTATGGTTATAAACGATTTCATCCTCGGACAGCACACGGTTGTAGAGGCGGATGTTCTTGAACAGCGCCGTCTGGGTGTGGGTCGTCTTGTAGTGACCGAAGAAGAAGTTATCAGCGCCCATATCATAGTCAAGGAAGCGCTCGTCTACCATTTCACCGTCGATGTAGATGCGCAGGAATTCGCCGGGCTCATAGGTCACGGTCACGGTAGAATCCTTGAGCAGATCTACGCCGTTGGGGATCTCGGGGCGCTCATCTCTGGGGCGGCCTGCGAACTTGAATTCCAGACAACCACTGTCCACACGGACAAACAAAGAGAAGTTATCGTTGTCGCAGTTGAGGAAGGTGTGATATTTGTCACCGGTGCCTGCAAAGCTACCAAAATCCACCTCGATGGTAAATGCATCGCCGTTGATGACGTCCACCACGTTCTGAGGGAAGAACTGACGGTTGTTGGTAACCTGGAAGCCGCCTTCTACGAATTTGTCGTCCTCATCAGCAGCAATGTCGATATTCCACGCCGCGTCGGAATTGGCCTTGTTGACCCAAGTGGCGGCAGAGAGGTCATTTTGGCCGTTTGCCTGGTTATCAGCACCGTCATACCAAGCGACAAGCCCCTTTTCGATGTATGCGGGTGCATCGTTTTCAGCTGCGGGCGCGATGATCATGATGGCGGAGGTCATAAGGAGAACCGCCAGCGCGCACAAAAGAATTTTTTTCATGGGATAAATTCCTTTCCAAATGGTTTGAAGTGGTTTTATTATATATCATCCTGTGGCATTTGTCAAGGGTTTGAAGGATCTGTTTCTAGATGAAATTGTGGTTTGCGGCTGTAGTGAGCGGTCAATATCGCGTGACACTCACCAAGGCGAGGGTGTATCACTCGACAAGATGTTGGTCGTGTAAATTGTTGTTTAGCGGAGAATTAACGAAAACCCGTAGGGGCGGATTCCATATCCGCCCGTTCCATCTAAAGATCCATGCTTATCAATGGTTTTTATATCGGGCGGATATGGAATCCGCCCCTACAGAACGACAATAA
>JAGASP010000114.1 GCA_017621695.1 Clostridia bacterium
ATAGGGTCGCCCCTACGGGTTTTCGTTAATCCTCCGCTAAACAACAATTTACATAACCAACCTCTTGTCGGGTGATGCACCTTCCCTGCGGAGAGTGTCACGCGATATTGGCCGCCGCACTGCGGCAAACAACAATTTACCTGACCAAAACAAAAGGAAATTATATGAGTAAAAAAGTATTCGCCGCCATGAGCGGCGGTGTGGACTCCTCGGTAGCGGCTTACCTGCTCACACAGGCGGGCTACGACGTCACGGGAGCCACCATGACCCTGTACCGTCCCAGCGGCGAGACGGGGGACACCCGGGACGTCACCGACGCCCGCGCCGTCTGTGACAAGCTGGGCATTCCCCACAGAACCTACGACATGGGGGAGGTCTTCTGCCGCTGTGTCATTGAAGACTTCATCCGCGTCTACGAGGCGGGGGGGACACCCAATCCCTGCGTGACCTGCAATAAGACAGTCAAGTTCGGCGCGCTGTGGGAGACCGTCCGAGCCGACGGAGCCGGCATGATCGCCACGGGGCATTACGCCCGTATTCGCAAGGATGGTGACCGCTACCTTCTCTGCAAGGCGGCGGACGAGGGGAAGGATCAGTCCTACTTCCTGTGGCAGCTACCCAAGGAAATGCTTCCCCACATTCTGTTTCCCCTGGGGGAGATGACCAAGCCCGAAATCCGCGCCCTGGCCGCGGAGCAGGGCTTTGAGACCGCCCACAAGAGTGACAGCCAGGACATCTGCTTCGTCCCCGATGGGGCATACGCCGAGTTCATCGAGGCCTACACGGGAAAGACAGCCGAGGCCGGCGATTTCGTAGATCGGGACGGAAAGGTATTGGGACAGCATAAGGGCATCCTCCACTACACCATCGGCCAGCGCAAGGGGCTAGGGATCGCGCTGGGCGCGCCTGCGTTCGTCTGCGCCAAGCACCCCGACACCCGCAGGGTGGTATTGGGCAAAAATGAAGATCTTTTTGCCCGCGAAATACGTTTGGAGCAAGTCAACCTTTTGTCGGTGGACTCCATCGACGCCCCCATGACCGTCACCGCACGCATCCGCAGTACCCACCGCGGGGATACCGCCACGGTGGTCATGACAGGCAAGGACACCGCGCGGGTGATCTTTGACACGCCGCAACGCGCCGCCTGCGCAGGGCAATCCTGCGTTTTCTATGACGGGGACACCGTCGTGGGCGGCGGTATCATTCTCGACACATCCAACACATGAAAGGATATCGATTGATCATGAAAAAATTCATCGTTTTGTTGCTTAGCATCTGTCTTCTCATTCCCACCGCTGCCTGTAGTGTGCGCCCTCAGGAGTTTGTTTACAAGGACCTGGCGCTCACGTTGGACAGCTCCTTCCGCGTACTTGAGGAAACCGAGGAGCGTGTCAGCTACGCTTCCAGAAAAACCATGCAGACCGTAACGGCAAGCTTTGAAGGAAAAGAATCGCTCAGCAAAAAGGGATACGATCCCGACATGACCCTCAAGGAATACGGTGAGCTCTGCCTTTTGGATATTCTGGAGGAACAAGCTGAAAACGAAAATAAAAAAGACACCGATCCCATCGAGGTTCCCAAAACTGCCGTCAAGGAAAAGGACGGTATCGTGTATTTCATTTACACACGGGATGCAAACGACACGCCCTACACCTGTCTTGCCACCCTGCACGTCACAGAGGAAGCATTTTGGACGGTGACCTTTGCCGCGCCCGAAGCATCGTATGATGCCGTCGAAGATGATCTTTTTGACATGGCTGACGAAATTTCTTTCGTCAAAATCAAAGCCTGAGCAACACTCCGCGACAAATCTCCCCGTTTTTTTCCTGTTTCCCCGTCGTATTTCCACATTTTTCCTCGAAGGAACACGAAATCAATGTCTTTACATTCAGGAAAAAATATGTTATAATAGCAACATCGGGCTTTTTATGTAATTTTTTGCATATGCTAGCGAACCAAAAAAGAAAGGATACATACGTTATGCGTCTCAAAAAGATCTTAGCCGCAGGTCTGGCGACCCTCACGCTCACCGCCTGTGCAGTCCCCGCTGTTTCCGCACTCGAGCCTCACGGCACGGGCATTAAAATGCGCAATTGGCTGACCAATGACCCCAATTATGAATTTTCGGATGCCTACAAAACCTCGGTTTGGTATGACAATTTCACATCTCTCGATTTCTCCGAAAACCAAAGAAACACCGTGCTCCGTATCGCCATTTCTCAGCTTGGTTATCATGAGGGTGATTCTGCGGCGGATTTCAACGGCATGAATATGTCGGGCTCTTCCAATTATATAGAGTATGCCCGTCTGCTGATTCCCCATTACAACGACAACCACTATGAGTGGTGCGCTTGCTTTGTCAACTGGTGTCTCAACCAGGCGCACATCGACTACGTTTCCAGTGAGATCGGCTGTTGGAAATGGGTTGGTGAGCTCAAGGGCATGAAGTACTGGCAGGATTCTTCCGCATACGGCGGCACCTATACCCCCAAGCCTGCTGACATGATCTTCTTCAACTGGAAGCACGCCGAAACTGCCAACAGAGCTTCCGGACACATCGGTTACGTTCTTTATACCACCGAAACCCACGTTTACACCATTGAGGGTAATGCAGACAACAACGTCACCATTCGTTCTTACGCGTTAAACGACCCCAGCGTCATCGGCTACGGCACGCCTCCCTATGACGAGGGCAACGAGGAGACCATTGATTTCTCCTATCAAAACGGACGTCCTCGCGGATACTACGTTGTCAACAACATGAATGCCAGACTCAAGGACGGAGATGGCAAGAGCATCTGCAGAGTGCCCGTCGGTTCTTGCGTGGAGCTTTGCGGCATTGAAGACGGCCAGGCCAAGGTACTGTTCGATGACAAAGAAGGATACCTCCCCGAGAATATTCTCGTGCTCATGACCCCCATAACCGGGAAAGATACGCTGATCTTTGATGCCAACGGCGGACAGAACGCTCCCGCCTCGACGGAAATTGCCATCGGAGAAAGCACGACCGTCACGATGGACACCCCCACGCTGGAGGGAGACACCTTCCTCGGCTGGGCACTGCGCCCCTACGATATGATCCCCGATTATCTGCCGGGGGATACGATCTCCTTGGCAGGCAACATGACCCTTTATGCCATTTGGGAAAATCATTCCCTGTCTTTGGCCAAAGCCGCGTTGGCCGAGGGTATTTGCCCCCGTCTCCGCCGTCCGGATGTCACGCACAACAGCGCCGCCGTTGTGCTCGGTTCTGTCGATCCTGCCCTGCTGGTTCCTCAGAACGGCACCTATGTCACGGCAGCAGATGACACGGTATACGGCAAGGTGCTCTCGGTTTCCAGCACCGAAACCTGCTCTGATCCCTATTTCTCCATTCCCTACGCCCAGCTGATGAAGAACGCAGAGCTTCCCATCCGTGATGCCTCCGACGTGACCTTTGTCGTGTTCCGCGTGAAAAACGTATCCCTTTCCAACCGTGCCATGGATCTCTTCTACACCTGTGACACGAAAAACACCTCCGTCGAAAGCGACCAGACCGCGCGTCTCGTTTCTGCGGTAGCCGACAAGACCGAGGACTGGCAATATCTTGTCTTTGACATGAGAAATGCCAAGGATTGGGATGGCAACATTCTCAGCCTGCGTCTGGATTACGAGCGCTCCTCCATGGCGGCGGAAGAAACCCTGCTCGTGTCGGATCTCTTCCTGCTTTCCAAGGATGCAGAGCTTGCAGCATTGAAGGACGGCATCTACTTCTTTGCAGCTGACGATAAGGTCTCCTATGAAGATTCCGAGGAAACCACTTCTGCTCCGCAGGAATCCGAAAGCACCTCCGCCTCCGAATCTGCCACATCAACTCCCGCCACCCCCGAAGCAAGTGACACGGTCGGTGAAAGCATTGCGGAAACCGATGCTTCCGCAACCCAAACCTCCGCAGACACGGCAGCCGCTTCCGGATGCTCTGCAGCTGCAGCCTCTGCACTTGCCGTTCTGGCAGCTCTCGGCGCGACCCTCCTCATCAAGCGCCGCGAGGACTGATCTTCTCGAATCATAAAAGGACGTAACGCGTGATGCGTTACGTCCTTTTTTTATAGCAGGCGGCAAATTTCTTCACCGAATCTGCAAAAGCTTTCCGTCAACGGTCAAGGCGCTGATGCGGTATTCGCAGGTGTAAACCGCGACGATGTGCCGAAGCTCTGAGAGAGCCTCCCGCAATTCTCCCGTACCGCCGATCATTTCCACGCGGCCGTTCTCTTTGACGCACAGCGTTGCTTCGGGCAGGCACGCCACGTACATTACGTTCCTGGCAAGTCTGACACGGCATTGACCCATGCGGTCATCACCGCAAGCCACCAGCGTGCCGTCCTTTTTGAGTCCGACCGTGTGGCCCGTACCGCAAGCGACCATGACAAGATCTCCCCAGCCTTCCACGTTACATTGCCCTGCCTCATTATCTCCCGTAGCAAGCGCTGTTCCGTTTTGGGTAAGAGCTACGGTGTGCCGTTCTCCGCAAGCGATAGAGACCACCGATTGCCACGTTTCTGTCCGACACTCACCGTGTCGGTTCTGTCCTGTGGCAAAAACGCAGCCGTCACTTCGCAAAGCAACGATATGCTCACCTCCGCAGACCACACTTTGCCATGTCGTATCTTCCGACTGATTTTCCTCTTTTGCTTGACGGGACATCTCCTCCAATAAAAGTGCAGAACGGTTATCCGCACCCAAGCCGAAGCCTGCAAGCGTCCCCTGCGCTGTCACAGCCATGCAGTGGTACAAGCCGGAGGAAACCCAGCGGTACACGCTTCTGTGGTGACTGTCAAGATCAAATCGGTGATCCTCGCTGTCAAAATGCAAGTGTCCTTCTTTGGTCAAATATGCACGGTGAATCAATCCCTGCCCTACAAGTCCCGCAAGATTTCTTGCTGTGCTGCGGCTCAGCATGAGGGTGGTACGCAAGCCCGCCGTGACCGCAGGCAGACGAATACTATCTTTCTTTGACGCCGTTTCCACCGTATGCTCACGGGTGACAGCTTGGTCGGTCACGGCGTAAATACCAAACCCGTCCAACTGGCGGATGTCACGGAACAAAAGGAAGGTCGATGCGACCGTACACTGTCCGTCCAGATCCAATCCCTCGGCGAGCACCTGACCGTAGCGGTCCACCGCCATCAAATGCTCCCGTCCGCAAGCCAACCCCATCACGTCTGACATCCATTCGGTTCGGAAGGGTTCATAGCCCGTGGTTTCTGCTTTTTCCCAAGACATCACAGCTTGACCGACATCCTCGCTTCCCGGCTTTTGGGATTGACCGCGCATATGCTGCCCTGCGGTCAGAACGCGACCGTCTGCCAACAACGCCGCCGTAAACGTGCGGCCGCAGGAAACCGAGACCACGTTGCACCACTTGTCGGTTGCACATTGTCCCCATTGATTTTGACCCGTCGCCAATACGCGACCGCCATAGCAAAGACCTACGGTAAAGCCCTCGCCTGCAGCAATGGCACGAACACCGCGCCATCCCGATACGTCATGCGCATCCACCGCACCTGCGGCCACCACGCGGCCATCCTTACGGAGACCGACCATATGATATTTTGAAACGGCAAGATCCAAAAGATCCGACCATTCGTTTGCATCCAGCGCTTGAGGATCAAACGGAAGCTGATTGCCCGAGGCATAGATCTTTCCGTCGTGCGCTACACCGACAGTATAGGTGTCCGTACTTCGTAGAAGACGGATCTGTCTCCATTCCGACACGTTTCCCTGTCCATGCACGTTCCAGCCTGCAAACAGCACACGGCCATCCTCACAAAGTCCCAGAGAATGGTATTTCCCTGCCACAATTGACGTAACACCCTTCCATTCGCTGACGCGACAGCAACCTCCTACGTTATTGCCGTCAGCACTGACCGTTCCGTCTTTATGTAAGGCCAGAATATGTGCCGTACCACAGCTGAGTGCGCAAACATCCCGCCAGTTCTTTACACGGCGAAGGCCGGTGGTCACGTTGACCTGGCCGTCTGCCAAAATACAGGCTGCGAGGCGTTCACCGCAAGACAGGTGTCTTTGGACCCGCATAGCTTCACTCAGCCTCTTCTGATATTGCGTTTCGGTTTGTTTCTTTCGGGCAACATCATCTTGGCGCTGCGAAACGAATGCATCATAATTTTCAAACAGCTTCCCCCAACGCGCGGTGGCACATTGCCCGAAATCATTATGCCCTGCGGCAACGACCTCACCGCTTCGGCACAACGCAACCATATGGTTCGTTCCCGCCGCGCAGGACACCATTTCTCTTGCAATTCGGTCAGAACGGAAATCATCTGCACGATGGGTAGACAGCAATCTACCCTGTGAGGTAACAGCAATGATCCCCTTCGCGGAGACGGCAACGTACACCAAGTGCCGCCAATGTCTTGCGGCATTCGGCAGATGTGCCGTGGAAACCAGACGTCCGCCGTCGGCGGTAATGCCGTACACATGATGCCCGTCGGTATCAGCAAACAAGCCCGTCACCCTGGGGAAGGCTTCGGTTGCATGACGAAGTGATCTATGCCCTCCCGCGACAAGGATGCTGCCATCCTGTCGAAGGCCTGCGGTAAAGTTCTTTCCGCAACAAACGTCCACCACGTCGCGCCAGGATTTCGTCGCACATTGACCGAAACGGTTATCTCCCGTGGAAAGCACTTGCCCGTTGGCAACCAAAGCCGCTGCATGGCGGCGTCCGCAAGCAATGGTACTCACGCTTGCCCAACTGCCCACGTCAATATGGTACATCCGGCTTCGCCCCGCAGAGCGAACCGCTCCGTCGCGGCACAAGCCCAGAATATAATCCGCGCCGCAATATACGGCCAGCATATTTTGCCAAGCCAGTGCATCACGCTGCCCCCAGCGGTTGTCTCCCACATAATGGAGCTTGCCCGATGCATCCAACGCAACGGTAAATCCGGTACCGCAACCAAGAAGGCCCCTGCGAACACGGGTCTGCTCCCTTCCCTCACTCACAGATGGGACGGTTTCGGGCGTAAAAGAGGTCGTCGTGACATTCATGATCCTACTTGCCCGTATCGGGCTCCTTTCTTAGTTTTCAGAGGAAAGCTTGGGCAACCACGCGGCAAACGTACCGCCATCCCATGCGTTGCCCGCCGACATATAGTCGATGAGTTTCAAACGTTCTCCACCCACTGTCACCGTCATGCAAAGATAGCCGCCGTATGCGGAAGCTTCCACGCGGTAATCGGTGATCTCACCGTCAGAGATGGGGGTCATAGGGTCAACCCCATCTCGGCTGTCTCTTGCCAGCAGCAAGGAGCCGTAAGTAAACGCGATATAATTGTCACCCGCGCGATTGGAGCCGTGCGGTGCATTGTGCTTGACCAGGGGAATATCAAAGGCGATCAGCCATGCATCTCCTTCGGTGATATTCCCTGCCAGGCGAAGATAGGTTCCCGACTTTGCTTTCACGGCATTGGCGGGATTTCTTGCATCCATGAGCGTAAAATCTTCCGCGAATGCGGGAACGCGAAGAGAGATGACAAAGGTTTCGGGTGCTGCTCCCGTAATTTCTTTAACAAAGAGGCGAACCATGCCCACACGGGGATACTCCGATACCATCTCAAGTGTTACAAAACCGTCTTGGGTAGGAACCCTGACCGTGCAGGTCTCGTAGAGGTTGACGGCAATACCGTCAGCCGTACCCATCACCGCAAAATAGGGGGCAAGCCCCAAGCCCGTCGGGCCGTTGGCGGTACAGCAGGACAAGTCAAAGCCCTTGATATTGAAGGAATAATTGACCTTGGGATTCCTTGCGCCGTTGAATCTTGGGAAATACTCAAAGAATGCGCCGTCGGGGCGGATCGCGCCGAGGATGGCATTATAGAGGCTCTTTTCCAGCTCGTCGGCATACTTGACGTTTCCTGTCAGGCACAAGAGGAGGTAACAAAGCCGCATCCAATATACGGTAACGCAAGTCTCCATCATGAGGTCGATGTCGGGATTGGTCTGCTCAAAGCGCGTGTAATTCCATTGTTCTCCCGTGCCCGGACCCAGATTGAAGGGCGCATCGGCACCGCCCGATCCCAGCAGGGTGATCTCCTCTTCCATGACCTTATCCCAGAACAGCTCGGCCGTATGCAAAGCATCGGGATCCTCAGTGGCACGGTAGTATTCACAAAGTCCTTCAAAGCAGGACATCATCTCGTAGGCCTTGGCGATGCTTTCGGAAGCCACACCGTTCCAGCCGATATCCTTGGGGGATTTTCCCGCCTGAATGGCCGCAAAAATATTTTCTCGTGCACAGCAACCGCTCTGCACGATATACGTCCCCAAGGAGAGCGCGGCAGGCTCTCCTGTCAGGTGATAGACACGCATGACAGGCTCCAGAATGGAGGAGGATTCAATGCCGCAGAACGCCCACCCCGTTTGGGTGATCGGCGTTTTTGGGGGAAGGCCTACTTGCCCCTCGGTATAGACCACCAAGCGTCTGGCGGCCTCCAGAGCACGCGCAGAGCCCGTGAGCTCATAATAGGACAACAGCCCCATCAATGCGTATTTGCGCTCCCACAAGTCGGAGCCGTTGGAGCCGCGGGGTTGGGTATGAGCAGGACAGGTGGAGATGCAACCGTCCGGAGTCTGCAGGCTCATCATGTCCTCGGCGGCACGGTCAATGATGCTGCGAAGCTCGCGGTCTTCTGTAACACCGCAAATGAGGCAGGCCGCACGCATGAGCTTCCCCCAGAATTCCCCTGTAGCAAACATATCGGCTGTGTTGCGGAAATAGTCCGCAAGCGCATAAAAATCTATCTTTTTCAGCGTTCCATCGGTGACAAGTCGGGTCTTATCCGCAAGGATCCCCGTCAGCTGCACCGATGCCGGCGGAAGCTCAAAAAATATATCTTTACCGTACAGGCGCATACAAACACCTCCCCAATTTATCATTGGTTACATTATAGCACAAAAGCCTTGCTTTTTCAAGTGGGAGGATAAAAATATTGGGGAAAAGGGCGAAAAATGACAAAATCCCCACCTCAAAAAGAGGTGGGGATAGCAGGATTTTGTTATAAGTCAGCGAAAGCTCATGCCTCGCGCTTTTTTCTGCGCAGAACGATCGTGAGAAGAGCTACCACCCCCGACACAAGCAATCCACCGCTGACAACAGACGCGCAACCGCCCTCTGCATCTGCAGACACCACATCCGTTCCCGAAACCGTCTCCTGAGGCTGAGACACAGATTCGTCGGGTTCGGAAGACACCGAAGGCTCAGAGGTATCTGCCGTATCGTTTTCAGAGATAGGCTCGGTCACTTCGGGATCATCTGCGGGAGAGGATTCGGGCGTACTGTCGGTTTCGGTATCTTCGGGCGCAACAGGAGGCACTTCGTGGATATCGGACAGCACCTTAAAGCTCCACGCAGGCAATGTTACCGTATATACGCCGTCTGCGGGGACAGACACGGCAGAGGAGGCGATCATACTGCCGTCGGTAGGAAGGGTTGCTTCCGAGAAGAGATATTCGTTCATGGGCACGCCGATCGCGGCTGCCGAGATCTTGACCGTTTGCTCCACACCCGAACGGTTGACCGCCAAAATGGACCACTTCCCTTCGGGGGTCTTGACAGCGACGGTATCGATGATGTTGCCGTTATCCCCTGTCACGTTATAAATTTCGGAGCCGAAGGGAATGTAGTTGCACATCATGCCCCAAGCATAGTAGCTGGGACGGAAGCGCCACGCACCGTCGGTCTTATAGCCGATCAGACCCGTTTCCATCAGACCGCCGTTATCGCCGCCCTGATCGTTGATGTAGTAATAAACGTCGTGGAGACCCCAATAGGAAAGACCCGATGCACCTGCCTTAAAGGCATTGACAGCACCTGCGGCCACGTAGAGTCCGCGACCGTAGGTTTCCACCGATGTGGCATAATAAGCGCCCACACTGGAGCCGTCACCGAATTCTCCCAGGAAGAAGGGCTTGTCCTGACCGTACTGGGTACGGGTAGAGACAAATTCCTGCACCATGGTGTCGAGATAAGGGGTGTCATAGACCCACTGGTAAGTATGAGAATTGAAGGCATCGCAAACGTCCTTCAGCGCGTCGTAGGATTGCATATACCAGCCCGAGCTTTGCGCATCGTCCGAGCCCACCAGACGGATATCCTCCAGCCCATCAGCATCCAGGCGAGCGCGAATGGCCTTGTAGCACTCCACATAGTAGGGGAAATCCACGGCACCGCCCTCTACGTGGAAGGCGTAGCTGGGCTCGTTCATGAGGATCACGTTGTAGATGCAATCGTACTTCAGTTCGTTTTTGACGTACTGAATGAACCAGGAGATATTCTCGGCGATCTCATCCTTGTTATTGGGGGCGGAGACCCAGTCGTTACAGTTGGGGAAGGCCAGCCAGGAGCCTGCCGCCGCGCCCCACCAGGTCAGGGTGACCTTGATCCCCAACTCATGGCAGACCTTGAGGTAAGCCAGGGTCGTCTTGATGTCGTTGCTCTCCAGCTTGAAGCCGTTTGCATCAAAGGAGAGAGGGTCATCGTTATCGTTTTGAGGCTCGAACCATTCGGGCATGATCATCATACGAACAGCCTGTACACCCAATACGTCAAGGCGCTCCTTCATGAAGTTAAGATCTTCCTCGGTAACGCCCTTTTCGATGTTACAAGGGAGCAGGAGCTTGGGATCCCATTCCACGCCAAGAGCATCGGTCGTAAACTTATTGGGCGTATCGGACAAAGCCATTTCAAAGGTTTGAGACTTGACATCGGACATATCCATCAGACGCAAGGAAATGTTATCTACCCACACCTTACCCGTACTGAACCACAGGCGAGGACCTGCGTTGACATTGGCACAGTTTTCATTGTCGATCTTGATAATCATGGTCATGGTCGTCCATTCGCTTGTCGATCCGTAGCGCGAGGCTCCGACGGATTCGCCGATGTTATTGCCCGCCGCATCGTACATGGTAGAACCCAGCGTGACACCGGGGCCTTCCATGGAAACATTCTCGTATCTGACATCCATGGACAAAAGGTAGCTCTTCCCTTTTTCAAGGTTCACATACTGGAACACACTGGCCGCAACGGGATTTTTGTTCGTAATGAGCATACATCCACTATCGTTCACACCGCCCTTGGATTGATATTCAAAGGTCGCATCACCGCTGGTCCAGGTATGCCAATCGTTCATGCGCCTGGAAAAGTCTCCGTTTTTGATGAGATTCGTATCAGCGGCGCTCACCGAAACACAGGGGAAGCACGCGCAGGATAGAAGCATCATGCATACGGATAAAAACAGATAGAAGATTTTTTTCATTGTACTTTACCTCCGTTGAAAATGCAAAACCGCTTGCAAAAAGTTAGGGGACCTCAAAAAAACTATTGACGAGCGAGCTGCGAGGAGAGTTTTTGGAGGTGACCGTTATTTTTCACAATGCATTGGCTCTATTGTACCACGATTTTAAACAACTGTCAAGGGTTGCTTGCATTGTTAATAAAAAAAGAGACTTGCGTATGATATGACTTACACCATGCCATAATAAAATAAAAAAAAACAAGGCAGGTAAGCATATGACAAAACCGCAAATTTCCAAATGCTGTGCCCGCGAGATTTTGGACTCGCGCGGCACACCCACCGTCGAAGCAACGGTGGTGCTTTGTGACGGCTCGGTGGGCGTTGCCAGCGTCCCTTCCGGGGCTTCCACGGGTAAATATGAGGCACACGAGCTCCGTGACGGCGACTCCTCCCGCTATGGAGGCAAGGGAGTGCAGGATGCTGTCCGCAATGTCAGCGACGTGATCTGTCCTGCCATCTCAGGTATGTATGCCTCGGAGCAGGAGGAGCTTGACAAGGTGCTCCGCCACCTGGACGGCACCGAAAACAAAAAGAAGCTGGGGGCTAACGCCATGCTGGCCGTCTCTCTGGCCACGGCACGTGCCGCCGCCAACTGGTATCGCATCCCGCTTTACCGCTATCTGGGCGGCGTGGGCCAGCATCGGCTCCCCATTCCCATGATGAACCTGCTCAACGGCGGTGCACACGCATCCAACAACGTTGAGATCCAGGAATTTATGATCCTGCCAACGGGAGCCCCCTCCTTTGCGGAAGCGATCCGCTGGGGAAGCGAGATCTATCACACCTTGGGTGGGCTTCTGAAAAAAGACGGACTTTCCACAGGGGTCGGAGACGAGGGGGGATACGCCCCCAATCTCCCCTCGGACGAAGCCGCGATCAAATATCTGATCCACGCCATCAAAACAGCGGGGTATGACACCGAGCACGTCAAGATCTCGTTGGACGCAGCAGCATCCGAATGGCAAAAAGGCAAAGATACCGCCGCCTATCTTCTGCCCAAAAGCAATCGCACAATGACGCGCACGGAGCTCATTGGATACTGGGAAAGGCTTTCGGAAAAATACCCGCTTTATTCCATCGAAGACGGCCTTGCGGAGGAGGACTGGGAAGGCTGGAGGCAGTTGACAGATACGTTGGGGGAAAAACTCCTCCTCGTGGGTGACGATCTGTTTGTAACCAACAGCACCCGTCTGCGCGAGGGAATCTCGCGTATGGCCGGCAATACCATTCTCATCAAGCCCAATCAGATCGGCACGCTCTCGGAGACGCTGGATGTCATCCGTATTGCCAAGGAAGCGGGCTATGATTTTATTCTTTCCCATCGTTCCGGCGAGACCGAGGACACGACCATTGCGGATCTCGCCGTTGCCACGGGGGCAAAGCTCATCAAATCGGGTGCGCCCTGCCGCACCGAGCGATGCGCCAAATACAACCGCCTCTTGCGCATCGAATCCTCATTGGGCTCTCCTGTCTACGGTGACAACCGTTAAGGGCCGCTTTTAAACAAAAAAACGGCACGGATGATCCGTGCCGTTTTTTGTCTGTCAAAGTATATCTGCTAAAGTCTGCTTGTGTCCAAACAGGCCGTAAGCCTCACAGGGAAAGCTTACTGAGCGGATCTGTTGCGGAAGCACTCGCTGCAGTATACAGGACGATCGTTGTGGGGCTCGAAGGGAACCTTGCAGGGATTGCCACAGTTTGCGCAGGTTGCGTCAAACATCTGGCGAGCGCCACCTTCACCGCGGCTTGCCTTGAACTTAGCACGGCAATCACGGCATCTCTGGGGCTCATGCTCAAAGCCCTTCTCTGCGTAAAACTCCTGCTCACCGGCGGAGAATACGAATTCCTGTCCGCAGTCCTTGCAGACCAAAGTCTTGTCTGTGTACATAGTATACCTCTATCCTTTCGTGCACTTCTGCACCTATAATAGCATTATTATACAGCAAGATCTTGTTTTTGTCAATCCCCTTTTTATGATTTTTTCAAAATATTTTCACATTTTCACGTTGGAATATTCACAAAAGCGGAGAAGGCACGATGGCCTTCTCCGCTTCTACATATGTATGAACGATACTTAGGATCTCTTATAAGGAGCGTCGGTCTGGAACTCCTCCAAAAGCTGATCCAACTCGTCGTTGACGGGTGTACGCTTTGCCTTTACAGGCTCTGCCTTTTGTACAGGAGCCTCTGCAGGGCGAGCAGGCTTGACAGGAGCGGGAGCCTTGCGGACCACTCTCTCTACGGGCTTCTCCACAGGTGCTTCCACGGGAGCCACGTTGCCTGCTGGATCGTTGCTCTTCTTGTTAAAACCGGTCGCGATGATGGTAATGCGCATCTCGTCCTCCAGCTCGGTATCAAAGTTGACACCCCAGATGACGTTCGCAGCGGGATCTGCTTCGCCTGCGATCATGCTGGAAGCCACGGTGACATCCTCCAGTCCAACGTCGGGAGAGACGGTGATGGAGATGAGCAGGCCGTTGGCACCCGAAATAGAGGACTCGAGCAGGGGGCTGGAAATAGCGGCACGGGCAGCCTCTTCAGCCTTGTCCTTACCGGTAGCAACGCCAACACCCATGTGTGCATAGCCTGCGTCCTTCATGATAGAGGAAACGTCTGCAAAGTCGAGGTTGATAAAGGCATCCACGCTGATGAGGTCAGAGATGCTCTTGGTACCGCGGGACAGCACGCTGTCAGCCACTTCGAAGGCATTCATCAGGGTGATGCGGGTATCGCTCACCTGCTTGAGGCGATCGTTGGGGATGACCACCAGAGAGTCAACATACTGGCTGAGCTCGGCAATACCTGCAACAGCCTGATCCATACGGCGCTTCTGCTCGAACTCAAAGGGCTTGGTCACGATACCGATGGTCAGAATGCCCATCTCGCGGGCGATACGTGCTACGACAGGAGCCGCACCGGTACCGGTGCCGCCGCCCATACCTGCGGTGATGAACACCATGTCGGTACCCTGCAGGATGCCCTTGATCTCTTCTACGGATTCCTCAGCAGCTCTTGCACCGATCTGGGGATTGGCACCTGCGCCGAAGCCATTGGTGAGCTTTTCACCGATGACCAGACGGATGGATGCGTTGGAGCGATTCAGCGCCTGTCTGTCGGTGTTGATGGCTACAAACTCCACGCCTTTGATATTGGATGCGATCATACGGTTGACTGCGTTGTTTCCGCCGCCGCCGACACCGATGACTTTAATATTTACACCGGACTCATAAGTATTGTCATGTTCAAAGGTCATTTTAATTTCCTCCCGTTTTCTGCTTCACGCCGATCACCGTCCAAGGCAGCCGAGCGTTTGCGCTTACACAAAATCATATACCTATATCATATACTTTTTTTATAAAAATTGCAATAGGTTTTTCGAAATTTTCAAAAAATTTACAACATATTCACTCATTCCCTTCCGATTATATACGAATGATTCGCTTTCATATATGCGAACACTTTCGGAATCATACGCGTTGCATGATACAGGCTGTTTTAGGAAAATCCGCTTTGCGGTGTAATATTTTCCGTATCTACTTCGTCATAATTCATAGCAAGAAAAAAAGAAAGGAGCATCGGCATGATATCCCAAAATCCCGTGATACAATACCTCCGCCTGCAGCTCTATCCCGCATTGGCGCGGTTGTTTGGAAAGCGACGGCGTCTATCCTCCCTGTGCCTGTTTTTGACACTTTTTCTTTGTGCGCTGCTTTTGTTCTCCCTGTCTTTTATTTTTGCGCAAAATCATATGTCCATGACCGCCTTGGAAGCTGATTACGATACCTATATCACCGCTCACGGAGTCACCGACAGCAATCAACTCTTTCGAGAGAGCGTGCGCATCGTGCTGGCGCACGCCGGACTGGAGATCTACGTGACACATATCTGCTTTCTGGTGATATGGTTTTTCATCGCATGGGCGGCGGTTCAGCGTGTTTTCAAGGAATCGGTCGCTGCCGAAAAATATGTCTATGCGCTATACGTCATTTACGGTGCCGACACGCGGCAATTGAGAAAAAGCATCCTGCGGGAGTATTGGATCCTGACCATTCCCGCCATGATATTTGCGGTTCCCATAGGAACGTTGCTTTGTGGGAGCGAAAACACCGCGAGTAGTCTCCCCCTCTTTGTCATCGCGGAAATGATCTTAGCCTTTGTGCTCCTCTCTTTTCTTTGCGCGCAGCGAGTCACAAGACATCTTTTCAACGAAAGCTGCGTCAAGCTCATGGGTGCACAGGATACGTCGGAATACATCCGATCTCCCCGTCATAATTCCCGCAAGCGCGGCATGAGGAAAAAGAATGGAATTGCCTTGTCTCTTCTTTCCTTCGGACGGATGAGCTCCTACCGTGTTTCTCAAGCCCTCACGGTAGCCCTCATCGGCTCCATACTGTTTTCCATGACCGCTATGACACTGCCCGACAATTACGCTACGGAGGACATCTCCCTCGACTACAGTCTCTCCTTTAAAAAAGGCGTTTCCTACGAGGAAATAGAGAACGATTATCTCCCCGCCATTGAATCCCTGGAGGCAGTAGCAAAAACCGAAAAGCAGGTCGCAGACACCGCCGACCGCCTTGGCACGCATCTTCTGTTACAGCCGCGACAGGTAGAAAACTTTGATGATCCCGATCTTTTGGCGTTAGAAGACAAGTGGGCGCTAAACACGGTCAAGATCGCTTGCGGCGACGGTGTGACGGAAAAGGAGCTTGGAGAGCAGACCGTGGTCATTCCCGAAAAATACAAAGACAGAGGTCTGACAAATCTGGCGTATACACTTGATACGCTACGAACGGGCGAGGCGGTATATGTATATCCCGAGCAAAACGGCGCACCTGAGATTCAAATAGGAGACACCGTGGAAATCGCCATTCCCGACGGAACAGAGGGCTACGACCGTTACGGTGACCACATCACTTTGGAGATCACCGAGGTGATTCCCATCGGCTGGGTCTACACGATCCAAACATTCAATTTCCCGGAAATCGAACCCGTATGCCCACGCATCTTTGAGGATTATCTCTTCCTCAGCCCTGACGACTACGCCGAGGTAAGCGGTATTCCACAAACCATCCCCGCGCCCGTGAGCGAAGCCGACGCAGAATTGTTCAGGCTGGCAGAAAACACCTGCTACCTGTTGCTTCCCGAAAGCATGAAGCAAGCGTATGGAGACCTCGCCTATATCACGGCGATCTCCCCCAATCGTCCCGTCAAAAGGCCGTACACATCCAAAAAAGAAACGGACGGAAACAAGGCCTCGCTTCCCACCGATACATATTTCATCAATGATACGTTCCAATATACGGGGATTTATCTCGGAGAAAAGGGGGATTATGCATCCTCATCTCCTGCGGTCAATGCCATGGATATACGCATGGAAACCGTGCTTGACAAAGAAAAAGGAGACGCCCCCATCGCCATACAATATCCCGTGGCGGGTAGATCCTTTTGTCAAGGCTTAAGCGCCCCTTGCGTAATATTTGTCCGCGGAGATCGCGTCAGCTTCTCCTCATTGGATACCGAGCTGTCAGCCATGCAATTAAAAGCAAGCGGTTGCATGGATAATGCCCTGTATTTTATAGACAAAGAAGCCGCAGTTCTCACGTCGGATGACAACAGCATATACGCCCCCGGGACGACCATTCTGCTCACAGCCGAGCTCCCCCCTGCATTTCTCGAGGCTATGGAGCAAGCTGAAGTCTCCCTGAATGCTCCCGAAAAAAAGTACGGCCTCACGGAAAGCCGTGTGGTCACCTCCTTTCAAAAGGGCAACCGTCAAGTGCTCTTGCTTTCTTTCATCGAAAACAGCCTTGCGGCAAGGGATCGATACCCCCTCTCCATCGACGGTATGGGAAGCTATCTCCCTGCCAATGACCGTCTTGCGGATTCTATTCTTACCCTATCTGAGCTGGACAGTATGCTGGTTTTTCAGGGAGACCCCAAAGAGAAGCGCGAGTACGCCAACATCCTGCAAGGTGATATGGCCGTCAATCATTTCGCCCTGACGACCGAACGCGAGGTGGGATTATCTCCCGGCTTGTCAGCAAAGGAAGCTATACTCGTCCTGCCGGAGGATCATCCCTATGCGCTGAAATCTCCAGATTTGGTACACATCGCCCATGCTCTTCCGCTCCACCTCTCGCTGACGCAGATGGATCTTCAGGGTATTGATCTCCTGGCGCATCAACTGGCTGTTCTGGAGCACAGCTATCTTCCGCTGACCCTGACATCCGTACAAACCGACACGTCTCTCAACGCACCGATGCTCGTCGTTTCCGAGGAGACCTTCTGCCAAATCTGCGGAAGGGAGGGTGTCGTTTCGGGTCTTGGAATTTATGTCAGCAGCCACAGCTCGCTGGAAGCGTTGGCAGAGCTGTCCGAGGTCTTAACGCAGCGGCTCGACAGTTCCGTTGCCCTCGACACGCATCACGCCGTACTGAAAAGCCGCGCCACAGGCAGTCAACGCTATCCCGTCATGCTGCGTGCTATGCTATTTCCACTGTGCCTGCTTTTGATCCTTCTCCCACTCTCCTCCGCGCACGCGCTGGAGCTTCGGCGTGAAAAAGAGCGCTCGGCCTACGTCGTAGCAGGGATCCATTACAAAACGTCGCTTGCCCTGTCGCTGGGAGAAGGGATTTGGGCTTCCCTTCTCGCTTGTGGATTGTACACCCTTTTCTGCCCCATTTTCGTGCTCTTCCTCAAGCTGTTTTGCGGAAAATTCCACGTCCCTCTCAAGCCTGAGAGCTTTTCGATCACCGCATTTATTTTGATGCTCTCCCTGATCTTACTGTCTGCCATGGGCACATCATTGCTCTCTCCGATATATGCCCGCGCAGTCGCCGGGGGACATTCTTACACACGAAAGAAAGGAGCTTCGCCATCATGACTGTTTTTTCCTGCAACGAACTCATCAAACAGTATAAGCTTCCAGATCACGTCATCACCGCCGTCAACCGCGTTTCCTTTTCGGTCAACAAAGGAGAATTCGTCGCCATCATGGGAGAATCCGGATCGGGAAAAAGCACATTACTTCACCTGTGTGCAGGACTGGATACTCCCGCATCGGGAAGCGTGACGCTTTTGGGAAAATCTCTTTTTCAGATGAAACCCAATGAACTGTGCCGCTTTCGCGGCAAACACATGGGCATCGTTTTTCAGGATCACCGCCTTGTCCCCTATCTGACGGCGCTGGAAAATATCCTTCTTCCGCTGTCGGCGGCCGGGAGAGATATTGCCAATCATGAGGAGCGTTTGAAGCATCTCGTGGATCGTTTGTCGCTTGGTGATCGTCTCCATCATCTGCCACGTGAGCTATCGGGAGGTCAACAGCAACGAGTGGCCTTGGCGCGGGCACTCATTCATTTTCCCATGATCCTGTTTGCCGACGAGCCTACGGGAAACCTGGATCGCGAAAGTGCCGACCGTGTATCTTCCCTGCTCTGCGAGCTGCAGAAGGAAGAAGGGACAGCACAAGCCACCGTCGTTGTTACGCATGACGAGCGTCTGGCTGCCCGCGCCGACCGTGTATTCCTTATGAAAGAGGGAGAACTGTCTCCGCTCCGATAAAAAAAGCCGCAGTTGCATCAAGCAACTGCGGCTTTTATACTCGATTCTTAAGCTTGGATGCAAGGATCACTCACGCGTCAGCCTCGGTTTCGGGAATGGGCTCTCCCGAGGGAATGCCGATCTCGGTGTCTCTGGACAACGGCTCTCCGAGGATGGGAAGACCGTCTTGATCGAAGGTGATCCTTTGGACATAAGGATAGCGACCCTCTTCCCCTGCGTCCGGGGTAGCCATACCGTGATAAGCGATCCATGTCTCGGTGCCGTCAGGGGACGTAAAGAAGGAACAGTGCCCCACACCGTAGACCTCATTGGCGGCAGAGAAAACAGGAGAAATATTCTTTTTCCAGTTTCCCCTGTTCAGCATTTCATCGACCGAGAAGTCGCTTCCCCTGAATTCCACAAGCCCCAGGCAATAGAATTCCGACCAGCAACCGCTGGCGGAATAGATCAGCGAAAGCTTTCCGTCGTGACAAAGGAACACGGGGCCTTCATTGACGCGGGAATCCTTATCCTCCCGCTCGCCCTTCTTTTCCCATGCGTGGCGGGGATAGGACACACGGATACGCTTGTCAGAGATAGTCCAAGGGTTTTCCATCAAAGCCACCATAATGACCTGCCCTGCGTCGGTAAACTCGGAGTAAGCGGTATAGAGGTTGCCGCTGACTTCATCATAGAACATGGTCTGGTCGATAGCCAGAACATCGGGGTCTGTATAGCCCTTGAACACGTACTCTCCGAAGGGATCATTGGTCTTGGATTCCAGACAGAACATCCGTATGGTAAAGAAATCCCAACCGCTCTTAGAGCCGCAGGCGTAGATATACCAGCGGTCTGTAGAAGGATTATAGAACAGCTCGGGAGCCCATATATTGCCCTGTACTTCCTCGCACAGATTGAAAACGCCGATCTTTTCCCCACGGAAAATATTTTCAAGCGTGGTGCTTCGATACAGGGAGATTCCCACAGCTTCCGTAAAGATACCGTAATAGTAGCCATCGCGGTAGACGATACAGGGATCCGCGGCGGCGTGGTCAGCGATGGGATTTTGGAATGTCTTCACAGGCACAGCCTCGCTTTCGGATTCAGTTTCAGGTTCGGTTTCGGTCTCCGTCACGGGTGCATCGGGCTCCGTATCGGCGGAAAGAGTCTCCGTCACGGCAGCATCGGTGTTATGGGTGTCGGGTTCGGTTTCAGCATTGGTCTCCGCATCGGATGACAGAGGCTTCTCAGCGGTGGCATCGGTGCTATGGGTATCCGCAAGCGGAGTTTCCTCGCCGTTACAGGCGATCAGAAGCAAAATCAGAATAAGGGATAGGCAGAGCAATATTTTTTTCATGATTTCCTCCGAAATGTCATTAGGTATAGTTTATCATTTTTCGAAAAATTTGTCAAGGGGAGTGTAAATTGTTGTTTGCCGCAGTGCGGCGGCCAATATCGCGTGACTTTCTCCAAGGCAAGGATGCATCACACGATGGGCAGTACAACGGTAAATTGTTGTTTATCGTCCTATCAACTTTCTTTCCTCGTCGAAAGAAAGTTGCAAAGAATCGCCGCTCAGGGCAGAACCTACGGTTCTCCCCAAGACCCCAACTCCCTCGTGACGCTCGCAGTCCCCCGATATGGGAGGGGGACTGCAACAGCGTGTCATGTGTCAGCCAACGCCGACAGCCCACCCCTGCGGCAGAGCGCCTTGGGGCTCATACCGCGCCGGTTGACAGGTGGGAAGTTGGTCTGACAGAACCAAATATTTCTTCAAATATTGAAGCTATCGCTCTGACCTTTCGAGATAAGCTTTTGTACGGCAAAAAACTGCGTTTCTGCAAAAAACTCTCGTCAGCGTTATCGTTTTTTGTAAAAAATCAGTATCC
The DNA here is from genome assembly GCA_017621695.1 of Clostridia bacterium. Taxonomy (GTDB): domain Bacteria; phylum Bacillota; class Clostridia; order Oscillospirales; family CAG-272; genus CAMEON01. The sequence goes on from JAGASP010000114.1 coordinate 20,789, forward strand.
CGTTTCCGTTCGCTGTCAGAACTGTGGGTTCACGGACGCGGCTCGTACAAGATTACGGTTTGACCAACAAGAGATTTTCAAACGGCTTTTTGATGAGCCCCAAGGCGCTCCGCCGCAGGGGCGGGCCGTCGGCGTTGGCTGACAAAAAACACGCGATAGCCGCTCCACTCCCTATCGGGGAGCGGCGTGCGTCACGAGGGAGTTGGGGTCTTGGGGAGAACCGTAGGTTCTGCCCTGAGCGGCGCTCTTTTGCAACTTTTCTCTCGCCGTGGAGAGAAAAGTTGAGAAGCAAGTAAACAACAATTTACCGTAATACTGCCCATCGGGTGATACACTTTTGACACGGAGGGTGTCACGCGATATTGGCCGCGGGCACTGCCGCTAAACAACAATTTATACTCTCCTTTATCAAAATTTTCCAAAACCTCTTGAAATTTCTTTCAAAAGGGGATATAATATAAAGGATTGTGATTCATTCCTATAAAGAAAGGATTTTTAACTATGAACAAGCTCAACAAGCTCGCAGGCTTTGATGGCGTCAAGGGTCCCGTCCTGACCATCGTCATGGATGGCGTAGGTCTGGCTCCCGACACCGCCGGCAACGCCGTTTCCCTCGCCTACACCCCCACCCTCGACCGCATCATGAAGGAGTACCCCATGGTCACTCTGAAGGCTCATGGCACCGCCGTCGGTCTTCCCTCCGACGACGATATGGGTAACTCCGAGGTGGGCCACAACGCACTCGGCGCAGGACAGGTCTTTGCCCAAGGTGCAAAGCTCGTCACCCAGTCCATCGAGTCGGGCAAGATGTTCGCCTCCGAGACCTGGCAGACCCTCATCGGCGGGGTCAAGGACAACAACTCCACTCTTCATTTCCTGGGTCTGTTCTCCGACGGTAACGTCCACTCCCACATCGATCACCTCAAGGCCATGCTGGTGCAGGCCAAGAAGGAGGGCGTTTCCCGTGTCCGCATCCACATTCTCATTGACGGCCGCGACGTGGGCGAGACCTCCGCTCTGGAGTATATCAATCCCTTTGAGGCATTCATTGCCGATCTCCGCGACGAGTCCTTCGACATCGCCATCGCTTCGGGCGGCGGCCGTATGAAGGTGACTATGGACCGCTACGAGGCCGACTGGTCTATGGTGGAGCGTGGCTGGAACACCCACGTGCTGGGTAACGGTCGTCAGTTTGCCTCCGCCGCCGAGGCCGTGGAGACCTACCGCGCAGAGCTGGGCGTCATCGACCAGGATCTGCCTCCCTTCGTCATCGCCAAGGACGGCGAGCCCGTGGGCACCATCAACGACGGTGACTCGGTGATCTTCTACAACTTCCGCGGCGACCGCGCCATCGAGATCTCCAAGACCTTTGACGCCGCCGCAGGTGAGTTCGACAAGTTCGACCGCGTCCGCGTGCCCGCTGTGCTGTACGCCGGTATGCTGGAGTACGACGGCGACCTCCACATTCCTCACCGCTATCTGGTCAATCCCCCCGAGATCACCAACACCATGGGTGAGTATCTGGCGAACACGGGTGTGAAGCAGTACGCCATCTCCGAGACCCAGAAGTACGGTCACGTCACCTATTTCTGGAACGGCAACAAGTCGGGCAAGTTCTCCGACGAGCTGGAGACCTACGTGGAGGTTCCCTCCGACGTGGTTCCCTTCGAGCAGAGACCCTGGATGAAGTGCGCCGAGATCACCGACAAGCTCATTGAAGCTCTGGAGGCAGGCGAGTACACCTACTACCGCGTCAACTTCCCCAACGGCGACATGGTGGGTCACACCGGCTCCCTGCTGGCTACCCGCTGCTCCATGGAGGCCCTGGATCTCCAGCTGGCCCGCATCCTGGCCGTCGTTGACAAGCTGGGCGGCGTGGCCCTCATCACCGCCGACCACGGTAACGCCGACGAGATGTACGAGTGCGACAAGAAGGGTATGCCCAAGGCAGGCAAGGACGGCAAGTTCAAGGCCAAGACCAGCCACACCCTCAATCCCGTTCCCTGCATCGTGTACGACAACACCGACGCAAAGAACAGCTACACCGTCAAGGCTGATAACGGTCAGTTCGGGCTGTCCAACGTGGCCGCTACCATGGTCAACCTCATGGGCTACGAGGCTCCCGCTATGTGGGATGAGTCCATCATTGAGGTGAAGTAAATCTGCAAACCATGCATAAAATATGCCCCTGCCGAAATACGACAGGGGCATATTTTATGATAACATACCGCATTATCGGTATGAAGCATTACGGAATATGCTTATATAGCTATCTGTGTTCGCAATTACTTCTTCTGATGATCCTTCGCGTTTCCAGATGGATTTCCAATTATCGTTTTCATCCAAAAGCACATAACTATTGCCAATATACATTTGAGGTTTTATGATTCCTCTGCCCCTTTGAACCAACAAAAAGCAAACGCCATACCCACTATAACTATAGTGATAATCGATGATCATGTACGAATCATCTTTATCCTTGAAAAATACATAGGGAGGATTTGAGGGTGCAGCGGAATTATTATTATTTGCATCTAACAGAGGGTTTTCCCTCGTCTTTTTTTGTTGAGCCTTCAAACAAGACTCTCTTTTCTTCAAAAAGGAAACTTTTTTATTAAAATCTATGGGTACTTTAATATATTCTTTCTGAGTTTTAATAAAAGCGCGCCTAAGATTTGCCGGGAGCTTAGAATTAATAATTGTTGTTGCATAAATCGCATAAATAATGTATGGGACTCCCCAAAATACAAAGCTTGGAGTCAATAAATAACCTAATAGCAGTTTAAGTAAAAGAGATCCAATTCCTTGTTTTTTCCAATTGTTTGTTGTAGTTGAATCGGTTGTCGTTTTTTTTTCTATAACAAGTGTCCCACTATCCTCCAAATGGCCTTCATAATAACTTGACTCGCTGTAATCATATGAATAATGTTGTTCGGATGGATCTCTAGTATCGCTATGCGTCGGTTTAAAAAACAGGATTGCTATAGTGGGTATTATTCCACTAAGAATTATTAAAATTATATCTGCCATATCGTTCAAATCTCCTACACTATTCTCAAGAAGCAGTGCAAATGCAAGAACAAAAAAACCTACTAGGCATGCTTTGATTTGCAATGAGAGATTTTTATATCGTCCAAAAAGCTCATCGCCCCGAATACAGTTCCAGCATTGAGAAGACAGATCGCTTCCAGAACTTGCGTTCCTATGAAACTTAATTTCAAATTCTGTTAACGGTTTGCCACACTTCGAACATCTCTTCATTTTTCTTTCCTCCCAAAATAAAAAGTGCGCCGACCCGAAAGTCAACGCACTAAAAACGCAAACTCCGGTCGTCGCCAAACAAACCGTGCAACAGAATGAGTATACGAAAAACACTTACATCCCAGCCGTGGAATTTGCATTTTATCAAATTCAGGCTAAGAAATAAGTCAAAAAGGTATAGTTATCCCTTGTATACCCATGGTTCTGTATTCGGTTTGTTTGGCACATCCATTCTATCACAGAACCGAGAAAATGTCAATATCTTCTTGCGGAATGGTGCTGAAAAGATCTTAAATTTAAAGAAATGCCCCGCTGTGGTTGCATGAAGCGCCACAGCGGGGCATACTGTTTTATAAGGTAAATTGTTGTTTGCCGCAGTGCGGCGGCCAACATCGCGTGACACTCTCCGTGTCGGAAGTGTAGCACCCGAAAAGATGTTAGTCTTGTAAATTGTTGTTTATGGGCGTATGACCAACATGGCCGTAGGGGCGACCCTATGTGGTCGCCCGCCATCCCAACATCAATAAAAACCCATGTGGGCATCATTCTTTTTGCGGGAGGCCACACAGGGCCTCCCCTACGGGTTTTCGTTAATCCTCCGCTAAACAACAATTTACACTCCCACGAAAGGCACACCACCATGTCAAAAAGAACACCCTTCTCCCTTCCCCTCATTCTGACTGTCTTTGCCCTCTTTCTCCTCGTCGGCGCAGTTGTACTGACAGGACTATCCACCGACTCCCTGCCCGCCGCCGCCGAGGGTACCGTCAAAAGAAAGCTCCCCTGCGTGGTCATCGATGCAGGCCACGGCGGCGAGGACAGCGGTGCCGTCAGCGAAAGCGGCATTTATGAAAAAGACGCTAACCTTTCGGTTGCCTTCGCTCTGCGCGACCTTTTGGAAATGAACGGGATTTCCGTCATTCTGACCCGCGACGAGGATATTCTGCTATACGACAGAAACGTGGATTATCAAGGTCGCAAAAAGGTCCTGGACCTTGCCGCGCGCAAAACCATTGCCGATGCGTACGATGACTGCCTGTTTGTGAGCATCCACATGAACGCCTTTCCCGATCCGCAATACAGCGGCACGCAGGTGTGGTACGGTATCAAGGATCCCCTGTCGCAATCCATCGCCGCCGACATCCAAACCCACGCGCTGCAGCTCCAGCCTGAAAATCACCGTAAGATCAAGGCGGCAGGGAGCAATATTTACCTGCTTGACAATATCACCTCCCCCTGTGTGCTCGTAGAATGCGGATTTTTGTCCAACCCCGAGGAAGCAGAGCGCTTGGGCGACCCCAACGGTCAGCGCGCCTTGGCCTTTATGATCTTCTCTGCCATTTCTCCCTACCTGATGAGCGGCAGCGCTTGACAAAACGACCAAATCGTGGTATGCTTAATGCATCACGATCATCGGAGGTGCGCATGAGCCATCCTGCTTTTTTCCCCGCTCCTACCCATCTGCAGACGGGGCTTTCTCCCAATCAAACCGTATGCGGCATCAGGGATCTCAGCTTTTCCTGGTCCTTCCCTGTTGGCGGATATCAAACAGCCTACCGTCTGACCGTCCGTCTCGGTGACACGGGGGACACCGTATATGACTCGGACTGGGTGCAGGACAGCTGCAACACCGCCGTGATCCCTGCGGGATTGACGGATCAGCTTCTTCCGGATCGCCTGTATTCGTGGCAGGTAGCACTCCGCTACACCACCGACAAAAGCAGCCCGTCCCTGCAATCTCCCTTCTCCGCACCCGCGTTTTTTGTAACGGCGCCCTTTGTCGAAGAGGCACGCGGACTATGGGCGAAGGATGACGATTTTGCATTTTTGCGCCAAGAGTTTACCCTCTCGGAAGAGCAAATGAAAGAAATGTTCCGTGCGATTCTGACCGTCACAGCGGCCTCTCCCGAGCCGGCCAGACAGTATGTATACCATGCATACATCAACGGTCAGAGCGTGGGTCTCGGCCCTTCACGCACCGACACGGATGCAAACGGACGCGAGATCCTCTATTTTCAAAGCTTCGACGTGACCGAGCTGTTGCGCGTCGGGGACAACTGCCTGGCTGCCAACTGCTATACGTCTTTTGAAAAGTCCTTTTTCTGCCGTCTGACGCTTTACAGTCGGGACGGTACTCCCACCGTCATCTGCGGCACCGACGAGCCCGAAAACTGGCAAGCGTTGCCCGGAAATCAGATCTTCCGCCCCGACCATTCCATTGGTACACATTATTTCAAGGCCTACGCCTGTAACATGGACGGCACACGCTATCCACACGGCTTTGCGGATGCCGATTATGATGCGTCTTCCTGGGAGCGCGCCACCGTCTCATCCAACTTGAGAGAAACCTACCGCCTTCTGCCCTCAACCACGGCCAATGTAAAAGTCTATCCCTCCGAAAGCGTTTCGGTGACCGTGACCGACACGGGTACTTACCTGATCGATCTGGGCAGGGAGATCGTGGGCGGCTTCTCGTTGACGTTGCCTCCTTGCTCCCCCGACGAGATCACGCTGGTTTACGGCGAAGAGCTGACACCCGCTGGGCACGTCCTTTCCCCCATGCGAACAGGCAACCATTACTGCGAGCATTGGAAGCTTTCTCCCGAGGGACATCCCCTGTCCACGCTGTCTCTCATGACCTATCGTTATGTCGAGATCACCAATTCCCCTGTCCGCATCACCCCCGATATGGCGCGTGGTCTTGCATTCCACGCCGCCTTTGATGACAGCCAAGCCGCCCTGACCTGCGACCATTCCCTGCTCTCCCGCATCTGGAAGCTGGTCAAGCATACCGTGAAGGTCACGACCCAGGATCTGTACGTGGATTCCCAATCCCGCGAGCGCACCGCATACGAGGGAGATCTCCTCATCAACCTGAAGGCCGCTTACGCCTGCGGTGGGGACTTGTCGGTGGGACGCTATACCACCCGCTATCTCTGCACCCACCGTACCTGGCCCGCCGAATATCCTTTGTTCGTCATCATTTCCGCGTGGGAGGATTACATGACCACGGGAGACATCTCCTTCCTTGCCGAATTTGCCCCTGTTTTGGAGAGGATGACATTGACGGATTACCTGCACCGTGACGTCGGGCTGATCGCGTCTCCCTGCACCCGATCCTCTCAAATGAACGCAGTTCTGGTGGACTGGCCTCAGACGGAGCGTGACGGCTACGATATGGACGCGCCTTACAATACCGTGTTCAATGCCTTGAACGTTTTCACATATCAGACGTTTTCTCAGATTTTCACGGCGCTTGGAGATGCCGACAAAGCCCACAGCTATGCCACCCTTGCCCGATCCATCAGACAGGCCATGATCTCCCGTTTATATGATCCCGCCGACGGTGGATTCTTCGACGGTTGCGGCAAGGATACCCACTCGGTGCACAAATCTCAGCACGCCACCGCCTTTTGTCTCTCCTGCGGTATTTACG
>JAGASP010000115.1 GCA_017621695.1 Clostridia bacterium
GCTCCGCAAAACAATTTTTATTTGATTCAGGGCGCTCAAGGCCGCCCCCGAAACCGCCGGCCGTTTTCATAGGTTCTGGGGGCTTCGCCCCCAGAACCCCCATCGGTCATCCGACACCCGAGAGGTATGGGGTTTACCCCGATAAACAACGATTTACCTCCCCACCATATCAAAATATCAGAAAGGAGTCCCCATGAATCCTTCATCTCCCCCCCTTTTCAGCGGCTGTGCCACAGCCCTCATCACCCCGTTCAAGGACGGGAAAGTAGATTTTCCTGCTTTTGAGCGCATTTTGCAGCACCAACTGAGCGCAGACGTGAACGCGCTCGTGGTCACGGGAACAACAGGGGAATCCTCCACCCTGACAGACCGTGAAAAGCACGATCTGTATACCTGCGCCGTCCGCGCAGTTAGAGCCTCGGGTAAAAAGATTCCTGTCATCGCAGGCACGGGCAGCAATAACACAGCCCGCGCTATCGAGCTGTCCCGTATGGCGGAAAGCACAGGTTGTGACGGGCTTTTGGTAGTCACGCCATACTATAACAAGGCCTCGCAGGAAGGCCTGATCTCTCATTTTACATCCATCGCCAATGCCGTCTCCATCCCCGTTATTCTCTATCATGTCCCCGCACGTACAGGATGCATCATGACAACCGAAACTTGTCATAAGCTGTCGGAACATCCGCGCATCGCCGGATTTAAGGATGCCACAGGCAACATTGGATTTACAGCGCGCGTATCCGCCGCCTGTCGTGCTTCCCTGCCTTTGTACTCGGGCAACGACGACATGGTCACCCCCATCATGGCGCTCGGAGGGCTTGGTGTCATCTCAGTGGCGTCCAATATTTTCCCGGAGCTCATGGTTCGTCTGTGCCGTCTGTGGGAATCGGGAGATCACGCTGCGGCAGATCAAATACAAAAAAGCCTTTTGCCTTTGTGCGACGCACTTTTTTGCGAGGTCAATCCCATTCCCGTCAAATACGCCATGGCCTGCCTTGGTTACTGTCAAAACGAGGTGCGCCTGCCGTTATCCCCCGCATCCGATGTAGTACGTGAGCGTGTCTCACGGTGCCTCGCCTCCCTGCGCTCCGTTCAAACATGAAAAGACCGCTCAACGAGCGGTCTTTTCGCTATGATTCCATTAAATTTCAACGCCGGGCTCCTGGCGGAAATATGCATCCAGCTGATCGGTGTAAATGCCAAGCACACGAAGTAAAACAGACGTATCCTGATTCTTATCGAACAGAAGGATCAAGGACAGGAATGTATTCCAAGTCATGCGTCTCTTCTTGGTTTCAATCAGCATCACAGTATAGCGGCTGGTACCAATGATTTTTGCCAATCCCTCCTGAGAGAGTCTGAGCTTTTTGCGGAGTACGGGTAAATTCTCCGTCATGTTGTCAATAAGTTTTTCTCTGATTTCTGACATAATACACCTTTTCTTTCCGATCACGGTCGGGTTTTAATTTGTCCCCCAGCCAAGAACCTTTCGACAAGGAAATCGGTGGTTGACATATCAATATTATAGCATTGCTACCATCTTTTGTCAAGCAATTTTCCGCATTTTTCATTTCTCTTCATAAAATCTTCACCCCATGTTACAAAATACGCCTTTTCTATATGTCGAAAATCCTTCAAAAAAAGGAACCTCTAATGACTCTTTGGGCAGAAACTTTACTATGATCTATTGTCAAAAGCATTTTCGGAGGGGAGTAAAAGAAAAGCTCCCCTGTCAAATGAACTGCCCCAAATTGTGCGGACAGTACAATTTGGGGCAGTTCACGTCTCACGGGAGTTTTCTGTACAGTGGTTTTACGGAGCCTGCAAGCGGATGAGAATGGCCTGATAGCGTGGGTCATCCCGCAGGGGCGAGTAGATGGCTTCCCGCTCTTTAAGCAGGGTACGAACCATATTCGCGCGGGAGGATATTTTTTCCTCAACATCGTGCATTTCGCCCGTCATGTCGTATACGTCATACGTCAAATCACATCCAAGTTCGTCATACTGACAGGCATACTCACAAGCGGTCTCTAATGCCTCTATACACGCATCATATTGCCCCATATGTGCATATGCAAGTGCCATGCTTTCTGCGTACTCCGATGTTTCGTTGAAAAGATAGGTCTGACCCTCCTCCAATCCTACACGGATGATCCGCAGAACGTGTTCACACAGCGTGACAACCTCTGGATACCGTTCGTTTTCAAGTAAAGAAAACAGATACCAGTTGCCCATATACACATACTCGAACAAACTCTCTGCCATGGTATTTCGCATGGCCAGATCCGCCTCCTCCCGACTTTTGAGCTTGAGTGACAGCACCGCGGCAGTCACCTTGGGGTACATCCCCCGTCCGGTCAAAAGTCGGTTATTATACTGCTCGGCCTGCTCGTAATCATGCGCAGACATACAGAGGGTGGTCAGAAATTGATAGCACCACGCACGGCGATTGGTGTTTGCTGTTCGCTCGGCCACGGAAAGAAACAGGTCTTTTGCCTCGTTCATACGCTCCTTTCGCTTGCCGGGGGCACGGAACCGCACGGATACGAACAAGTGGCGGGCAAGCTCAAACATCAGCGTTTCATTCTTGGGATAACGCTCCAAGGTTTGCCGAAGCAGAGTGATTGCGTCCTCACGTTTACCGTCCTTTCCCAATCGGTTTGCCTCATCCACCGTCTCGGGGATGGTCCTTTCCTCCGCCCTGCAATATCCGAACAGGTAGTCCAGGGACACGTCAAAGATTTCGGCCAGTTTAGGGAGAAGGGTAATATCGGGGTACGAATTGCCGCACTCCCATTTGGACACAGCCGCCGTGGAAACGCCCACCAGCTCTGCCAGTTTTTCCTGCGTCATGCCCCGTTCGGTTCGAAGCGCAGATATGTTTTTATTCAGATTCATAGGATAATCTCCTTTCGTATTGCTGTGGCCACGTCTTGATTATACCATGCAGGGGGCGTTCTGTCAATGGAGCGATTTTCCTATGATTCCTGTTTTTCTTCAACCATTAGTTAATACAAAGGGTGTCTCTCCAAGCGAGACACCCTTTTTCATAAAAAAGCTCCCCTGCCAAAGCAGGGGAGCGAAAATGTAAGAATCAGTGGCAAATGCAACGCTCGGTATCCTTGTCGAAGATGTGGATACGGCTGGTGTCGAATGCGACCTTGATGGTGTCGCCTGCACGGGAGGTAGAGCGAGAGGAAACGCGGGCGATCAGGTTGGTACCGTCATTGACGATCTTGATCTTGCCGTCGCCCTCTTCGGACTTACCGACGTTCAGGTACAGGTAGATCTCAGCACCCATAAGCTCGGTGACGTCAACGAAAGCTTCGATGGTGCTGTCGGGGAAGTTCTCAACCTGTGCGGGCTGATCGTGGATACACTCGGGACGCAGACCTGCGATAACTTCCTGACCGATGTAAGGAGCAAGCTCGGGGGTGTTTGCCTTCTCGGCGGGGAGCTTAACGGAGCACTTCTCGAAGTTGAAGTACAGATCCTCACCCTTCTTCTCGAGCGTACCGTTGATGAAGTTCATCTGAGGAGTACCGATGAAGCCTGCAACGAACAGGTTGCAAGGCGTATCGTACAGGTTCTGAGGAGTATCAACCTGCTGAATGAGACCGTCCTTCATAACGACGATACGGGTTGCCATGGTCATAGCCTCGACCTGGTCGTGGGTAACGTAGATGAAGGTGGTACCAACGCGGTTGTGGAGCTTGGTCAGCTCGGTTCTCATGGCAGCACGGAGCTTAGCGTCCAGGTTGGACAGAGGCTCGTCGAGAAGGAATACCTTGGGATTACGAACGATAGCACGACCCAGTGCTACACGCTGCTTCTGACCACCGGACAGAGCCTTGGGCTTTCTGTCGAGCAGGTGGGTGATATCCAGGATGCGGGCAGCCTCTTCTACGCGGCGCTTGATTTCTTCCTTGGGGGTCTTGTTGAGCTTCAGACCGAATGCCATATTCTCAAACACGGTCATGTGAGGATACAGAGCGTAGTTCTGGAACACCATCGCAATTTTACGATCCTTAGGAGCTACGTCGTTGACGAGCTGGTCACCGATGAAGAGCTCGCCTTCGGAGATCTCTTCCAGACCTGCGATCATACGCAGAGTGGTGGTTTTACCGCAACCGGAAGGACCGACCAGAACCAGGAATTCCTTGTCCTTGATCTCCAGGTTGAAGTCAGATACGGCAGTTACGCCGCCGGGGTACTTCTTGTAAATGTGTCGAAGGGATACGCTTGCCATGGGATGTTTCCTCCTATAATATATTCACTTAAAATTATACTTGCAAGGCCGGCTGAGCCTATTCATACGCAAATATTATACCAAAAAAACATCAAAAAAGAAAGAGTTTATTTCCCCAAAGTTTAGAGAAAACATTTGTATATTTTACACAAAAATGTCGCTGTTTCTGTCAATTTCGTTCCCTCCGGATCATTGCCGTTTTTCATTTATGAAAGCCCGAAGAGGCACGTTTCTTTTTGATATACCCAACCGCCTGTCCGTACAGCATACCGCAGACTGATGCCGCCATGATGCCGCCCGCGATACCGACAGCCACGGCCAATGCCGTGAGGCCGCAGCTTCCCGCCGCCCCGTAAGAGCCTTGGATAAAGTGGTTCATGGTCTTATACAGCATTCCTCCGGGAACCAAGGGAATGAGGCACGGCAAAAGATAGACGGGCACGGGAGCTTTGGTCAAGCGTGCCATAATTTCCGAAAAGATCGTGCCGACAAAGGTCGCCGCAAGGTTGGGCAACAGTTCCCCTCCGAGCAGCGTCTGCATACCAAGATAAACACCGCAGGTCAGAAGACCTCCCACTGCTGCCAAAGGAAGCTTTTGCGGCTGCAAATAAAACAGGATCGCAAATCCGACCGAACCCAATACGGCGGTGATAAGTTTAACAATGACAACCGTTGTACTCATGACTCACACCCCCAGCGCCTGTCCCAGAAAGAGCATGGCACAAAGATAACCGGCCGCCATGACGAGGGATTGCAGAATCGCCTGAATGAACCGCAATACGCCTGCCAGCGTATCTCCAAAAAGCATATCCCGCAAGGCATTACCAAAGGATATTCCCGGGATCTCCAGCATAATGGTACCGATGATGATGAGATCCTCATGTTGACCGAGACCGATACGCACCGAGAGAATGGCCAAAAGACCCGCCAACAGAGAATTGATAAAGGTCGCTGCCATGGCGTTGATGACGGGCTTACCGTGGCGTTCGATCAGCGTCAGGAAAAAGCCGATGATCGCCGCAACCAGGCCGTCTCGCCACGTACCGCCGAAAAACAGCGTAAAGGCACTCGTAGCAAGCATTCCGCCAATGAAGCACAACCATTCGGGAACAGGACGGTGGCGGTGGATGTCCTCCAGCTTTTGATTGACGGTCTCCTTGTCCAAAGGCTTGCGGCAGATCTCCCTGGAAAGCGCGTTCAGCTTTTCCAGGCGCGCAAGGTGATGATAGGTACGGGTGATACGGCGGGTCTGGGAGGAATAATTACCGTCAGGCATGCGGATCTGCGCGATCACCACCGAGGTAATGGCGAAAACCTCGATCTCCTGCGCGCCGTAAGCTGCGCATATGCGGGAGACGGTATCCTCCACGCGATGCACCTCCGCGCCGCAGGAAAGCAGTGCCACGCCCACGTCAAGCGCAAGATCCAGGATCTCATCAACGCGCAAAGACAGGATATACGTTGCCGCACGGTCAAACGTATCCTGCGGCAAAATGGCAGGTTCGGCACCTATTTCTGCTTTGTGTTCAGCCATAGAGCGTTCCCTCCTTTCGGTTACGGTATTTCGGCATCATTATACAAAAGCCTTGATCGTTTGTCAAGAGGAGGGCGGCACATCAGAAGATTTTTTACATTTTGCGCAAAATATTTTCGGGTTTTCTCTTTATTTTTTATATTATATATGATATAATATAATTTGAGAAGCAAAAAACGGAGGCAAAGTATGGCTAAATTATATTTCAAATACGGTGCTATGGGCTCGTCCAAGACCGCCCAAGCCCTCATCACCAAGTTCAACTACGAGGAGCGGGACATGAAGGTCTGGCTCATCAAGCCAGCCGTGGACAAGCGTGACGGTGCGGAAGTCATTCAGTCGCGCATTGGTCTTTCCGCCCCCTGTGAGCCCATCGGCGTAGGCGACGATATTTTCACCATGTATCGGGCCGACCACAGCGACATTGACGTGATCATTGCCGACGAGTGCCAATTCTTCACCGAGGCTCACGTGGACGCGCTTCGCCGCATCGTGGACGAGTGTAACATCCCCGTGCTGTGCTTCGGTCTGCGCACCGACTTCCTGTGTCATCTGTTCACGGGCAGCCGCCGTCTGTTCGAGGTAGCAGACTCCATCGCCGAGATCAAGACCATTTGTGCCTGTGGCTCCAAGGCAACGGTCAACGCCCGCTTGGATGGGAACATGAACGTGGTCACCGAGGGCGCGCAGGTCATGCTGGGCGGCAACGACTGCTATCTCGCCATGTGCCACAAGTGTTGGCAAAAGAAGATCAACGAGCAAAATCAACAGAAAAACGAGGTATAAAAATCATGAATCTTTCGGACATTCTTTCCCGCTGCGACCATACCCTGCTCTCCCAGAGTGCCACCTGGGAGGACATCAAGGCTATCTGCGACGACGGCATGAAGTACAAGACCGCATCTGTCTGCATCCCCGCGGCTTACGTCAAGGAGGCCAAGGACTACGTGGGCGACAAGCTGGCCATCTGCACCGTCATCGGCTTCCCCAACGGCTACAGCACCACCGCCGTCAAGGTTTTTGAATGCGAGGACGCGCTCAGAAACGGCGCTGACGAGATCGACACGGTGATCAACGTAGGTCACCTGAAGTCGGGTCGCTATGACGAGATCCTTGCCGAGCTGAAGGCGCTCAAGGCGGCCTGCGGCGACAAGATCCTCAAGGTCATCATCGAGACCTGTCTGCTCACCGACGAAGAAAAGATCAAGATGTGCGAGCTGGTGACCCTCTCGGGCGCCGACTACATCAAGACCTCCACGGGCTTCTCCACGGGCGGTGCCACCCGTGAGGACGTGGCGCTCTTTGCCGCGCACATCGGCGAGGGTGTCAAGATCAAAGCCGCCGGAGGCATCGCTTCCCTCAAGGACGCTGAGGACTTCATCAATCTCGGCGCCGACCGCCTCGGCACCTCCCGCATCGTCAAGATCGCCAAGAACGAGCAGGGATTTGGGTATTAAGGAGTACGAGGGGCTCTGCCCCTGACCCCCGCAAGCCCCTTTCGAGAAAGGGGCTTGACCCCCAAAGCTTTTAATAAAAAGGATTTTTATCAGGCAATCGGATACCCGACAAGGAAATAGAATTTTTTGATCTGTCGAGAGTAATTCACATCACAGAATCCCCCCGTTCGCCGACCATCGCCGCAAGCGGCAGGGTCCCTGCCCCACAAGCATCAATCATTCATTTCCCACAGGGAAATGTACCTCATGAGCCTTCCCCAGTGGGGGAAGGTGGCGCCCGACCCTGCGTCGGGTGACGGATGAGGTGGTAAATCATCATTTCCCGCAAGGAAATGTACCTCAACGTGCCTCAGGCACATTTCACTCGCCGTAGGCGAATTTCACTTGCGAAGCAAATTTCACACGCGACAGCGTATTTCACGCGCCACAGGCGCATTCAAAGGAGGCAATTACTATGTCAAATCTCACCCCCACCCCCCATATCAACGCATCTCCCGCCGATTTCGCCCCCACCGTACTGATGCCCGGTGATCCTCTCCGTGCCAAGTTCATCGCGGAGACCTATCTGGAGAACCCCCGCCTGGTCAACAACGTCCGCGGCGTGCAGGGCTACACAGGCACCTACAAGGGGAGACCTGTTTCTGTCATGGCATCCGGCATGGGTCAGCCCTCCATCGGCATTTATTCCTATGAGCTGTTCAATTTCTTCGGTGTAGAGACCATCATTCGCGTGGGCTCCTGCGGCGGCTATCATCCCGACCTCCACGCCCGTGACATCGTCATCGCCCAGGGTGCCTGCACCAACGGTGCCTACCCCACCCAGTACGGTCTGTCGGGCACCTTTGCCCCTCTCGCTGACTTCGATCTGCTCCGCCGTGCTGCCGACATCTGCGACGCCAAGGGTCTGCGCTACATGGTGGGCAACATCTTCTCCTCCGACATTTTCTACGACGACCGTCCCGACGTGTGGCTGTCCTGGCAGAAAATGGGCGTTCTCGGTGTAGAAATGGAGGCCGCAGCCCTTTACTGCAACGCAGCCCGCGCGGGCAAGAAGGCGCTCTGCATCTGCACCGTCAGCGATTCCTTCCCCCACCCCGAGGAGAACACCACCGCTGAGGAGCGTCAGACCAGCTTCACCCAGATGATGGAGGTCGCGCTGGAATTAGCGTAAAGAAAGTACGAGGGGCTCTGCCCCTGACCCCCACCTGAAACCTTCTTGCAAGAAGGTTTCAGGACTTCCAAGAACTTCTGGCAAAAGGCATTTATCAAGCGATCAAATATACGCCACACCGTAGGGGAGGGGTTTCCCCTCCCGCATAGGTAAAATTCCCTTCCAACAGGTGAACCATATGAAAAAAGCAAAACGAATCTTTCTCATCGTCCTCGACTCCTTCGGCATCGGCGCTGCCCCCGACGCGGCTGATTTCGGAGACGCGGGGGCTGACACCCTTGGCAGCATCAACGCCACGGGTCAACTGAATATTCCCCATCTGACCAAGCTGGGTCTTGGCAACATCGACGGTGTCACCGCCGTCCCTGCCGCAGACTCCCCCTTGGCCACGGTAGCCCGCATCCGCGAAAAGAGTAACGGCAAGGACACCACCACGGGTCACTGGGAGATCGCGGGCATCGTGTCCGAGTCCCCCATGCCCACCTATCCCAACGGCTTTCCTCCTGAGGTCATGGAGGCCTTTGAGGCCACCGTGGGACGTGGAACGCTGTGCAATCTTCCCTACTCGGGCACCGACGTGATCCGTGACTACGGTGAGGAGCATCTCCGCACCGGCAAGCTGATTATCTACACCTCTGCCGACAGCGTGTTCCAGATCGCCGCCCACGAGTCTCTCGTCCCCGTTGACGAGCTGTATCGCATCTGCGAGATCGCCCGCGGGATTTTGCAGGGTAAGCACGGCGTGGGTCGTGTCATTGCCCGTCCCTTTGAGGGCGAGGCACCCAATTTCAAGCGCACCGCCAACCGCCGCGACTTCTCCCTCGTTCCCCCTCACGGCACCATGCTGGATACCTTGAAGGAAGCGGGACTCGATACCATCGGTGTGGGCAAGATCGGTGATATTTTCGCCCTGGCGGGCATCACCGAGACCAACCCCACCCACGGCAACCGCGAGGGCATGGAGGTCACCACGGCCATGCAGGGGCGCGATTTCCACGGCCTTTGCTTTGTCAATCTTGTAGACTTCGATATGCTCTACGGTCACCGCCAGGATGCCGTGGGCTATGCCAAGGCCATGAGCGAATTTGACGCATGGCTGGGTGGCTTTATCCCCAACATGAAGGAGGATGATATCCTCATGATCACCGCCGACCACGGCTGTGACCCTTCCGATGAGAGCACCGACCACACCCGCGAGTATATCCCCTTTTTGATGTACGGCGCGTCGGTTATCCCCGAAAATCTCGGCACGCTGACAGGGTTTGACAATATCGCGCGGATGGTATGCGAACGGTTGATCAAATAAATTGTTGTTTAGCGGAGAATTAACGAAAACCCGTAGGGGCGACCCTATGTGGTCGCCCGTCGTCCCGACATCGACAAAACCCTTGTGGGTCAACAATCTTTTTGGCGGGAGGCCACACAGGGCCTCCCCTACGGCC
>JAGASP010000116.1 GCA_017621695.1 Clostridia bacterium
AATAGATCATTCTTGTTCCGTAGATCATGATGGTTCTCCTTTATGTTGAATGTGTTATTTTTATTGATGTGGTAAATTGTTGTTTCCGCCATGCGGCGGCCAATGCTCGCGTATCACTCTCCGTGTCCGTGTTCATCACCCGATGGGATGTTCAACCGTAAATTGTTGTTTATGGGCTTTTAACCAACGTGGCCGTAGGGGAGGCCCTGTGTGGCCTCCCGCCAAAAAGATTGTGACCCACAAGGGTTTTGTCGATGTCGGGACGACGGGCGACCACATAGGGTCGCCCCTACGGGTTTTCGTTAATCCTCCGCTAAACAACAATTTATATTTTAATTATTTGCCTTAAATCTACTATCGCTTCTTTTGAAATTTTGGCTATTCGCCTTCCGCTCAGCCGCCTTCTGTGCCAGCTCCTTGTCGTATTTGTCGTATGCAAGGATGATCTTCTGCACCAGATGATGGCGCACCACATCCTTTTCGGTCAGGTAATGGATGGCAATATCCTCAATATCCGCAAGGATCTTCACCGCCGACGCAAGGCCTGATTTCTGCCCCGAGGGGAGGTCGGTCTGGGTCAGGTCACCCGTAACAACAACCTTGGAGCCGAAGCCAAGACGCGTCAAAAACATTTTTACCTGCTCGGGCGTAGCATTCTGCGCCTCGTCCAGAATGATAAAAGCATCGTCCAAGGTGCGTCCGCGCATATAGGCCAAGGGAGCCACCTCAATGACACCCTTTTCAATGAGCTTCTGGTAGGTTTCAGTTCCCATCATCTCCCCCAGCGCATCGTAGAGAGGTCTGAGATAAGGGTCGATCTTGCTGAGCAGATCACCCGGCAGAAAACCGAGTCGTTCCCCTGCCTCAATGGCGGGACGGGTCAGGATGATACGGCTGACCTGCTTTTCCTTGAGGGCTTTGACTGCCATAGCCACGGCAAGAAACGTTTTACCCGTACCCGCAGGGCCAATACCCAGCACTACGGTATTCTTTTTGATCGCGGCAACATACTTGCTCTGCCCCGCCGTTTTAGCCTTGATGGGCTTTCCCTTGGCCGTGACAAAAATGGTATCCGCGCCGATAGATGCCAGCTCACCGCCCTTGCCGTCGGAGATCATATCCACGACGTAGCGGACGCTTTGATCCGACAGATTGTCGTTATAGCGCGTCATGTCGCGAAGGTACTCCACGGCACGCGCGGCAGCGTTGACCGCGTCCATATCTTCACCGCTGATGAGGATGGCATCGCTGCCGTCCTCTCCTGAGCGGTTGCGGAGGGTCACGCCAAAGGCGGATTCGATGATGCGGGTATTGACATCGTAGCTGCCGAAAATGGCGGCGGTGATCTCGGGGCTTTCTACTTTGATGATCCTTTGGTTCATACGATGGGTAACCTTTCTTTATGGCAAGACCTCAACGGTCTGTTCTTTGGCGATATCGCGAATGCACTCCAGCGTGCAGGATAAGATGTATTTATCTTCGCCGTGGGTCGTCGTGATGGTTTTGGAAAGCACCTCAGCCCCTCCCGGAATGCTGAGGATCCGCCTGGAAAGCTGAAAATACGCCAGCTCCTCCGCCTCGGCATAGCTGCGTGTGGCAGTGACGATCTCATACGGTATATACCATTCCGTGACCCACGAAAAGGGTAAATCTTTTTCAAATTGTGCAAAGGGTACGTATACCCTTTTTATTATATCACAACTCTCCCCCATATTGCCAGTCTTTTTTGAAAATTTTATGTTTTTTTCGAAAAAAATCAAGCTTTTTTCACAAAAAACAGCATCTTTTCGGGTATCATATACCTTTTTCTCATACGTCAGCGGAATTTCAATGAGAATTTCCTCCACAACACGTGCATAGACCCGTCCTGCGGCGTGGGTATAGCGGATGCCGGACGTCTCGCTGCCGTAAACTCCGCCGATCAAAAGATCCCCCTTATCCACCCACTCCCCCGCCGCAACCGTCACGTTTCCCCGCAGAGGCTCGACACGGATGATCTGCCCGCCGATGTCCGCAATCAGATTGGCCGGGGTACTGTCCTCCTGTGGTGGCGTGTGCACCGCTTCGCGGATCTCCACGTGCGCCACCGTGCCTCTCATGTTGACAGAGATCCATGCAATATCCCGATTCTGCATCAGCACGCGGTTTTCGATGCGATCCGCCTTGAAATTTCCAAGATAGCTCCCCACGCCAAATCCGCAAGCGCGCAACGTCTCCTCCACCTCGCGCTCACTCACCGCCGTGTTTCCCGTCACCCGTACGTCCCACACGAAACGAGACGATAGGATCATCAAAGCAACAACCACCAAGACCCCTACCCAAAGCCCCGGCCGCCGCCAAAGACAGCGGGTATATAAGGGGAGCCCTCCCTCCGCTGTAACCGTCACAGAAATGCCCTGTGCTTCCGCCAAACGAAGCGCCTGCCGAAAGGTATGGGTACGCATCCGCAACGCCACTGAGCCATCATCCATGGGGCGAAAATCCCGATAAGCCAGCTTTTTTTGCCGACACAGCTCCAAAAAACACGCAGTATCCTCGGGGGCAATACAAACGTTTTGGTATCCCACCAGAAAATAACTCAACATAGCTCCTCCTTGCGGCAGGCATCATCCGCATTGTTTTCAACAAAGGATTCCGCAAAAGCAAGGGTATCGATCCTTCCCTCCACTCCGACAGCTCCTGCCAGATACGAATGACATACCAGCCGCACCCCTCTCACGCACAGCACCCCGTCCGCCAGGGAAAACTTCATTTCACACGGACTATATGTTAAGATCCCATAACAGCCGTGGATGAGCAGCGTATTGCGTCCTCGGAGCTCGATGCGCATTCCGTCCGCAAGATCCGAGGGAATATCCAGCTTCAGGGAGAGCCATTCCGCCGCTGTGCGTCGCTCATTCCCTTCACCGCCATGCTTTTTTCGGTGCTTTTTTATCTCTCGATCATTCATGTTTCAGCCTCCGTGACCATATGATGATTCGCAAGGAATTCCGAGCTGTCCTCCCGATAAAAACCAAAGGGGAAGACCGCACTCCAACTTTATGCATGGGGAGGCCGCAACATGACTTTTAAAAGCAATCGAGAACTGCCTGACGCTCCCGCGCCCCGACAGCTGCACGTGGGGGAAATCAGCTTTGGTCTTTTGTGCGGTTTTTGTTTCCTTCTGGTGCTTCGCAATTCCGAGGCCGCCGTCAAGTACATGGGACGCGGCTTGTCCCTGTGCGCTGAAACCGTCATACCCTCCCTGTTTCCCTTCATGGTGCTGTCCGAGCTCTTGGTGGCCAGCGGTGCGGGAGAGGCCTTGGGACGGCTGCTCGCCAAGCCCATGAAATGGCTGTTCGGTTTGTCGGGCGCGGGATGCTCGGCGGTGGTATTGGGATCCATGTGCGGCTTTCCCATCGGGGCCTCCACCGCCGTAGCGCTCTATGATAAAAACGTCATATCCAAGCGGGAGTGCGAGCACCTTCTGACCTTTTCCAATCACCCCTCCTCGGCGTTTCTGGTCACGGCCGTCGGGGTATCTTTGTTTCAGGATCGACGGCTGGGTCTGATCTTATATCTGGTGGTCTTGGGCTCTGCCTTCTTCATGGGATTTATCCTGCGCTTCTTTCTGCGCGGAAAAGAATGTGACGGCGCTTCGGGCGAGCATCCGCATTTTCCGTCGGGGCTTCATCCCGGCGGTATCACCATGCTGACGGATGCCGTCTCTCACGCCGCCGTGAATATGTTGACCGTCTCGGCCTACGTCGTGTTTTTCTCTGCCCTTACAGGCGTGATCGCTACGGCTCTTTCGGATATGGGGCACATCACCCCCACCCTCTTCGCCTGTATTTGCGGATTTTTCGAGCTTTCGGGTGGGGTAAGCGCATCCGCAGGACTTGCAACGCAAACCTCAAGTGTTCTTCTCCCCATTGTATTGACCGCCATGATCGCAGGATGGTCGGGCTTGTCGGTGCACTGCCAGATCCTATCCCTTTGCGGCGGTCGGGGGCTTTCCTTCAAACCGTATTTTATCGCCAAAGCGCTGCAAAGCATCCTGTGCGGACTTCTGATGTGGGGCATCCTGTCTGTCATGGATCCCGCAGATCTTCCCAAGGTCTCCGAAACCGTCGCAACGCTTTTGCCGCGCATCAGCAGCTTTGGAATCCTTTATCCGTTCATGACGGTAACATCCCACATCGGGCTGATTTTAGGAACGGTTTTGTGTCTTGCGCGCCGCTTTTCGCCCGGATCATGCTTGCCCCATAGCAGAAACCGCTGAGATCAAGCGATCGCATTCCCCTTCTGTATTATTATAACCGAAGGAAACGCGCACCGCCCCATCCGTGGGAGTTCTGAGGGTCTTGTGTCCCAGGGCAGAGCAATGAAAACCCGCGCGTACGCATATACCTTTCTCGTTCAGCAGATCCCCCACCGCCTCGGATGGCGTATTCCTGATCGAAAACAGCACCGTTCCCCCCGCATGGTGCGGTACATACAGCGTCACAAAAGGAAGCTCCCGCAAAGCATTCTTTAACCGTTTTCCCAGAGTCTCCTCCCGCTGACGGATGCTATCCATCCCCACGCGCCGCACATATTCCATCCCCGCGCGAAGCCCGGCAATGGCAGGCGCGGCTTGTGTTCCCGCTTCGTACATCTCGGGAGCATCCCCTGCCATTTGGGGCGAGAGGGAGGCCACACCGTTGCCACCCCATAGGAGCGGCGTGGGATTCACATCGGGCGACAGAAGCAAAAGCCCCGTTCCCAAAGGGCCGAGCAGACCTTTGTGTCCCGGTACGCACAGAGCATCTATATGCATCTTCTGCATATGGATCGGCAAGCGTCCTGCGGACTGCGCGGCGTCCACACAAAACAAGATCCCCCGCTCCTTGCACAAAGCGCCGATGGCCTCAATGGGCATGGTTACAGCGCACAAATTGGATGCATGGGTACAAACCAGCAATTTGGTTTGCGGCTTCAGCTTGCGGCTAATGTCCTGCAGGATCATTTCTTCGTTGCGGACAGGCGTCATGGCAAAGGAAGCAAAGGTATCAAACGTGATCTCCCCTGCCTCCGAAAGCGCATACAGCGGCCGCCAAACAGAATTATGCTCAAGATCCGAGCACAGCACGTGATCCCCTTTTTGCAGCACCCCGCGCATGAAAAGATTCAACGCATGGGTGGTGTTCATGGTGAACACCACCCGCTCAGGATGCCCCAAACCGAAAAACGCCGATGCAGTCTCACGGCAAGCGTACATTTCCTCCGCTGCAGCCAAAGACAAGCTGTGCGTTCCGCGACCGGGATTTCCCCCCTTCGTTTCCATCACCTCGGTCATGGCACGAATGACTTCACGGGGCTTCGGGAAAGAGGTCGCGGCGTGATCTGCATAGATCAAAGATGATTTCCGAACATGAAGGCGGGTGGTCATAGATTATCCTCCCATATATTTTTTGACCGAAAGACCTGCGCTCGTAAGCACGGCACGGACGTTGGATTCTGCACCGCAGGGGTAAGACACTCCATAGCTGCATCCGTTCGTGCTCCCCGAAGCCGAGACCTTTCGCACCGACACGTAAATCGCGGCATTGGCCAGCGCTTTTTGCGCCTGTAATGCGTTTGTCATGCTCCCCATAACGGCGGTACACACGCCGTCACGGAGGAGATACGAGTTGGTGTCAGTGGCCCTTTGCAGTTGGTTGCGGTCATGTTTCTGCATAGCAACACCTCCTCACCACAGCATATGCGCTCTCAAACAAAAAAGCTCCCCGAAGTAAGTCTTCGAGGAGCAATTTCATATTTCAGCGCAAGCCGATCAGCTTTCGGATCAAAAAGATCAGAATGCCCAACAAGATCTGCAATACGGCAAACACAAGCACCAGCATGAACAGCGCAAAGGTCGCGGCGCTGAAGCCTGCCAGCGCACCGCTGACCGTTTCCATCGCAGCTGAGCCGATGAGGGACACGATCACCGTAGCGATCAGTGTCAGCGAAAGATACACGGGAATACCGCCCAAAGCGCCCTTGATGTCGGCAGGGCTCAGACTGATGTGCAAGGACACACACAGCATAAAGATCACGGCGATCACACGTCCCCAGATGGGTATACCGCCGTCCGACCATTCCTCCAGCATGGCGGGAATGATGGCAAAGCCTTCGGCCAGAAGCGAGAGATAACCGTCACCGCCCGACACGAGCGAGGAGGCATTATCCGCATAGGCAGAAACCGTTTCGGGAAAAGCGATCAGCATACAGAGGATCATCACGGCAAGACCGCTGAACACAGGCCCGAGGCCGATAAAAATATTGCCAAGCTGATGGTAAATATTCTTGCGATTGTACCTGTGGGTGACATATCCCAACGTTCCGTCCTTGCTTCTCGGTTGCCAAAGCACGATTTTGTCAATCTTATGCGCGAAGATCAGGCTCATGAGGGCGTGCCCCAGCTCATGGATGGGAGTGCCGATGATAGAAGTTCCCAGGATGATGCCCCGTCCGAGTCCTCGTCCCATCAGGAAATTGACGATGACGTCACATACGCCCACCACGAGGCCGCAAAGCACGGGAATGCCCAGCGTGAAAAACAGTATTTTGAAAAACAGTGCTACGTATTCCATAGAACTCCTTTCGTGGGAGCAAATTTATTGAAGCCTCTGAAAATTCTTTTGGCGAGAGCGTTTCAGAGGTGGCCAACAATTCAAAGCAATTCCAACTCCATCCGACAGCGTTCAGCCTGTGCGCCACGAATTTCAATGATATAATCCAAGGTCATGCGCCCCTCTTCAAGCAACGCATTTTCCACCACAAGGCAATGAATGCCCACCTGAAACGGCATATACGGTGTCTCGTATACACAAAGGGCGCGGTGATGGGGCTTAAATGTCAGGGCGGTGGTCACAGTCCCGCTGCGGATGAGATGGATCAGCTCGGGCTCGGACTTACGGAAGGTCAGGACAGAATGTGCGCCGTCCATCCCCGTCAGGTCGGATTCGTCGTAAGCAAGAGATACCTGTGCGTCTTCGCCATCGGGGGCGTAGAGCAAGAGACCTTCGGTAAAAAGCTCCAGCCTTTCAATGCCTTCTTCATCAGCGTCCTGCGCCACACGATCATGGATGGAGCCATTCAACTGCGGATCGGCAGGTCTTACGAGAAACTCGTCATCATCGGCAAAAATTCCCATGAGCAGTTCCTCTTCGGGAGAAACGGGCTCGGGAGCTTCCGACGGCGGGATCCCATGGTGGGTGTCGGTTGCTAAGCGGATGATGCTTTCAAACAGAGATTCCGCCACCTGATAACGGTAGGACAGCATACGGATTCTCACAGGGGTCTGGGATTGGCGCTTTTCGTTCATGATAGGGTTACCTTTCTCAAGGATGATAGGGGAGCTTTTCGGAGGCTACGACCCTGCGGCCGTGGGTCCGATCGGCAAAAAAGATGTTGTGCACGCCGTCGGCGTATTCCGCCTCGCCGGTCTGATTGTCATAAGGATCGGTGCGGCAGAGGCACTTGTCGGGGGTGAGGGGCTGCTGGAATTCATTGGATGCCACCAGACGGAAGGGGTCAAGGTTGGCAAAATAATGCGCTCTGCGTGTTTCATTACGGCTCTTATACGCACCCACGCCGTAGGAGGGATCGCAATACAGCCAACCGTAGGGTGCAACGTAAAACATCGCCCAGTCGTGGCTGCCGATCCCGTCGGGGCGGCAGGAGCTTCCCGACTGCCATTTGGCGGGGATGCCCATCGCGCGGCACAGCGTGATGAATACCAGCGCCATGGTGCCGCAATCGCCGTAACGGTTGACCATCACGAATTCGGGGATGTTCTCAATCAGGAGATAATCACGGACGTAGGAATAGCGGACGTTATGGCAGATCCAGTCATACACGCGCTTGGCGAGACGCAGAGGATCCGTCTCCTCCCCGCGGATCTCATCGGCCAACGCGCGCACCGTAGGGGTGAAGCGGATATGAGGGTACTGCTCGGAGGTATAGTAAGCCAGCGCCTCGGGAAACAGGCCATCACCTGCGGGAAGACCCGTGGGCGTATGCGAAGAAAGATCGATATATTTTGCCTTTTGCACAAAGGAAAATCTGACGGAATAAGTCGCGCCCGACTCGCAGGGGACCTCCATAAATGCCGTGCGGTGCACGTCTCCCGTCAGGGTCACGGGATGGGAGGAGGCAATGAGCTTGATCTCATCGGCAGGCTGTGTCGCACAGGCAACGGGATAGGGGAACCACAAACGCAAGGTCTCACCGGGACGCTCCGCATGGGGCTCCAGCTTGATCCACTCCTCTACCTCATAGCGGTAAGAAGCACCGCCTTCCGCCTGCATTTCCAGGATGGTTTCCAAACCCGACCGACTGTGGTCGTCGGGAACGTGATGAGGATCTACAGAGGAGGCCAGCAGATCCGTGTGCTGGTTGAGGGCATTGGTCACCGCCTGATGCTGGAAATACCGAGCACCGCCCTTGAGAATGAAATCCAGATTCCCTTCCCCGATCAAACGCGCCACGATGGATGCGTCGAGCGCGGGATACCGCTCGCGAAGGGCAGACAGAAATGCCGTTTCGTCCAGCTCATAATCATCCATCAATTGCTCTGCAAAGATACGCTGGATCTCCAAGCGGCGGCGGATGGCTTCGGGGAGTTCTTTTTGCAGCCAACGGTCGATACAAGCGAGTTCTCCCGCAAAATCTCCCGAATAATGGTACATCTTGACCTCTTCGGGAAGAGAGACGGCAAGGTAAGGGAGCTTTTCCATAGGCAGATTCACGGCGCACCTCCGGATTATAATATAAGTTTATATCATATATCATAACACAATCCTCGGAAAAATGCAAGAGGGGATGTGCGCTTCAACGGAGGAAATTGACGTTTGTGCAGGAATTATTGCAGATTGTCCTTTGACAAAACATGCAAAGCATGATATAATACTGCTACATGGAGAAGAATCTGTCTTTTTTCTGTTTTTTTCCCAAAAGCCCTTGACTTTACACCCAACTATAATGTTATACTTACGGTAACATTTAGATGGAGAGGTATATATGCTGAAAATCGGTGAATTCGCTCGTATATGTCAGGTCAGCACCCAAACGCTTCGCTACTATCACGCAGAGGGTGTTCTGATGGCCGACAAGATCGACCCGCAAACAGGCTACAGATATTACGACGCCGCCAAAATCAAGACCTTTGGCGAGATCCGCACCCTGCAACAGGCGGGATTTACGTTGGAGGAGATCAAGGTTCTCCTTTCGGGAAATGAGGACGCGCGTGCTGTCCTGCTCGCGCAAAAACGCGCAGAGCTCTCGGCCGAGCGGGATCGCATCAACGCGTCCCTGATCCTTGTGGAGCGTCTCGGACACCGTCAGGAGATTCTGGGAGAGCTTTCGACCAGAGACATGATCGAAACCAATTTTGAGGATGACCCTCTCGTCATCGGAAGATGGCGCCTCATCGGTCAGGTGCGCTCCCAATCCCCCGACACATGGGGTGTACCCAAAACCCCGACCGACGCTGTCAAGGAAGAGATCGTCTGCCTGCCCGGTGGCAGCAGATGGTGGAATCTTCTCTGGAGCCGCGGCGTGATCTACTGCCACTACAACTGCCCCGACACCATCCTTCCCAATGAATATCAGTTGCATGAGATTCACGGGGAGCGTTATATGACGCTTCGTTGGATCGGGAACTCCTGTCTCACACGGGGCTCGGATTCCATTCTCCTGCTTTACAAGCAGGAATCCAACCGCGCCTATACCTCGCGGGAATCCCAGGTGCACCGTGACAGAACCGATTTTCCTTACGTCCCCGATCCCGAATTGATCGGCAAATGGGAAACCATCGCATTCGTTCCCTCCCCCGAGCACTTCTCTCCCGAGCAACCGCTGGAGCTGTCGGCACTCAACCACATCACAGCGATCGCCTTTTATGAGCGCGGAATGTGTGAGCAATTCATCCGCCACAAGGAGAATATCCGTACTCGCCTTCTGGAATATACCGCGTCTGACGTGGGGCGCTTCAGGGGATATATCATCAACCATCAGGAGGAATCTGCAGAAGGGTATCTGCTCCGTGAGATAGACGGCGCAAAATATCTTTTCGTTCAGCACAAGTCGGGCGACTACTTCTTTGGGGGCAAGGAGCCGTCATACTATGTCTTTAAGAAAGCCACGGAAACCTGACATCGGAAATTCCCCATAGAACCAATCGTAACCTTGCACAAATCCGGCGCGCTTTTTTGTCAGCTTTGCCGATTTTTAAAATCGCGCCGAGATTTTATAGAACCCTATTGACAATCATTTGAACTTGTGATATAATACATATAGGGCTCTACGGAATGCGTCTCACGTTTTCATCAAAGTAAAAAAGGAGTTTTGTCATGAAAAGCAATCCCACAAAGCTTGCCCTCCGTTCCCTCTTTTTTCATCTGATCTACTGTGCCGTCAGCTGGCTGTTTTTCGCAGTCTTTTTGTCGGGTATCCGCAACCAGATGCTGATCGACGAAATGTTTTCCACACTTCGCTTTACCATGTTCGGTTTCTCGATCGTGACGTTTTTGCTGTATGAATTCATCGTTGCCTTTACCTATTTTAAAACCGCTGAGCGCAAGCGCGACTATCTCGCCTATACCGAAGGCGGTATCACGAAGGACAAACTACAAGCGCTGCGCAAGCTGATTCTGAAGGAATCCCTGTTTACGACGCTTTCCGTTCTCCTCTTGCAGCTCCCCATCGCGATCTTCTATACCGCCTTTGGCTACGGATACGCCAACGCACTGGGCTTTGAAAAATTCTTCGTGGGATTTATCGGCTTTTACCAGCTCGCCGAAAACGCCATCCTCGGCCTTGGCATCACCCTTGTCATCGTATTCATGTATAGCTATTTGGCACGCATCCTCTCTCACAACGTCTGGGAGAAAAACCGCATCCGCAAATAAACCTGCCGCTAAGCGGCAGATGGGAGGTATCTATGTATCAGCGCATCGAAAAAAAGATCATCAAAAAAATCGTGTTCAAGATCCTGCTGTTGCTCTTTCTTGCCGCCGCAATTGTTGCCCTGCTCTTCATCTCCTTCCCCTACTGCGACAGAGCCGAGCGCACCTTTTCTGTCCTCGTTTCAATCGCCATTTATATTTTCCTGTTTTTCAAGATCAAGCTCATTCCCCTGCTCCGCGATAAAGAGTGGACGGGGACCGTAGAAAGCCGTGCTTGTAAAAGACAAATGGCAGTCAGGGGGGCAGTCGCACGTTACGGTAACATTGTGGAAGTCATGATGGGCTATTGGAAAATACAGCGTGATGACGGAGAATCAGAAATTTTAACATACGAAACAGAAGACGTCGCAGACGATTATTTCCATACGGGTGACCGCGTACTTCACTACAAGGGCGCAAAATATATCGTTTTGGCCGAACCCGAAGCAGACAACGAAAATCTGCTCTGCCCCCTGTGCGGAAAGCTGGTCATGAAGCCCGAATGCTCATTTTGCAAGATCGACTTTGATACGTCGCGGCGCCAAACAACGAAGAACTCCTGATAAACCGCCATTTTCCGAGTCTCTCACAAAAAAATCAAAAAAATCGAAAAAATCTTCAAAAAACCCCTTGACAAATTCCAAGTCGTGTGATATAATGTGCAAGTCGTCAGGACAGACGGCCCGTTGGTCAAGCGGTCAAGACGCTAGCCTCTCACGCTGGAAACATGGGTTCGATTCCCGTACGGGTCACCATTGCCAACCTAAATTGAACCG
>JAGASP010000117.1 GCA_017621695.1 Clostridia bacterium
GCTCCGCAAAACAATTTTTATTTGATTCAGGGCGCTCAAGGCCGCCCCCGAAACCGCCGGCCGTTTTCATAGGTTCTGGGGGCTTCGCCCCCAGAACCCCCATCGGTCATCCGACACCCGAGAGGTATGGGGTTTACCCCGCTAAACAACAATTTACCAAAGCAGGACATCTTTACCATATCTCCCCCCCTGTCAACCGTCAAAATGTATAGACACAAACTTCTCTTTTTGTGCAACCCGCCAAACTTCTAAAAACCCCTCCAAACCCATTGAAAAACCCCGGAAAATACTGTAAAATGTG
The DNA here is from genome assembly GCA_017621695.1 of Clostridia bacterium. Classification (GTDB taxonomy): domain Bacteria; phylum Bacillota; class Clostridia; order Oscillospirales; family CAG-272; genus CAMEON01. Next base: position 302 of record JAGASP010000117.1, read on the forward strand.
GGTAATAGCCGTATTGCGGCTGCATTTTGTTTGTTAAAAAGGAGAACACCAACATGGCAGAACAAAGAATTGTAAAGGTCGGTATCATCGGCTGCGGCGGTATCGCCAACGGAAAGCATATGCCCTCCCTCTCTAAGCTCCCCAACGTACAGATGGTCGCCTTCTGCGACATCATCGTAGAGCGTGCAGAGGCTGCCAAGGCCAAGTACGGTACCCCCGAGGCTAAGGTCTATGAGGACTACAAGGAGCTTCTTAAGGACGACTCCATCGAGGTCGTTCACGTCTGTACCCCCAACCGCTCCCACAGCTTCATCACCGTGGACGCGCTGGACGCAGGCAAGCACGTCATGTGCGAGAAGCCCATGGCCATCAATGTCGCTGAAGCGCAGAAGATGCTGGATGCGCAAAAGAGAAGCGGCAAGAAGCTGACCATCGGTTACCAGTCCCGTCAGGCGGCCGGTGCCCAGTACCTCAAGAAGGAGGCCGAGGACGGCACCTTCGGTGAGATCTACTACGCCAAGGCAACCGCGCTCCGCCGCAGAGCCGTTCCTACCTGGGGCGTGTTCCTCAATGAATACGAGCAGGGTGGCGGTCCGCTGATCGACATCGGTACTCACTCCCTCGACCTGACCCTCTGGCTCATGGACAACTACAAGCCCAAGTACTGCGTGGGCACCACCTACCATAAGCTCAACAAGGACACCAACCAGGGCAACGCTTGGGGCAACTGGGATCCCGACAAGTTTACGGTGGAGGACTCCGCCTTCGGCTTCATCGTCATGGAGAACGGCGCCACCATCAATCTGGAGTCCGCATGGGCCATCAATATGCTGGACATCCGCGAAGCAACCACCTGCATCTGCGGCACCAAGGCCGGCGCGGATCTTTATGACGGCGTCCGCATCAACGGCATCCGCAACAACAGCCAGTACATTCTCCGTCCCACCCTCAATCCCCAGGGCGCGGCCTTCTATGAGGGCGTGAACACGGGCGATCCTGCAGCCATGGAGGCCGCGCAATGGATCAACGCCGTGGTGACCGACACTAATCCTTGCGTGCTGCCCGAGCAGGCCTTCACCGTCACCCGCATCCTGGAGGGCATCTACGAGTCCGCCAAGACAGGCAAGCCCTACTACTTTGATTGATGCACATAAAACCGTGGGAGGATAAGCCTATGAAAACAAAAAAACTGCTCTTCCTCGGCGTATGTATTTTTCTTCTATGTGTAGGCCTCGTCGGATGCGTCAGCCATAGTCTCGATCCGGAAAAACTATCTTTGCAAAGCAATATTCCCGACGCAACCGAGCCACCCTCATCGGCCTCGGCGGAGACCGAGCTGCCAACCGAAGCAGCAACCAATGCATCGACCGATGCCCCCACCGAAACGCTCACCGAAGTGCCCACCGAGGCGATGACCGAAGCGCCCACTGAGCCCGTGACCGAAGCGACGACAGAAAGTCCCGAGGAATTGGAGGCAAAGAAGCAGGAAATGATGAAAGAAATCTATGATGCCGCCGACACAATTCAGCTCCCCATTGGAGGCTGGTCTACCCCTGCCTCTGTCCTCAGAGACGGCTACACAGGCAAGGAGGGCAGCTACGACAAGGTTTTTGATCTCATTGCCGCGTCAGGGATTAACTACATGATTACCCTGGAGGAATGGAGCTCAGGGTCGTGGCCTCTGGAATCTCTCTCTTCAGCCCATAAAGCAGGCATCAAACTCTGGTACAATTGCGTGGGGCAATCTGCCGGTTACTCTCTGGAAAAGATCAACGCGCTCCTCTCCTCTGCGCATGCCGATGCGTTGACCGCCATTTACGTCAAGGACGAGCCTACGCTGGGTGATATTTCTGAATTGGCCGAGCTGACCGCTGAGCTTCGTGCAGGTCTCGGGGGAGATTTTGACCGTCCGGTTTTCTCCAATCTTCTGCCCACCTATGCCTCCTCCGGGATGATCGGCAAGGACTACAGAGCCTATGTCCGTTCCTACTTGGATGCTACCAAGCCGGATCGTCTCATGTTTGACTACTATCCCTATCAAGCCGGCAGCGGCGACTCGCTCCCTGCTATGATCGCCAATATCGCCATGGCCCGTGAAGAAGCCGCCAAGGACGGTATCGAGCTGTATACCTACATCCAATCTTCGGCAAATCCCTCTATCCGAGAGCCGAATTTGGAGGAGCTGAATCTGAATGCCCATCTCAATCTTGCTATGGGTGTCAAGGGCATCGCTTACTTTTTGGTGTGTGAGCATTACGACGGTTGGGATTATACCAACATGATCGATTACGAGGGAAATCCCACCCCCATGTATGATAAGATCAAGGCCGTCAACGAGGGTCTCAACGCCATGAAGGGCGTATATCTGGCCTATGATTTCGACGGACTGATGCTGGCTAACTATCCCAAAGGCTCTGCCGCCCTGACAAGCGCTCAATGCACCACCGAGATCCAAACCCACGAGAACGGATATCTGGCATCCGTTACTGCAGGAAGTAACCGCTCTCAAATTGCAACAGGCTGCTTTACGCACACCGAAGCAGAAGGAGAGGCGGGATACTATCTTGTCAATCTGAACTACAAAGCAAACAGCAAAATCACCCTGACCTTCTCCGAGGCCGTCACCTATCAGCTTTGGGGTAGCGAAGGACTGGAAGATATGGGAAATATCTCCGTTGATGCCGACGGGAACTATACCCTTTCTCTGACGCTTTCCAAAGGAGAGGGTATCTTCCTCAAGGTTTCTAAAGCTCAATAAATCCGCGAAAGAAGGTATTATATCATGAAATTAAGTGTTTTAGCCAACCTGTACGGTGCAAAATCCCTGGACGAGACCCTCTCGATCCTGACGGGTCTGGGTGTCCACACCGTGGAGCTGGGCGCGGGCGGTTATCCCGGCAAGGCGCACTGCAACCCCGAGGAGCTGCTGGCCGACCCCGCCAAGTATGATGCGTTCATGGCCACGCTCAAGAAGTACGACGTGGAGGTCTGCGCGCTGGCCGCCCACGGTAACGCCCTCCACCCCGACAAGGAAATCGCCGCTCAGTTCGACAAGGACTTCCGCAATGCGGTCCTTTTGGCCGAGAAGATGGGCGTGGATACCGTCATCACCTTCTCGGGCTGCCCCGGTGACCACGAGGGTGCCAAGTACCCCAACTGGGTCACTTGCCCCTGGCCCGAGGACTTCCTGGCCATCCTGGACTGGCAGTGGAACGAGAAGCTGATCCCCTACTGGAAGGAAGCCGGTGCCTTCGCCCTGGCCCACAACGTCCCCCACATCGCCTTTGAGATGCACCCCGGCTTCTGCGTCTACAATCCCGCTACCCTGCTCCGTTTGCGTGAGGCAGTTGGACCCGTGATCGGTGCCAACTTCGATCCCTCCCACCTGGTCTGGCAGGGCATGGATCCCGTGGCTGCCATCCGCGAGCTGAAGGGTGCCATCTACCACGTCCACGCCAAGGATACCAAGATCGACAAGTACAACACCGCGGCAAACGGTGTTTTGGACACCAAGCACTACTCCGACGAGCTGAACCGCTCCTGGATCTTCCGCACCGTGGGCTACGGCAACGGCGAGACCTACTGGAGAGACATGATCTCCAACCTCCGCCTCTGCGGCTACGATAAGGTCCTGTCCATCGAGCACGAGGACAGCATCATGACCATCGACGAGGGTCTCCGGAAGGCAATCACCTTCCTCAAGGGTGTTTGCATCTTCGAGGAGAAGCCTACTACCATGAGTTGGGCGTAAGATTTCACCTACAGGCAGGCGTGTCTTCGGATGCGCCTGCTTTTCGGCAACAAAAAAGCCCCCCTGCGGGAGCAAAGTCTCAAAAGGGTATTGACAAACCCAACGGAATCCTTTATAATAAAGGCGTAGGAGCTACCGATGACGGTGCTTCCTCACATTAAGTTAAAAGATAACCGCTTGCTGTGGAAGGTAGGGCGGTTATCTTTTTTTACTGCTTAAGTAAGACAGAATGACAAAAGTTAAAGTGACCAGGGCAAGCAACAGCTCGACCAGCTCACTCCACGTTACATACATCCGCATCACCTCCCCCTTGCAGAGCATCAGGAAAGGAAAAAGATATTTTTGCACTTCCCTGTGGGTTCACCTATGCGTACACAGAAGAAGTCGCCGCCACCGAACGGCAGGCCTACGGGAGTCGAGGACTCCGACAAACGAATATATTTGTCCCTTGCGCATATTATAGCATTGACATTTCCGAAAAGTCAATCCCCGTTTTCGGGGATCTTAAACCGCTGTTGCCGCATAAACGGCAGAGCGTTTTCAAAAGTAGCCTCAGACAAAAGTCCCCGACAGTTGTCGGGGACTTTCTATTGTCAGATAAAACATCAAAGTGTGCCGAAAATACGGTCGCCCGCGTCACCGAGGCCGGGCACGATATAGGCGTGCTCGTTGAGGTGATCGTCCAATGCGGCAGTATAGATGTCCACGTCGGGGTGGGCATCCTGCACGGCCTTTACGCCCTCGGGGGCAGCCACGAGGCACATGAAGCGGATGTTTTTACAGCCGTGAGCCTTCAGCATGGTCAAAGCGTCCACAGCAGAGCCGCCGGTGGCCAGCATGGGGTCAACCAGAATGACCAAACGGTCCTGTACGTCGGTGGGGAGCTTGCAGTAATACTCCACGGGCTTATGGGTCTCGGGATCACGGTAGAGACCGATATGACCCACCTTGGCTACGGGAACAAGACGGAGGAGTCCGTCCACCATGCCAAGCCCCGCGCGCAGAATGGGCACGATGGCCAGCTTACGCCCCGCCACCATCTTGGCTTTCATGGGAACGAGGGGTGTCTTGATGTCCACGTCCACCAGGGGAAGATCGCGGGTCAGCTCATAGCCCATGAGCATGGCGATCTCATCGAGCAGCTCGCGGAAGTCCTTGGAGCCCGTGTCTTTTCTACGCATGATGGTCAGCTTGTGGGTGATGAGGGGATGGTCTACAATGTGCAGGGTACTCATGGGTCGTCCTCCTTGGTTAAGTGTATTTGAGTATATTAAAGATTGCCTCTGAATGCTTTCTTGACGGCGGCTTCCACCGCTTCTGCAGCTTCCTCCACGGTGGTCACCGTGGGAAGCTCGATCGTGCAGCCTGCGGCCTTGATGTGTCCTCCGCCACCAAATTGAGCGCACACGGCAGATACATCTATATCCGTATTGGAGCGCATAGACACACGGAACACCGGCGCGTCGCTCGGCTGTCGGATGGCAACGGCCACCTGTACGCCCTCCAGGGAGCGAGGAATATCCACCAAGGTTTCCAGATGCTCGTCGGTCAACGCGTACTTCTGTTTCAGGCTTGCGGGGAACGTAACAATGCCCAGCGCGCCGTCCAGGCGGCAAACGAGTCGTTCCGCGCCCAAGCGCTCGGCAAGCAACAGCTTTTCGGACTTGACTTCAAACAAAAGATGATTGAGCTCGGCAGGGTCAAACGTTCCTTCCGCCAAAAGCTCGGCGGCGCAAACGTGGGTCGCGGTGGTCACGTTGCTGTATCTGAAGCACCCCGTATCCGAGCTGACCGCGGCATACAGCAGCTTGTCCACACCGTCGGGGATGCGGGAAATGCGCCCTGTTTTCAAAAGCTCACGGGACAGGAGAAACACCATTTCCCCCGCAGAGGAAGCACTGCCGTCCACCCAGCCGTCGGCGTACACCGTGCCCTTGGCGTGATGGTCGATCATCAAAGTAATTTTACCTTCATACACAGGGTACAGGGTACCCATCTGGGCAGGGGAAGCGGTATCCACTGTGATGATCTGCACAGGCGCAAAATCCGCAGGCAATCGCTCCCGCAAAATACTCTCCTGCCTGTCCCCCACCAAAAAGCGGAATCTTTCGGGGATCTCATCCTCGCAGGCACATAAAACGTTGCATCCCATCTCCTCCAGCAAGAGGCGCAGGGCAAAGCCCGAGCCTATCGCGTCACCGTCGGGATGACGGTGGAAGATGACAAGGGAATCCGTATTGTCCCGCAGAGCCTGTGCCAGCGCAGAGAGGTTCAGAGGGCGAAAATCACACATCGTCGTCGTCATCCTCGTCATCCGCCCCGATGTCCTTGGCCTTATCCTCTTCCGCAAATTCTTCGGTAACATAGGTAAAGCCGCTGATGATCTTTTCGATCTTTGCGCCGTAGGCGATGGAGGTGTCCTCCACAAAAGACAACTCGGGGGTGATGCGGAGGTTCAGATTCTTGGCCAGTTGACCGCGAATATAGCCCGCGCAGGAATTCAGACCCTTTTTGATCTCCTTGGGGTCGCCGCGCAGAGAAGAATAATAGATCTTGGCGAATTTCAGGTCGGGGGTCACCTCCACGGCCGTAACGCTGACGAAATTCTCGCTGATGCGAGGGTCTTTGACATTCTGCATGATCTTGGCCGTTTCCTTGTACATTTCTTCGTTGATACGGCCTCTTCTGTGATTTGCCATGTTTTCTCCTTTGGTATATGATAAAGCGTAGGGGCGCATTCCACATACGCCCGTTGGTTTGTCAGAATGTGTGATCGCAACATGATTCAAGAAATTTTAGAAATATATTCACCTCGAGACAGCGGATATATTTTTAAAGGTTCTTGAGGATGGTCTGGAGGGAGCTTCTTTCAAGAAGTTCCCTCCAGCGTATTCCGTACTCCTTACTGAGCAGCGTCCACGATTGCGGCGAATTTGGCAGCCACGAGAGAAGCGCCACCGATGAGGCCGCCGTCCACGTTGGGCTTGGACAGAAGCTCTGCGGCGTTCTTATCGTTCATAGAACCGCCGTACTGAACAACGGTCGCCTCGGCGATCTCATCACCGAACATCTCGGCCACAGCGGCACGAACGTAGCCGTTGCCCTCGTCAGCCTGGTCGGCGGTAGCGGTCACGCCGGTACCGATAGCCCAGACGGGCTCGTAGGCGATGATGACGTTCTTCATCTGCTCGGCGGTGACATTTGTCAGAGCCATCTTGGTCTGGAACTTCAGAAGGGTCTCGGTGTAGCCCAGCTCTCTCTGCTCCAGGGTCTCGCCCACGCAAACGATGGCCTTCAGGCCTGCGTTCAGAGCGGCCAGGGTGCGGAGGTTGACGGTCTGGTCGGTCTCGGCGAAGTACTGTCTTCTCTCGGAGTGACCGATGACCACATACTCCACGCCTGCCTCGACAAGCATATCGGCAGAGATCTCACCGGTGTATGCGCCGGAGGCCTTGAAGTGCACGTTCTCGGCACCGATCTTGATGTTGGAGCCTGCGGTAGCCTCGATAGCGGCGGGAATGTCGATGGCGGGCACGCAGAGGACGACGTCACAGTTGTCCTTGCCTGCCACGAGGGGCTTCATCTCCTCAATCAGAGCCTTGGCGCTGTTGGGAGTCATATTCATCTTCCAGTTACCTGCAATTACGTATCTTCTCATGGTATTCAATTTCCTTTCGGTTTTGATTCAGTTTCGTTTCTGTTCCAGCATCCAGGCCATGACCTCGGGATCGTCGTAGACGTAGATCCAGCAGCCGTGCCCCGCGCCGGGGTAGATGGTCAGCTTGGCATTACCGCCCATGGCGTTGATGCCCTCGATCATCCTCACAGTCTCGGTGTAGTGGATTGCTTCGTCACAGTCGCCATGGAAGCCCCACACGGGAATGTTCAGCATTTCGCGAACACCCCAAGCGATACCCGCGCCGCAGACGGGGAGCAGAGCGGCAAAGCGGTCGGCGTTGGCCTGACCCCACAGGTAGGTGCCCGTGCCGCCGTTGGAAAGCCCCGTCAGATAGATGCGCTTTTCATCCACGGGAAGGGTGGCGATGAGATGATCCAGAAACAGATTCAGGGATTCAATGTAGGCGCCCCAGTACTTCCCCTCGGGGAGCTGGGGACTGATGAGGATGAAGGGGTACTCTCGTCCCTGACTTGCGTGCATGGGGTAGCCGTGAATGGCTACGCGGTCCAGTTCGGTGGTGCCGTTGCCACACTCGCCTGTGCCGTGGAGGAAGATCACCAGCGGATAGCTTCCGTTGGGATCGTAATCCTTGGGCAGGGCTTGCAGATAGCCCCAATGCATCCCCGTTTCGGGGACGGTGTAAGACTCGCGTGTGTTCATGCCTTCACCTCTGTAATCATTTGTTAAAAGCTTTTGGGAGTCCAGAACCCTTTTCGCAAAAGGGTTCTGGCGGGTTCAGGGCAGAGCCCTGGCTTACTCCTTGTCCATCAGGCAAGCGATGCCGGGAAGCTCCAGACCCTCGAGGAACTCGAGAGAAGCGCCGCCACCGGTGGAGATGTGGGTGATGCGATCGGCGTAGCCCAGCTGCTCGCAAGCGGCGGCGGAGTCGCCACCACCGACGATGGAGATGCAGTCGGAGTCAGCCAGCGCCTCGGCCACGGAAATGGTACCCTTGGCCAGAGTGGGGTTCTCGAACACGCCCATGGGACCGTTCCAGACAACAGTCTTGGCATTCTTCACAGCCTCGGCGTAGAGAGCCATGGTCTCGGTACCGATGTCCATACCCTCCTTGTCGGCGGGGATAGCGGAGGCGGGAACCACCTCAACGTCGATGGGAGCGTCGATGGGGTTGGGGAACTCAGCGGCAACGGTCACGTCCACGGGCAGGAGCAGCTTGACGCCGTTGGCCTCGGCCTTGGCCATCATCTCCTTGCAGTAGTCGATCTTGGACTCGTCCAGCAGGGACTTACCAACCTCGTAGCCGCGGGCAGCCTGGAAGGTGTAGGCCATACCGCCACCGATGATCAGGGTGTCGACCTTACCCAGCAGGTTGTTGATGACGTTCAGCTTGTCGGAGACCTTTGCGCCGCCGAGAATGGCCACGAAGGGACGGGCGGGATCGGACAGAGCCTTACCCATGACCGAGATCTCCTTCTGGATCAGGTAGCCGCAGACGGCGGGCAGACCTGCGTGCTGAACCACACCTGCGGTGGAGGCGTGAGCGCGGTGAGCGGTACCGAAAGCGTCGTTGACAAAGATCTCAGCGAAGGAAGCGAGAGCCTTGGAGAACTCGGGATCGTTCTTGGACTCACCTGCGGTGAAGCGGGTGTTCTGGAGCAGAACGATGTCACCGGGCTTCATAGCGGCAACCTTGGCCTTGGCATCCTCACCCACGGTGTCGTTGGCGAAGACAACACCGCCGCCCAACAGCTCGTTGAGCTTATCGGCGACAACCTGCAGGGAGAACTTCTTGACGTCACCCTTTGCCTTCTCCAGAGCGGCGGCGGTAGCGGCCTCCTGCTCCTCGGCGGGGAGCTTTTCGATCTTGGCGATCTCCTTCTTGTCCAGCTTCAGCTTGGCGTCAAAGACGTTGTGGGGCTTACCCATGTGGGAGCACAGGATCACCATAGCGCCCTGATCGCGCAGGTACTTGATGGTAGGCAGAGCCTCAACGATGCGCTTGTCACTGGTGATGACACCGTCCTTGAGGGGTACGTTGAAGTCGCAACGGACGAGAACCTTCTTGCCGGCAACCGCAATGTCTTCAATGGTCTTCTTGTTGTAAGTCATGGTTTTATCCACCTTTCTTTGAGATGGGACAGGGATATGAGCCTGCCCAAATTTCTTCACTATATACTATACCACATTTTACCTTCGTTATCAAGAGGTTTGGGGAAATTTTTTCTGATTTTCATGAATATTTGTTCCGCGGGGCGGTGATGATAGGGTAGTACAAGTGAAGGGTTGTTGGCAGATAATGCCCGCGGCCAATATCGCGTGACACTCTTCAAAGCGAGGGTGTATCACCGATGGAGAGTACAACAATAAATTGTTGTTTAGCGGAGAATTAACGAAAACCCGTAGGGGCGACCCTATGTGGTCGCCCGTCGTCCCGACATCGACAAAACCCTTGTGGGTCAACAATCTTTTTGGCGGGAGGCCACACAGGGCCTCCCCTACGGCC
>JAGASP010000118.1 GCA_017621695.1 Clostridia bacterium
AGGAAATTGCCCGTTTGGCATACTCACGAAAGAACGAGGTTGACCCATACGATTATGAGCAATTCTTGTCCGGGGTAAAGACGCTCACACAAATGGAGCGAACGGTGTTCGACCATTATCTTGCAGGAAAAAGGGTTAAGGAAATAGTTGAGCTTGTGGGTATAAAGGAGTCAACGGTTCGCTTCCATAACCGCAACATTTATTCCAAACTGGGTGTAAACTCGTTGAAACAGCTTTTAATGTTCGCAGCTATTATGAAGCGTGATAAAGAAGGAGGAGATATAAAGTGACATTGGCTGATAGGTTAAATAAGATCATTGCAGAGCAAAATATCTCAAAAAGAGAGTTTGCCAAACGGATCGGAGTTTCTGAAAACTATGTTTATACTCTGACCGGCGAAAGCAAAAAAATCACTACTCTTTCTCCCTCCCTTGCAAAAGTCATCGCCTTTGAATTTGGCTGTAATGCAGAGTGGATACTGAACGGAAATAAAGAATAAATAATTGCCCCGTTGGAAGTACTGTAATTTCTGCATTTCCAACGGGGCTTTTTTGTTTCAGATATTAACTTTTACACGGCTGACACCGTTGCTCACTTCTCTTGTGAGTATGGTATCGGGTATCGTGTGCTTTTATTTGCTACATCGTGGGACTTGTGTGTTTGGTTGTTGGTCTGGACTTGATGAACATAGTTTGGTATAAACTATTCTATCACATGGACCCAGGCAGAACTATTGGTTGGTTTGGTCGTGTGTTTGACCTTGTGCCCGATTTTTTCAACTACATCAGCGGTGAAACAGTCGGAAACTTCCTGATGTTCCTGCCCTTTGGTAGAGAAGTTTTATATATGACCATCATCGACCGCACCATAGGCGCAAAAAATCAGCGGTAACCGAAGCAAAATCGGCTACCGCTTGTTTTGTTTTCATCCTTGGTGGAGGTCGAAGGAGGTCATATCATAAACTTTTCTATCGAGCGATTTTGACGAAAATTCTGTCCTAAAGGAGTTTTATGAAAAGACCTCCTTCGACCTCCACCTTTGTCTGATGATTATATTTTTATTCAGTGTCTGCGCCGTCCGTCTGCATTGACGCGACCTTTTGACGCTTACGGCAATTTCGTGTGTTTTGCGCCCTGCGGCGTTTGTTGCACTCGGGGCTACCGCAATAGATCTTACGGTTCGCTTTGCCTACGCGCACAAAGGCGTTACCGCATATGGGGCAAATGAGAATGACGGGGTTATCGCAAATATCATATTCTTCTTCCTCATGCTTGAATTCGGGGAGAGGCAATTCGCTTATTTTCTTCGCCAGCGTGTACCAGGCTATGTCAAATACCGAATGAATATCCGCAGCAAGGACAACGATATTTTTCTTGCGGTTGACCTTAAGGCGCATACGGAAGTCAGGCATCATATCCACAAGCTTATCACGGAGAATATAATAATCGTCATACGGAAGGGTGGCAAAGCCCTCTTCGATAGTATTTCGATGGACAGGGGGCGCATTACGTCTTGCCTCCTGCATTTCTTTTATAAGGTCTTCGGGCGTGACGGGCGTATCATCTATTTCATCGCTCATTTCCGGTAGCTCGCCTTTATATTTTTCAAGGAAAGGAACGCCTTCAAAATATCTGCCCTCATCGGCAAGGTTAAAGGCGGCATCATCGTAACCCTTTAAAATCATATCAAGGGCAAAGGCGAAAGACGCCACTTGATAGAACTTCCCGAGGTCGTGCATAAAATCATTGACGTCAAAAATACCGTCTCTCTCAATAAAAAACGATTCGTGCGCCAAATCAAACTCGTCTTCGCTCATAAGGGCGGCAAGCTCATCTACAAAATACGGATGCGCCACACGCTGACACCAATCCATAATCAATTCGTCAAACGGCTTCTTCTCGGAGAAGTCGTTTATTTTTAATGCCAGGTTATAAAGGCTTGCCAAAATATCCGCTCCCGTGAGTCCGTCGCTGTCGAAGAACTCAGGCTCGAAACCGGGGCGGCAAATAGGACGTGCCAATATTTCTCCGTCTGCATTCTGCATTTCGTATTTCTTGAACCGAAATAGCTTGTATATAAGCTGACCCACTCCGCCTACCGTACCAACTTCTCCGAAACCGAGCGTATCGGTTCTTAAGTCGGCCACTGAAGGTTTCCACATACCGGAACCATCTAAAGGCATATCTGTACCTCCTATGTAATCAATGGTGTAATCAATCAAATTTTTACAACGATTACATTATAGCGTATAATAGAGACAAATACAAGAGCAAATCGCAAAATTTTGTATTTTTTGTTCCTTGAAAACCGAATCCCGTCCGTTTTGGAGATTAGTACTTCATTGTGCCAGGATGACGAGAGTCGGAGCACAAGGGGCAGCCGGACTCTTGAGGGGTAAAGCACCTTAAGACCGAAACGAGTCGGACACAAACACAAATCTATAAAAAAGGAGGAAAACAAGTATGGAAAAAACAACGATGAGCGTTCAAGAATTATCGGCGCAGATGGGCATCAGCCTTCCCAAGGCATATGAGCTTGTTAAAACGCCCGGCTTTCCCACCCTTCGTATCGGAACGAGAATCCTCATTCCGGTTGACGCATACAAGGAGTGGCTCAACAAAAATGCGTCCAAGATGTAAGCACCGCAAAAATCTCATGGGAAGGAGGTGAAAAAGAAAAATGAACGAACCCATGCAAGATTTTATAGCGGAGCTGAAATCAATGCCCATATGGTTTCATTGGCATTGGGAGCAAGACAGAAGCGGAAGAAAAACCAAAGTCCCACACGCTGCCAAAGGCGGAGCAACCGGAACCTCGGATGACTGGTCTCACACGTGGGTTGCATATGAGGAGGCACTCTCCTTAAAGGAAGAACAACACGCCTCGGGGCTCGGTTTCAAGGTGCCTGACGGGTACTTCTTTCTCGATGCTGACCATTATGAGCTTGAAGATCCGTTTATGAAATTGCTTCTTGAACGCTTCGACTCTTACACCGAGCGGTCGGTCAGCGGTGGCGGTATTCATATCTACGGAAAGTGCGACAGAGCGAAACTCCCCTTTGTTACTGATAAGAAAGGTAAAGAAAAGCTCGACGGCGCATTTTACGTAAAGAATCCGGGCAATCGTCTGGAGCTTTACATTGGCGGTCTTACAAATCGCTTTGCCGTATTCACCGGGGATGTGGTGTGGGAGCAACCTCTCAAGGAATGCACCAATGCCGTGCTTACGACGCTTGACAAAAATATGCGCCGATCCGAAAAGAAGAAATACAGCGAAAGCCGTGACGGAGACAAGGTTACCTTTGACCTTATCTGCAATCTGCGAAAGCAGAAGAACGGCGATAAATTCCGTATGCTTTTCGAAGAAGGTGATATTAGCGACTATGGTTCTCATTCCGAAGCCGATGCCGCCCTTTGTGCATTGATTGCTTTTCGCACCGGGGATGACCCGGAGATGATTGATACAATCTTCAGGCAATCTGCTCTCTACCGTGAAAAGTGGGAGAGGGACGATTACCGCGAAGCCACTATTGCTCTCTGTATTAGCGTGTGTAAAGGAGTATACCACCGCTCCAAAATGCCTCATCCGTATTTTGTCAAGTTCAATGAGGAGACGGGTGTGCCGTATATCTGTGTGCCTTTGCTTGCCAAATATGTCCGTGAGCATCTTTGTTATATGCTCGTCCGTGACAACGGCAAGCAGGGTGCTCTGAAATATGTGTATGAGGCAGACGGCGTATACAAGCTCTACTCCACAGAAATGTTTCTCGGCGCAATAAAAGCGTTTATCGCAGAATACGATGAAGAGCTTGTCAAAATGAGCAAGGTCAACGAGGCGTACCAAGATATTTGTTCTGACTTATGCTTTGTTTCGCAGGATGAGCTGAACGCCGATGAAGGTCTTATCAACTTTAAAAACGGCTTGCTGCACATCACCGCAACCGAAACAACGCTGACACCGCACACACCCGAGGTTATTTCTACCATACAGATCCCCTGCGAGTGGAAAGGCTATGCTTCACCCACTCCCGTATTTGACCGCTATATGCACACCCTCACAAACGGAGATAAAGCCACCGAAGAACTCCTCTTACAGTTCATAGGCGCCTGTATTTCCAATATAAAAGGATGGCGAATGAAAAAATCGCTCTTCCTCGTAGGTGACGGCAACACCGGTAAATCCCAGCTTAAAAGCCTTGTGGAGCGGTTGCTCGGCAAGGGCAACTTTATCGGCATCGACCTTAAAGAGATTGAGGCTCGGTTCGGTACGGGTGCTGTATACGGAACTCGTCTCGCAGGTAGCTCAGATATGAGCTTTGTATCGGTAGACGAGCTTAAGACCTTCAAGAAGATGACGGGTGGAGACAGCTTATACGCTGAGTTCAAGGGGCAGCAAGCCTTTGAGTTCACCTACAACGGACTCTTGTGGTTCTGTATGAACCGCTTACCGAAGTTCGGTGGCGACGATGGGCAATGGGTGTATGACCGCATTATGGTTGTCAACTGCCCCAACGTGATTTCGAAGGACAAGCAAGACAAAAAGCTCCTCGATAAGATGTATGCCGAGCGTGAAGGTATCGTATTCAAAGCAATTCAAGCTCTCCAAAGGGTTATCGCAAACGGCTATCGTTTTACCGAACCGCATTCCGTAGACCTTGCACGGGAGCGTTATATGACAGAAAACAATACCGTCATCTCTTTCTTTGAGGAGTGTATGTGCGAACGCCCCGGCAACAAGATCGTCGACTCTGCCACCACGGGGCGCATCTACAATGTCTACCGCGCTTGGTGCGTTGACAACAACAACGGCTATGCCAAAACGGCAAAAGAGTTCCGCGAGACATTGTCGGCACACCTGGGTAAGTCCTTTAAGGACATCAGCGTACACACCAATCGCGGCACCTATTACCGCAATCACACACTGACCATTGAAGCCAAGGAACAGTACAGCAGGGTTTACGGCTACGACAGCACGGAGTTTTTATCATAATCCGTGACAGTAGTGACAGTACGGTGACAGTTCAAAAACACAACTGTCACCGCCGTAAACCCTTATACCATAAGGCTTTTTGAGGGGGGAGTGACAGTAGTGACAGTTCTTATAACTTCTATGGGAATTTCGGAAAACTTTATATGCAAGTGGAAAGTAGATATAAAGATTAAAGAAAAATCCAAGAAGGAAATGAAAAAACTGTCACAACTGTCACTAAAACACCGAAACCCCTTGATATATAAGGCTTTTTCGTAGTGACAGTTACCTGTGTTTACTGTCACCGAACTGTCACTACTGTCACCAACTATCACAGAAAGGAGAAAAAACGATGAGCACGTGTAATACCAAGCAGAATGCCCTTTGCAAGAGCCTCGGCCCCGACTACAGAATCCGTACGATTGACCTTGAGCGTTGCATTTACCGCGACTTCGGCAACGGATTCGACGTTGAGGTCAGCGGAACACACACCACGAGTGAGCGCAAGACCGCCACGATTTATCTGTGGTACAACGCTCGTACCATTGCCAAGATTGTGTCCGACGTCAAACGTGATGATATCGGCAAGGTTGTAGATGAGCTTTACAAACTCACCTGCGAACTTTTGGCAGACGGAGAGCTGTGCGAAGAAAAAATCAGAGAGCTTCGCCGTACTCGGTCACTGTAAATAATTTTTAGGGGGTAGGGGGGGCAAAATCTCCAGGACTCTTTTTCCGTACAGCGGTCGAGGGCTCTCACGCAAAAAAACCGGAATTCAAAGGGGGAATATGGCCCCCCTTTCAAAAAAGCCATACAATATCATACAAAAAGGAGTAATTTTACAATGAATAACACCAAAACCTACAGCGAACATCTCGCAAAACTCAACGCTTTAAGAGAAGAAATTCTCGGTATTAAGCGCGATCCTACCGCAGAAGAGCGCAAAATTGAAGCGGAATATGCGGTAGCTTTCAAGGATATGCTGCACACCGGTATGCCTCAGAACGCCCTTAAGATGGGTAGTGACGGCTCGGGCGGCTTCCTTGTTCCCGATACCTTTGAAAAGAAGCTCGTCGAGGGCTTGACAAAGGATAACCTTCTCCGCAGACTCGGCACGGTGCTGAAGACCACCAAAACAATGAAGATTCCGAGAGTGGTGGAAGAAGGCTCTGCTGCTTGGATTCCCGAGGGAGAAATCGTACGTGTCAGCGAGACCACCTTCGGTGAAATCGTACTTGACGCATACAAGCTTGCCAAGCGCGTCCTCGTTTCGGACGAGCTCTTGGAGGACGCCGACTTTGATGTGGAGGACTTCATTTATCAGATGTTCGTCCACGCCATTGCCAAGGCAGAGGAAGCCGCGTTCTTCACCGGTGACGGAAACGGCAAGCCCGTGGGCATCGTCTATCAGGCAGAAGTGGGCAAAGTTATCGACAACGCAACCGACCTTTCCTTTGATGACCTCATCGACCTTATCTTCTCGGTCAAGGAGCCTTACCGCAAGAATGCCGTTTTCATCCTTTCGGAGGATACCGAAGTCAAGCTCAAGAAGCTCGGTCTTTATGACGGCAAACCTGCTTGGCGCAAAGCTTTGAACGAAGAGGAACCGGATATGCTCCTCGGCTATCCCGTATACGTTACCAACGAGATGCCCGATGTGGATGCAGGAAACAAGCCTGTACTTTTCGGTGACTTCTCCTACTTCTGGATTGGAGAGCGTGGCAAGCGCAGCGTGAAGCGTCTTGTGGAGCGTTATGCCGACCACGGTCAGGTAGCCTACATCACATCCGAACGTATTGATGCAAAGCTCGTTCTTCCCGAAGCCGTCAAGTCCCTTGAGGTAAAGTCGTAAACACCATTACGGGAGAGTAGCCCCCGTGGTTGCTCTCCCACCACATAGAAAGGAGATAGCGCGAAAGTTTAGTAATCCTTATTTTCAAACTAAACTGTTTCGCGCCCAAATTCGCCCTAAAAATGGGTCCTACCCCATTTTTGTCGCAAGCGACACGGACGAATTTCAAAATAGAAAGGAGATCTAAAACATGAAACCGCAAGATAAAATTGCAATCGATAACCTTCGTATGGAAGGCAAGTCCGCCGGGGACATCGCCCTCATCCTTCATCTCTCTCCCAACACCGTGCGCTCTCATATCCGCCGTCATCCCGACCTCCCCGGCACTCGTCGTTGTATGACTTGCGGTGCATTCGTGGCACAACCCACGGGGAGACGTGAAAAGAAGTTCTGCTCGGATAAGTGCCGTATGGCTTGGTGGAACTCACACCAGGATGCCGTTAACAGAAAAGCATATTACAACCTCGTTTGCGAGGAGTGCGGAAAGGAGTTTGTGAGCTATGGAAACAATCGTCGCAAATACTGCTGTCGCGCGTGTTACCTTATCGCCCGTCGCGCGAAATCCGTATGACCCGACACAGATTATCCTTTATCACACCTCCGTAAGCCTTATCGAAAGGCTTGTAAAAAGAGGCGTTCTGACCGTCTCCGATTACAAGAAAGCCATTGACGTATTGAACAAAAAGTACGGCATATCTTCGGATAGTATTTTCGCAGAAATCGCTTGACTTTCGGGGCGTTTAGAGTGATATATATAGTACCTTATAAATGATACAAAGGAGGATTCTATGACAAGAAAAATTGAGCAAGTGCGTTTTGCCGAAAGCGCACCCAAGAAAAAGCGAGTGGCAGCCTACGCCAGAGTCTCAAGCGGAAAAGATGCGATGCTCCACTCGCTCTCGGCACAGGTCAGCTACTACAGCGACTACATCCAAAGCAACGGCTGGGAGTATGCAGGCGTTTATGCCGACGAGGCAATCACCGGAACGAAGGACAAGCGTGACGGCTTTCAGAAGCTCCTCACCGAATGCCGTAAAGGCAACGTGGATATGGTCATCACCAAGTCCATCAGCCGTTTTGCAAGAAACACGGTCACGCTTCTCACCACGGTTCGTGAGCTCAAGGAGCTGGGCGTTGACGTATACTTCGAGGAACAGAACATCCATACAACGAGTGCCGACGGAGAGCTGATGCTTACCATCCTCGCATCCTACGCCCAGGAGGAGAGCCTTTCGGTCAGCGAAAACACGAAGTGGCGTATCCGCAGAAACTTTGAAGACGGCAAGCCTTGGAGCGGATTCGTCCTTGGTTATCGCTGTGAAAACGGACAGTATGTGATCGTCCCCGAGGAAGCCGAGGTGGTTCGGCGCATCTACCGCGAGTACCTTGAGGGCTTGGGAGCGACCGCCATTATGAAAGGACTTAACGATGACGGCATTCGCACAAGAACCGGAAAGCCGTGGCGCATCGGCGGCGTCCTCAAGATTCTGAAGAACTACAATTATACAGGCAATCTCCTGTTGCAAAAGACCTACAGCGAAAATCACCTCACCAAGCGTAAGCTGGTAAACAACGGAGAGCAACCGCAGTACCACGTTGCAGGGGCGCACGATGCCATCATCGACCTTGCCACCTGGGAGGCGGTACAGGACGAGATAGCAAGACGAGCCGAACAATATGCGCCTACAAAGAAGGCTTCTTCGTATCCGTTTACGGGACTGATCGTATGCGGTACCTGCGGAAAGCACTATAGGCGCAAAACCACGGCAAGCGGTATTATTTGGGTCTGCACTACCTACAACACCTACGGCAAGAAAGGCTGTGCCTCCAAGGCGATACCGGAAAGTATTCTTTATGACCTGACCGCAGATATCCCTCTCGGTGATTTAACGGCTATCAGAGCCGAGAACGGTAACACCTTGGTGTTCTGCTGGGGGGACGGCACACAAGCCGTTAAACGATGGAAAGACCGCTCCCGTGCCGAGAGCTGGACGGAAGAAATGAAAGAAGCCGCCCGACAGAAGACCCTGGCACGGACGGCAAATAAGTAAAGGAGGATACTATGGTAGCCAAGAACGTAACCGTTATTCCTGCGACCATAAGTCAACGCACACGAAAATCTACCGAGGCACGGACACGCCGAAGGGTTGCAGGATATGCCCGTGTGTCCACCGACAGCGATGAACAGTTCACCTCTTATGAGGCACAGGTCGATTACTACACACAGTATATCAAGAACAACCCCGAATGGGAGTTCGTCAAAGTCTACACCGATGAAGGCATCTCCGGCACGAACACCAAGAAGCGTGAGGGCTTCAATCAAATGGTCGCAGATGCCGTTTCGGGCAAGATAGACCTTATCATTACCAAATCGGTCAGCCGTTTTGCAAGAAACACCGTGGACAGCTTGACCACCATACGAAAGCTTAAGGAAAAAGGCGTTGAGGTCTTCTTTGAAAAGGAGAACATATGGACGTTCGATTCCAAGGGCGAGCTTCTTCTCACGATCATGTCAAGCCTTGCCCAGGAAGAGAGCCGTTCCATCTCCGAGAACATCACTTGGGGCAAGCGCAAGCAGTTTGCGGACGGCAAGGTCAGCCTTCCGTACAAGCAATTCCTCGGCTACCGAAAGGGCGCAAACGGTCTGCCCGAGATCGTCCCCGAGGAAGCGGAAATCGTAAGGCTCATATACCGAATGTTTATGGAAGGCAAGTCGCAGAGCTATATCGCCAAGTACCTGATGGACAATGACATTCCGTCACCAAGCGGTAAGAAGACCTGGCAGGTCAGCACCGTGGAAAGCATTCTTACAAACGAAAAGTACAAGGGCGATGCCAGGCTTCAGAAGACATTCACCACCGACTACCTCACAAAGAAGATGAAAGTCAACGAGGGCGAGGTTCCACAGTACTATGTGGAGAACAGCCACCCCGCCATCATCGATGCAAAAGCGTGGGATATGGTACAGGGAGAGCTTCGCAGACGGAAGGAATCCTCACGGCGCACTACCTCACAAAGTCCCTTTTCCGGTAGGGTATTCTGCGGTGATTGCGGAGAGCAGTTCGGTCCCAAGGTATGGCACTCCAACAGCCAATACCGCCGTGTGATATGGCAATGCAACCATAAGTTCAAGGGCGAGGAGAAATGCACTACGCCACACCTGACCGAGGATGCTCTCAAGGAGTATACGAGGCAAGCATTGAGCTTTCTCATCGAGAACCGCGAAGCCTTGATTGAGGACGGCAGACTTATAAAGCAAGCCCTCTCCGATCACACCGAAATCGATGCCGAGCTTCGTGCGGTTGCCGAGGAGATGGAGGTAGTGGCAGGACTGATTGAGAAAAGCATCGCCACCAATGCGATAACGGCTCTTGACCAGGACGAATACGCCAAAACCTATGAGAGCCTTACCGAACGCTACACAACCTTGCAGAAGCGTTATACGACTCTCACACGGCAGAGGGAGGATAAGCAATTCAAGGCGGATGAGCTTAGCGGATTCCTCTTTGAGCTTGGCGAGCTTGACCTTCTCGATACCGAATGGAAGGACAGCCGATTTCGCGCCACCGTTGAGCGCATCACCGTCCACAATGACGGACGGCTTGTGTTCACCTTCACGAACGGCAGCGAGGTGACGGTGATGATGTAATGAAGTTTGCAAATGAAGAGTCGGCTACTACGGTGGTCGGCTCTTTTTTTTGCTTTCAGAAGATTGAAAAATTCATAAAAAAGTGGTATAATAAACGTATTAAATACCGAAGGAGGTATCCCGTGGGAATTCGAGCGTTTTTTCATAAAATCAAAATGGGCTTTGTACGAGCCGGGGAGTCCTCCATTCCGTATGTCAATGAGGCGAAGCGTTACGGTAATTACGGTGAGGATGAATTTACATATAGACTCCGCAGAGAGCTTCCTTCGTGTAAAATTAAAAGAAATGTAGTCATTTCAACACCAGATGGCAATGCAGAAATTGACTGCCTGGTTCTCCATAATAATAAGCTTTTTGCTATAGAGGTCAAGCGTTGGAAGGGATGTCTGACCGAACGAGATGATGGCTTTTTGCAAGAAAAAACGGACAGGTGGACGGGAGAGATGCATACAAAGCTGCTGAAATCACCATTCAAACAACTTGGAAGAGCCATATACCTTTTGCGAAAGCAAATCCCCCTTAAAGCGTGGGTGAATGCCATTGTGTTCTTTGAGGATGATGAGCTTGAGTCGGTTTCCGCTTTTTCGGATAACGTATGGTTTGATCGCTATCAAGACCTTGTGGATTATATCAGCAATGACGGCAAGGCTTCTTTCGGCACAAGTGCAAATGACTTTTTTGAAAAATGTGTTCCCGCCGACTACCTATATGCCAACGCTTGGGGAAAGTCCTTGCATTGTATTATCAACCGAGCCACATTGCGATTTGAAACTCCCCAAGGTAATATTTCTGCGGACAATATCGTTTTCATCCGCATCTCCCACCATTGGTCATATGACGAGTTACATATCACTATGACGGGCGGCTCGGTAAGAACTATAACTTTGGAAAATGCAAAAATTCAAGTCAGCGATAACGGTCGTATCAGCACCTACGCTTTATGCAAATTGGATTATATTGAGTTGGGCAGAACGCTAAATCAGTAATTTAACGAATACCAATCTTTTAACGATAGGAAGGCACTACACCTTGACGGGGAGTAGTGCTTTTCTGCATTTTGAGTCATCCGAGGCACAACATATAGGCACCGCAAATACCGAAATGCATCACCAAAGAGAAAAAGCCCTTGATTTACAAGGACTTTCGACTAATATTTAACGATAAAAAGAAAACAGTAGGTCGATACGATTGTATCAATCTACTGTTCCTTATTTGGTGCGGGCAAGAGGACTTGAACCTCCACCGAGTTGCCCCGACTAGAACCTGAATCTAGCGCGTCTGCCAATTCCGCCATGCCCGCATATGTTTTTACAACGGTCTGTATTATATCACAAAACGCCGGGTTTGTCAATATGTTTTGATAAAATTTATTCCGTATCATCTTGCTACTCGCCCGATAGAAAAGGACGCTCTTTTCAGCACGCCCATATATCCATTATATCATAGTTTTTTTGATTTGTAAAGGGGTTAATTTAAATAGTGAACAAATTTCTGCATTGTGCACAAAAATATTTTGTGCATTTCTTATAATTTGCCTATTGCAAAATCACTTTGTTTATGCTATACTATAGGTGCAAGGAGGTAAAGACCAATGGGCTAAGAAAACAAGACTTCTTAAAACAAGAAAAGATCTGAAGAAGCTCAAGAAAAAAACAAATCGGTAGAAAAGGTGCAGGGTGTAGTGCATCAAACAGATTTGATGATCGGCGCGTACGAGCCGTTAGCAGTTATTGAAATTCTGCAGATCAACTTGAAACGAAGTCACAAACAAACAAAATTCGCCTTTGGAGCATCAACACAGCTGAACAACGGTGTTCTTGTTAAAGAAAATGGAGTAAAAATTTGGTTTATGTGTGTGTAAAATCAGATGCAAAGGCAGACAACAGAAAGAGAGGATCACAAAAGATGTTAGATATCAAGAATCATCAGAAGTGACCCTTGATTGTGAGTACAGGCACAGTCAAGGGTCACTTCGTTTTTTGCTTTCTTGGCATCTCTGCCTTCCCTTTTCCCGCCGAATCAACAACACCTTCTTTGGTATTTTGTTACCCACAATGATTGTATTGCATGGACAATATACAAAAACGAGCCGATCGCCAACGGCTCGTTTTTATATACGCGGTTTATGCTTCGAAGCAACCGTAAGACTCCAAAATATGCTTGCCCACGCGGTACATCAAGGCTTCCATATCCTGTTGCATCTCAACCGTCGGCTCGCGGAGACGGCGCTCGCGGTTGTACTTGCGGCGGTTACCCAGCCAGTAGCGGTAGTGTCTGAGACAGCTGGACGCTTCAAAGGTCAACGGGCCTTTGAAACCGCAATCCAGAAGACCGCACATGACGTCATCCATATTCATGGTACCCATGAAGGGGATCAGGTGCTCGTCAAGGCTGCCGCGGTTGTCATTGAGGTGGATCGCATAGAGGTCGGAGCCCAGCGCCATGAGCTCGTCATATTGGTCTCCTTCGATATTGCCGTGTCCCGTGTCCCAACAGGCGTGGAACAGCGGATGATCGACGTATCGGACAAACTCCTTCATATCCGCACCGTTGAAAAAACCGTAGTTTTCTCCCATGTTGGCGTGGGTGGTGTTTTCGGTCAGTACGTTGACGCCGGTCTCCTCCATTACGGGAAACAGCCTGCGATAAAAAGCAGCATTTTTCTCGAAATATTCCTCTTTCCCCACCCCGGGAGCCCAACCGGAGTGTACCACAACGTTGGGGATCCCCAGCGCGGCGCAGACCTCCAAGGTACGGGCCGTGACGTCAAAAAGCTCGTCCACGGTTTCCTCCTTCATGGGATTTCCGCCGGGAGCGTGCGCTTGCACAAAGGTCACACCCAGACGGTCGGCATCTTGCAAGAGGCTGTTTGTTACTGAGCGCCAATCGTCGGACACTAAAAGAGATTTATGGTCGGACACGGTATAGAGATTCAGGTCAACGCAGGAAAAGCCTGCAGCGCGGATGCGTGTGAGGCATTCCGTATAGCTGCTGCCATAGCTGTCAAAATCGGCCGTGGTTGTTGCCAGTTTCATAAACAAATACCTCCTGAAATCAAGACTTGATGCCGGGCAATTGTCTTTCAGACCGCTTGCTTCGGATGAAAAAGACGACCAAATAAAACAATGTGATGTAGAGAAGGAACAGTGCGACAACGATCAGCGGGTACAGGATCTTGTTTCCATTGACGAGATTGTAGAAGATTTGATAGGGGGTGCCGTCGTCTCGCATCAGGAACATATAGTTCAGATACAATTCGCCGTCGGCGTTCCGAACGGTACTGTTGACGATGTATGCGGCGGCGCAAAATCCACCGAGGATCCCAAAGGTAATGGGCATATTTTTCTTTTTCATACCGGACATTCCGGAAATGCCTATATAGAGAGACGCAAAACCGGATATGGAATGCGTGATACCCGAGATGACGTTGGGAAAGGAAAGAACGGGATATGCGGCATAATTCTGGCCGGCACCGTAGGTGCCAAACACCGCGCCCAGCATACCAAAGATCAAAACGAAATCCAAAGCGGCATCGCGGAGTCTTCCCTTGGAAAAAGCGGCCAGAGGAATGGCGATGAGTTGGATACTGCACAGGAACAACGGAAGCTCGCTGACCCAGATCATGGGATTGCTGTCTCGTACACCGAAAAATACGATCTTGAAGATCTCAAGGCTGTCAATGAGGATCGCCGTGATGATCAGAACCGAATTTTTCTCCCGATATGTTTTGCTTTTTTGCCTGAGCCCTACAAAAATGGCAAGACCAATCAGTATGACCATCAAAGAAGAAACAAAGGTCAAGTGCTGCCAGGACAGGTATCCTTCGGCGGGAAGATAGCCGCCGATGCCGAAAAATGCTTTCATTTCGATGCTACGCTCCTTTGGTATATTGCGCGCAAATGATGCGCCGACGAAAAATGTCGGATTACAGATATATTTATCATATTATATCAAAATATTTTGCAATATAGTGAAAAACGAAAGAGATTTCATAAATTTTCACAAATTATATTGTACTGACATGTTGCCTTTTCCCTCGTTTTTTGTCAAAAAGTATTGACAAAATTACACTTATTTGCTATAATGTCGTTATCCTGTATCTGGATAATTCATCACTTCGAGAAAGGTGTTTGTTATGGACAACAACAATCAGCAGTTCAACAACCAGCAGAACAATGGCCAGCAGAACAACGCTCAGCCGCAGTTCAACAACCAGCAGCAATACAATGCTCAGCCTCAGTACAATGCTCAGCCTCAGTACAATGGCCAGCCCCAGTTCAACGGTCAGCCCCAGTTCAACGGTCAGCCTCAGTTCAACGGTCAGCCCCAATTCAATGGCCAGCCCTATTACGGCCAGATGCCTCAGGGTCCCAAGATGCCTGACGGAAAGGCATTCTCTGTAGCAGCTCTCGTTCTGGGCATTTGCAGCGCTGCATTCTCCATGATCCTTGCATGGTCCTTCCCTGTCAGCCTTCTGTTCCTGGCTTGCGGCATCGCCGGTATCATTCTCGGCGTTATGGGTCGCAAGAAGTCTACCGCTTGCTACGGTAAGCCCTCCGGTGTTGCAACTGCCGGTTTCGTTTTGAGCATCATCGGCACCTCTATTTCCGCACTCTTTATCCTTTCCTGCCTCGCTTGCGCAGCTTGCATCGGTGCAGAATTGGGTGCAATCAGTTCTTTCTTCTAATTTGTAAACCGTGTTACCTCAAATTCATATTTTCGGGCGAGAGATCGGAATGTACGCGCTGTGCGGCATGATTGGAATCCTGCTTGCGGGCTTTGTGTTTTGCCGCCTGCTTCTCAAACGGGGGCAGTCCGATAACGACGGTGTACTCCTGCTTGTTTTTTCCGCTCTCGGCTGTGTCATGGGAAGTCATCTTTTATACGGTCTGACCCTGATTCCCAAATGGGGCGCGTTTTTGAAAGTTTCCACGGCAAAGGATTTTTTTCTGTTGTTGGGATACTTCTTCGGAGGCGGTGTTTTTTACGGTGGACTGATCGGAGGCCTTCATGTGGCGTTGATCTACATCAAGAAAAGAAAGCTCAACGCGGCAGATTATGCGGATTGCGGAGCTATCTGCATTCCCCTGTTTCATTCATTTGCAAGAGTAGGATGCTTTTTTGCCGGCTGTTGTTATGGAATTGAGGTCGATTGGGGATTCGCATCCTCGCACAATCCTTTGGTTCCCGAGGTTGTCGGTATCCGACGTTTTCCTACACCGCTTTTGGAAGCGCTTTTGAACTTGGGACTGTTTTTGATGCTGTTTTTACTCAGAAACAAAAAAGCCCTCCATGGAAAGCTGATTTATCTTTATCTCGGTGCATATGCCATCGTGAGGTTCTGTGTGGAATTTTTGCGTGGAGATACTGCCCGGGGTATATGGTTCGGCTTGTCCACTTCCCAATGGATCAGTTTGTGTATGCTCACGATTTCCGTAGCGTCACTTCTGTATGCGCATAAAAAAAGAAACAGGGAGACGGTGGCCGCAGCTTCATGATTTTCAAGGTTGCCATATCCCATATAAGCGTGAATTGTTTTCATATGCCCCCAACTTCTATGAGTTTGGGGGCATATTGCTTGCGCGTTGTGCGCCTTTGGAATTTGTAAAAGAACAGAGAGCGCAGGCTCTCTTTTTCTTTTACGGTAGGATAAACACGCAGTTTTAAGGCAAGCTGACCGTCATTGTCAACGCAAAGATCATATCCATTTTTGGGATGCCTCCGAAAAATCTCCCGCTGGCAAATCGACAGTACTTCTAAACCAAAAATCTTCGCGTAGCAAAAGCTACGCGAAGATTTTTTTGAATCTCCAAATAAATTGCTCGCCGTCCATTCATTGACAGAGCTTTTAGCGGTAACCCTTTCACTATTCCAAGGGAAGGGATACCTCCCCTTGGAAATTGCGTCAATCGTGATATCCTTTGTTTCGCTCAAAAAAGCCCGAAAAATCCTGTTCCTCGCCCAAAAAGGGATACGGATCACCTTGGCTTGAGGTAATCACGTCCTTTACCTCCAAAACAAGGATCTCGATCTTTGCTTCTTCATAAACATTCAGTTTCTTTTTCATAGTCGTTCTCCTTTCGTTTCAGTGGTGATTATGGCGTGACAGCGGCACTGTATGCCTCGGCAGACTTACCGTAAGCATACAGGGCATGAGCCAGCGCGGTCATTTTTTCGTTTTGGCTGTTCTGCATGGCCAGGACATAAGATTTTACGCTGTACGTAAGGGTTTGGATCAGGGTCTCATTTTCGTATAGCTCGAAGGTATAAACCGTATCAAAATCTGTGGCGAGGATGGCCTCGGTCATGAAGATGTTCCCCTCTTGGGTAGAATCCATGATCTGATCGCCGATCTTCACCGTCAGTTGAATGTTATCGGCATCACTGACTTTAACGTAAATCTTGTTATTGAAGTCAAAGCGGACGCCTGCGGAGGTGAATCTGGCAACGCCTGTGGATTGCGTCAAGTACAGATCCGTGGTGGCATTGGACAGATCCACGGTGGATGCTTCCAGAATTTCCTCGGTGCTGTTGACCGGTGCGTCGGTCATGTAATTTTTGTAAACCTGCGCCGCAGCGCCATAATGAAGCATATCGCTGACCAGCTGCTTTAATTCATCCGTGCTCGTTTCGTCCGCCAGCAGAGACTCTGCATATGCCTTGATGCTGTAGCCCTTCTTCTCTGCCAGCGTCTCGCCGTTCAGCATGAGGGCGGCATCAATGGTGTCACCCATGGTCTGGGGAGGCAGTTGATCGAAGGTAAAGACATAGATCTTCTTTTCGGCATCGAACAGCGTGCCCTTGACCTCGGCGCTCTTGCCGTTGGACATGGTGAAGGACATCACAGCATCCTTGTAGCTGTCGCTCATGAATACGTAATAGTTCATGGCAAGGTCTGATCCGACGGTGAGCGTAGCTCCCATGATCTCGGCGTGACTTGAAGCCTTGATAACCACGTCGCCGCCGATGATTTCGGTTGCGCCATCGCCGGGGACGATCATCTCCTCGCCCTGCCAGTAGGCCGCGCCCTCGCCAAGGATCTCATGGAGGGTGATGCTATAATTGACACTGATACCGTCGGGGAAGGTGGCACCCACGCCATATTCGTCGGTCGTCAGGGTGATGGTAGAAGAACTGCTGTAGAGATCATAGGAGTCTCCGCTGATCGTGCCACCTCTGATGGTCACCAGGCTACTGCTTCCGGCACGCACAGCGTAGCGGTCGCCGCTGAAGGTGCCGCCGCTGATGGTCACGGTGCTGTTAGAAGCATACACACCGTAATAACCGCTGATGTTGCCGCCGCTGATGGTTAAGTCACTGTTAGTCGCATATACGCCGTCATCACCGTTGACGTTGCCGCCGCTGATGATCACGGAGCCTCCCAAAGCGTACACGCCGTAATGACCGCTGATATTGCCGTCGGCAATCGTCAGCTTACCATTAAAGATTATGATGCCTGCATTGTTGCCTGTGATCTTACTGCTCTCGCCGAGGCCTCGGATGGTAACGTCGACGGAAGATCCGCTGATATACACGGTACCCATACTGGCAATGGTACTGTTGATCTCATGGCCGTTCAGGTCAATGGTAAACACGCCGGAATAGATGGTCAGATAGCGGTTGCCCAGAGCAACGTCCTTTTGGAGGGTCACCACGGCCTCGTCGTCAGCGGTGCAATAATTCGCCACCCGAATGGCATCGTCTATGGAGGTGTATGCGCCGACGATCTCGCCGTTCTTGCTGACCGTCGCCACTGCGTCGGAAACGATGGCACCGCAGGGGCAGTAGCCGTTACGGTCCAAATGCTCCTCGGCCTCGTTCAGCGTCATGCCACAGGTAGAGCAGACGACCTTGTGATACGTCTCGTCCACGTAGGTATATTCCCTCTCACCAACGTGGCTGTAACCGCTTTCGTACTGCGCCGTGTAAGTCGTATCACCGTAGACGTAATCGATCTTCTGATCCCAGCCTGTGAAGGTGTAGCTGATACATCCGTCTGCTTCCTTACCGGTATTGCCCGTGAAGTAAGGCCAATCGCCATACTCATAGGTTTCTTCAAATTGGCTGTCGCCCACGATCCAGGTAACCGTGAAGGTCACGTAATTCCAGTAGGCATAGAAGTCCAGATCGGAGGTCACAGCCGTGTCGTGCTCCAGAGGATTGCCGTACCGATCGTGCCAGCCGCCCCAGACGTACATATCGCCGGGAGAATCGGGAATGGCAAGGTCGGCAATATGCAGGATGCTGCCGTAGGGATATTCCACCTCCCACAGGATGTCGTAGCCGTAACAGAATGTCACGACGAAGGTTTCCACGTCGCCGCAAACGCAAACATGATCCACATTGTTGTAGTCGTGTTCTCTATATGCGTAATCCAGCAGGTCACAGCAGGCATAATCCACGCTGTGGGTGTCGCCGTGAATGGTGTAGACGGGATCATCGTGGCCGTAGGCACTGATCCAGACGGAATTGGGATCCGTAATTTCCACGGTGCCCTCTGCGTCCTCGAACAGCTTACCGCAGCCCGAGCAAGAATAATGAGCGCTGTTGCCGTAAGTGGCGCAAGTGGCTTCTCTTGCGGGGATCAGAACCAAAGAATGAACGTGGGACTCGGCAAACAGAACCTTCAGTTCCAGAGCCTCAGAGTAGGTTTTGCCATCCTCCAGATGCACGATTCGGTAGGTTTTTTCCTCCGCAATGACGGGCAGATCAAAAATCGTGTAATCCTCGCACTTCCAGGGATCCTCGTCTGTGTCCGTAGTAGAATAACCGATCTGTCCCGAGCCGATGCCGTTCATCATGAGCTGACTGCCTTCGGAGAGTGTCAGAACACCGCTTTCGGAAATCTGAACCGTGTCATAATTGCCATCGGGATCGATCACGGTAACCGTGGGCATACAAGACTGATTCGTTTCGTATTTGTTGAGGGAAGTAATGCGCTGGGTTTCGACGGTGACCTTCACGGAAGCGTCGGAATCGTCAGGGCAGATCTCAACCACCGTAAATCCGATGTCCTTGCCCTCCACCCCAAAGGTGAAATAGCCGTTACGGTCGGTGCATACGATCTCATTCAAAAGATCAGCGTGTTTTTCATCGGAGGAAAGAATGACTCTTCTTCCTGCCACGGGGTTGCCGAAGGCATCCAGGAGTCTTCCTTCCAGGGTCATCATCTCTGTCGGCCTCACCTCAACGTTGGTGTAGGTCAGTTTGATTTCGCTGACATACTGCTTGACGGTCAGCTCCTCGGAGGTATAATCCGCGCCAAGCGCGATGTCTGCATAATTCTTCACGGAGCCGTCAACCGTCACCTGCGCGGTGCCGACCAGCGGCTGTCCGTCCTGACGGGACACCATCAGCTTGCGGCCATAGTACACGCTCGCGTCGGTAGCGCTGACTTCTCGATCGATAAAGGTCAGCACGCAAGGTACGCTTTCGCCGTCAACCGTCAGGGTCACGGCGCCGTCAAAGCCAACAACATTCATATACTGGCTGAACTCTACCAGCACACCTTCCGTATAGCCGTTCACGTCAATGATCGTGGGCGCGACGGTGGTCACGAGACCAATGTTCACGTCCAGCTGGGGAGGAGGCACGGGGAGCCAGCCGTCCACAGCGTTGGTGTCCTTAGTGGAATCTGCCGTCAGGTAGCCCTCCTTCTCGGCGACGACCTTCCAGTTACCGGGAGGAGTCAGCCAGGAGTAGTAGCCGCCTGCTTCGGTGACGATGGTGCTGGCCTGGCCGAAGCTCTCGGCATCCCACAGGACGGCATTGCCGTTTTCATCCTTGTAGTAGATGCTGACGGTGGCACCCTCCACGCGGTTGGAAAGCACGGCCTCGTAAATGAAGCCCGCAGGGTCGATCAAGGGATCGGAGCATTCCATTTCGTGGGATGCAGTTTCTCCCAAATACTCCATCGCCAGATCAAAGGCAGTATCTCCTATGTCAAAGACCAATTCATCCTCGAGTCCCTCGGTCTCGATTCTGGACGGATCATCCTCCCAATGCTTGCCGTCTTTATTGCCGGAAGGATACCAAGGGAAGTATCGCCAGTTTTTCTCCGCCATTTCATCCCATAGCTTCAAGGCTTTTTCGGCGGTAACATAACGATAATGGCCGCGTTGCCAAACACCGTCACCCTTGTCACCCTTGGTACTGAGATCCCGCTTCACTTCCTCATACTTTTCGGTTTTCTCCTTCAGCTTGCTGACAGCGGCGTTGTAGCGATTGATATTGCCCTTGGAGAAAATACCGGTATAGCTGTCATTGTTGAAACCAAACAAGCCGACTGCGTCAATTGTAGCGTCCGCAAAGAGCCTCATGGGGTCCGCAAATTTTGCAGGCACCAGGCTGAGCAGCTTTGTCAGCATATGCGCAGATTCCAGGCGCAGCTCGTTATCGTATTGATCACACAGGGTACTCAGCTCGGTCATGGCACTGCGCAAGCTATTGCTCACGTCTGTCAGAGCTTTGAGATACAGCGGGCTTTCTCTGTGATAATAGATCTTGTCGTTTGCGAGCATTTCGTCATACAGGGCATCTGCTGCAGGTCCTGAGATCGCTGCAAATTCATCCAAATACGAGCGCAGAGTCGAGCGTTGGTACCCCATGTCCACAACAATAGCCGCCCCGGGATTTTCCGGATCAGGACCGAGCTTGTACCACGGCATCCATATAAACGCCTGCCCTTCAAAAATCTTATTGAAGGCTTCTCTGCTTCCATATATATCGTAGCCCATGCTTCCGAACTTAAACTGTCCCATGATACTGGATTCATACAGCGGATAGAGATGGAAATACTCCATATTCTCTTCATCGCCATACTTGGTAGCCTCGTAGATCTTGTCGATCGCCGCATACGCTGCACCCAGCTCCAGCATTTGGTTTACGTACTCGCCGTAAGCCTGTTGCATCCTATCCAGCGCCTTCGCAGTATCCGATATAGCGCTCACCGAATCCAGCAAACCGCTGATATAGGAAAGGATACCGGTCACTTTGCTATACATCTTTCCGCCCTTGCTTTTCTGAAGCTTATCCCATTCATTCAGGAGGTCACTTCTGAACTTCATCGCGCGGTAGATCTTGGTTTGAGAAGTACCTGAGGAACCGCTGGTGGACATGGACAGTACCAAGGCATCGTTGTGGTTCATGCCCCTGATGTTGGACTCAATCGATGCACCAACAATCAAGTTTCGATCATTGGGGTCATAGACGTAGGAGACCTTGATCAATCCGTTATCCTTGGCGGATGACAGCACATCATAGTTATTCGAATAGACGTCAAAATCCATATAGATATTGGAGGCATTGCTGAAATCCATGCTGCCGCGCAATGTACCTGCAACGATCCGTTGGGTCTGGTACTTGTTGATATTATAGCCCTTCAGCGCGGCATTTGCCAGGCCTTTGTCGATCCAGGCACCCGCCACTGCAGGCGACTCTTTGGCCAGCACTTTTGTCACATAGTCCAGACCGCTCTGCGTCAGGAAGCCGTCGCCTTCCTCCGTCAATTCCACGCAGGGCTTGCCGCTCTCATCGTAGTACATATTGATCAGGCGATCCTTATCCCAGTCCCAATCCATCCATTTCTCCGGAACCTGATCCTTCAGGAAGGACAGGCCTTCTCCGATCAGATTGCCAAGGCCGTTGAGCGCAGGATTCTTTTTGCCAAGCATGTAATCAAAGAAAGAGTCCTCGTAATATTCCCTTAGATTGTCGGCAACCCACTCGGCCATACCTTCCAGACCACGGTAGATGATATTCTCCATGAATGCCTGATTGTCTTGATAATTCTCATAGGTAGAATCGATCAGCTCAGCAACATCCTTATCGTGAATCCCATCCACGTACTTACTCAGAGAATCACCGGACGTTCCGCTTGCGCTCAGCTTCATCGTTCGCATGGTCAAGGTCTGCATATTCTGTGCGGGGACATAGGAGGTGAACACGTCCATCCACGCATCTGTGTCGTAGGACATATGATAGTTGGCGCTGAAATCGTAGACCTCAAATCCGCCGTCCGTGTTTGCCATAAACACACCGTTTTCCTCGCCGTAGACGGGGATCTCCATAAAGCCTCTCTGCCGCAGGGATGCGGCGGTAACGCTTTCATCGATGGATCCCGTCTTCGTGTTGGACACCAGGGCAAGGTAATCTTCCTCGCTCATGTCCTTCGGGCGGAATCCGAAGACCTCCGCGAAGGCGTTGTTCATCATGAACTCGAAATCTTGAGCATACTGATAGTCGCTGATGATATCCGCCTGCATCTCGGCAGGGTAATACTGGAACAGCGGGTCGGTCTTCACAGGATCCATCAGGGCGTAAATGGTGTTTTCCAAGCCGTCTTCAAAGCAGAACATATTCTGGAAGGGCGTCCGATCCTGCTCCTTCATTCTTTCTGCCATGGCTTCCATCTGACCGGGCATCAGGGTGATACCGACTGCATCCGATGCGGTCTCCCACTCCACACCCATATGGGTGGGCAGCTGCATCACGGTCAGCAGGGTCGCGGGGTCGTATTCCACGCTTCGGATGGTCTTGGTGGTGATGTAACAGCCGCTGTCTTCATCGTATTCGGTCCACAGATACTCTTCCCTCTCGTTGCCGAAGACATCGGTATAGCGGAGCACGATGGCGGCATCACGGGCATAGCCTGCGGCATTGTTGTCGAAGGTTACGCGGAAGGTCTCGTAGATGTCATAGCGCTTCCCTTCCGTGCTGTCCAGAGCAGAGCGCAGAATGATGTTCTCTCGCTCTCCGGTCCGGAAGTTGACGGAGATGACGTTATCGGGATCATAGGAGGTGGGGAATACCACTTCTCCTGTCTCGGCATCGCGGATCACGATCTCACCGGTGATCTCCACGGGGATCGCCAGATCCTCGTTACACTCCACGTAGACGGGATCGGTGGTAAACTCGATACCCGTGTTGGCGATGCGCACCACGGCGTAAACCTCATATTCCCACCAGAGCCACTTGAAGGGTGCGTCGTAGCGCAGAACCGCAAGGCCTGTATAGTTGGTGATGCCTTGTGCCACCAGCACGCCGTCGGCGTACAGATCCACCTCGGAGCCTGCAGGGGCGGTCACCATGGCGTTAATGCCGGTTTTGTCCGAAATGGTGGGTGCGTGGCTGACGTTCACCATACGCGACAGCATCTCTTTATCCAACATACTGACGGATCCTGCGGCGGCATAGTAGCGGGAAGCCACGCCGTCCACGGTCGCATCGGTAACAATGGTGGCGGTGCAGTACTGATCCCTGATCTGGTCAAAGGAAACGACGTCCTCCTTGTAACGGAGATAGACCACGAAGTTGAGTCTGCCTGCCCTTTGGTTCAGATCATTGATGGAATATTCATAGTACATGGTCAGTCCGTCATCCGAAAGATAACGGTCGGTGTAGGTCATGCGTGTACCGAAAGCCTGCTCTACCTGCATGATATGGAATATCTCCAGAGTGGAAGGAATGCTCAGAAGCAGGGTGGTATTGCGAAGCTGGAAGTCGGTATCCAGCACCACGTCAAAGGTCAGCTCGGTGTAGTACGGCCAGAAGGTATATTCATAGGGACTGAGCCTAAGCTCACGCTTCGTCACCATCGGCTCCTCTTTGATGAGGAAGCTGGCATCGGGGGCCAAGGGGGTTTCCACGTCCAGCACCTGATAGCAAGGCGCCTTCAGGGTCACGTTGGTTCTGTAATAGTCTTCCCCTGCCGTCCATCCGCAGGCGGTAAACTGTGACAGCTTTTCCACGGCGTTGAGATAGCGGTTCTGCTCGGACACGGTCACCGTGTAGGTGCCGTCCGCAAAGCGGCGAATGAGCAGCTCTCCGCTTTCCACGATGTCGATGGAAACGCGGTTGCCGGCGGCGTTGTATACCTGAACGATGGCACGGCCGCTCTCGCTGTCCTCGGGAAGGACGGGGCGGATATACATGGCGCCATATCGGTTGAGGGTTCCCTCGGTGTCACCGTAATTTTCCGAGTCACCGGGGTTCAGCACGGCGGTAAAGCCGTACATTTCCAGAGACGGATCGGGGGTGACCGTCACGGTCAGCTCATCGCTGAGCTCAAAGAATTCCTCATAGTTATTGATGATCACGTAGGGGAACTGGAGGGTGTAGTCCTCACAAATCGTACCCTTGGTGACGTTCCTGATCTCCACGGAGATGCCATCGAAGCTCTCCAGCATCTCGGTCTCCTCATCCCCGTCGGGAAGGATATCGTAAATGCTGAATTTTGCGCTAAAGGTGCCCGAAACAGGCAGCTTTTTCATCTCGACAGCGAGCTTGTAAGGCATATTCGCATCCATAGCCGCTTGAATATCCTCGGCGGCCACGGAGCCGGTGTATTTATAGTAACCATCGCACAGGACGTACACCAGCAGGTTGGCAGAGGGTGTTGCCTGCAGGGTGATCTTGCCGTCCACGATCTCGGTTTCCAGCTCTCGGAGCAGGTCACTCTGCGTTTGAAGGATGGAAACGCTGAGGCTGGGATCATCCTTCACGCCCTCGGGCAGTTCAATTTCCACGGTTCCCTTCTCTCGCTTCACCAGGTTGACGACGACGACCTGACCGTCCATGGTGGATTTCAGCTCAAATTCACCGGAATCGTAGTCCTTGTAATCAAAGGCGTAGGCTTCATCCAGGGTGACGGTGAAGCGGTAGCGGAAGGTGTCAGAGACCATGGCGAAGCCATCCAGCTTTGCGCCTGTGGTCAGTACGTTGTCCTCCAGCCAGTTGATGTACCAGTCGATCTGCACCTTGTCGGTGATATCCTCGTCCCCTGCCATGACCTTCACGCCGAAGGAGGAAAGCACCGTCATGGCCTTCAGGTATTCGTTCAGCTCGACGAACTCCACAGCACCATAGCCGTTTTCTACGCAAAGCTCGGTCTGCTCCTTGAAGAATTCCCAATACGCCTTCTGGACATCATAGTCGCTGGTAAAGGGGATGCAGATGAAGGTGTCACCGGGCTTATAAATGCTTGAGTAGGACGTATCGCTGTAATCCTCGCCGCTTTCATACACGCCGTAACGGTAGTATGCCGTAGGCACGTAGCCATCCAGCTTGGATTGGTTATATCTTTTCAGAGAGAAATTATTGATGTTATCTCCGAAGATCTCCATATCGAAGCCGTTTTCCGTGATCATCCAGCCAACGGAGCTGGGCAGGAACACTTCTGCCAGCTTGGGGCAGTACTCGGCAAAGGAATAGACAGGCATGAACGCGCCTTCTCTTTCCAAAAATACGATCCGCTCAAGCTCGGGACAATCGTAGAAGCAGGTGTCTCCATAGCCCGTATGCGTACCCGAAAGTTCATTGAAAATGGGCGACGTTCCGATGCTCGTCACCTTGGCGGGCACGATGATGGAGGTGATGGAGGTCTTTTCAAAGGCGCGGCTGCCAATGCTCTCCAGTGTTTCCGGCAGGTCGAAATCCGTAATGGCAACACAGCCGGAGAAGGCCTTTTCACCGATGTGTTTCAAAATGGAATCCTTACCGCCAAAGGTGATGAGGCTCATAGAGGTACAGCCCTCAAAGGCACTCTTGCGGATATCCTCCGTCTGATAGTAAGCGTGGAAATACTTGAGGGAAGTGCAGTTCAGGAAGCAGTTGGAGCCGATCCATTCGCCGCTGTAAACATCTGCCACTTCCAGCGCAGAGCAGTTTGCAAAGGTGCTGCCCCACAGATGCTGAATGTCGGTGGAGGCACAGGTCACCTTTTTGATCACCGTATTGTCGGTGAAGGCAGGAATGAAGCTAAGGCTGGAGGGCAGCACGATCTCCTCGATGGCAGTGCCGCGGATAAAGTGGTCTCCGATGCTATTTACGCTTTCGGGAATCGTGAGTTCCGTAACCAAAACACAGCCGTCAAAGGCATAGTCGCCAATGTAGCCCAGCTTGCTGTTCAGAGTAATGGACGTCACCTCTGCGCAATCCTGGAATGCACAATTGCCCACATAGGTTACGTTTTCACCCAGCTCGATCTTCGCCAACTTCGTGCCGCGGAAGGAGAACTTCTCTACACTGATCAGCGAATCGGGAAGGTCTGCGATCTCCAGAGAAATACAATCGCAGAAGGCACTCTCTCCGATGATCTCCAGCGAGTCGGGCAAGACGATGCCGTTCAGCGACGTACATCCGTTGAACGCCCGTCCGTCGATCCGTTCCAGCTCGGCGGTGATCTGCACGTCGGTCAGGGATTCGCAACACTCAAAGGCGGCCTCACGGATGCGGGTGATACTGCCGGGCAGTACGACGCTTTCCAGATAGTAACAATCTTGACAAACACCCTTGCCGAGATAGGTCACGGATTCGGGGAACACAATAGACTCGATGTCAGAGTACTGGAAGGCATAGGGACCAACGTAGGACAGGATGCCCTCTCCCGTGGGATCCAGGTTGACTTGGGTAATGTAGGTTTCGGCGATGGTGCCGCCCATCAGCTTGGTCACCTTTTTGGGGACGGTATACTCGGTCAGGTAGGTACCGCGGAAGGCGTCCGCGCCGATATAGCTGACGTTTTCACCGAAGGTGACGGTCTCCAACGACGAGTAACAGAACGCACCGCTGCCGATGAAGGTCACGCTGTCGGGGATCTCAACGGATGTCAGCGAGGTGTTGGAGAAGGCGTATCCTCCGATGGACGTCAATCGGTCGTTGAAGCGGATAGCGGAAATATTAGTTTGGGTAAAGGCGTAGCCGTCCAGCTCCAGAAGACCTGCGGGCAGGACAAGCTCACCCGCAAGACCTGCGCTCGCGAAGGCGGAGTTACCGATATAGGAAACGCTCTCGGGCAGGAAATCCAGGGAAGTGATACCGGAGCAGCCCGCGAAGGCATAGCCGTTCACCCGTTGCAGACCGTCCCGGATCTGCACGTTGACAAGACTTGCGCAGCCTTCAAAAACACTCGTTTCCAGCTCAGATAACAGGGTCTCGATGATCACTTCCTGCAAGGAATAGCAGCCGTAGAAGGCATATGCCCCCAGCTCTGTAACGGAGGCGGGGATCACCACCCGTTCCACAGCGGAGCATCCCTTGAAGGCACGGTCACCGATGGATGTCACCGACGGAGGAATAACCAGCTCTGTCAGCGCAGAGCAACCGTCAAAAGCACCATCACCGATCTTTGTCAGGGTGGAAGGCAGCACGATCTTCTCCAAATTTTCACAGCCATAGAATGCCTCGGCGCCGATCTCGGTCACACCCTCGGGAATCACGATCACACGCAGCGCAGAGTTTTCAAACAGGCCTTCGGGAATAACGGTCATGCCTGCGGGAATGATATAGGTTTCAATACTCGTTCTTTCAAAGAAGTACTCCCCGGGGATAAAGCCCTGCGGCAGATCCAGCTCCGTGACGTTCCACAGTATACCCGGATGTCCCAAGGTCTTCAGGCTCTCGGGGAAAACCAGAGTCTTGCCATCGTAAGCGAAATTGTAGTCAATAACGATATCCGATCCTTGATATCGGTCCCAGTATTCCGTGATGATCCGACCGCCGTCAAAGACCTCCAGCCCTTCGGGCAGTTCCATCTTTTCGCGCACAAAGAAGGACTTTACGGGGGCGAATACCTTCAGCGTAGAGGGCAGGACTACCTCGTCGGCGGTCACAGCGCATTCCAGACCGCCCTCACCGATGATCTCCAAGCCCTCGGGCAGGATCAAGGTACCCACTTCGATCTCGGCATCCATTTCATTCAGCAGTTCAATGGTCTTGAGCGACTGGATCTCCAGCACGGAAACCTGCGGAATATACAGAGTCTCCACGCCTTCGGGGATCACCAGCTTTTCAATGCTACCCGGCAGACCTTCGATATGCTTGATCCCATCGCCCATCTCAAGGGTGGTGACGCAGGATGGCACCGCGGTCGGTTTCAGCGTCTCCACCGTATCCGGCAGGATCAGGGTGGTCATATAGGGGCAGCGGTCATATTCAGCGGTACCGTAGGTTCCCGTACCAAAGGTCTTGCCCGCGATCGTCTTGACGGTGATGCCGTTGATGGTTTCGGGAATGGTCACCACTTCGTCATTGGAAAATACGGAGTACAGCGTGCCGTCGCTTGTGATCAGATAGCGGTTCTCGGTCAGCACCGTCGGATCAATGACGTTGTAAGTAAAGATCTCGGAGGTATAGGAGAAATCCCCCGCCGAAACCACGCAGAACACATAGAACTCACCCACCGTTTGGGGCCTCGTCTGGAAATAGCTTCGGTTGGAGGAATGCAGCGTAGCACCGTCATAGCTCTTGACCGTATTGGTATACCAGTTCACCTTCAGCTTGGAAGAAGAATAGGAAGAACCCGTGGTATACAGGATGCCGTCATGATACAGCGCCATGGGTGCCAGTGAGAAAATATTGGTGCTGGCGGTGCTTTTCGCTACGTCCTTGTAAAGGATCTTCTCTCCCAAAATCTCATCATACTGTCCGCTTCCCGTATAGACCAACAGATCCTCGGGATAGACGTTCAGCACGGTGCTGCCTCTGCCGCCGAAATAGGTCTTACCGTTGGGCGCAGTAGCAGAATACGACACACGGTATTCCGTACGCGGGCGGCGGACATCCGCAGACTCGGGAACGGTAAAGGTCGTTCCCTGATCCGAAATAATGAATTGCTGGTTTCTCCCATCAATATATTCATTATAGAAGAGGGTACAGTCGATCACCGTGTCGTCCGCCAAAGTAAAGACGTTGGAGGTCACGGTTGCCCCGGGCTCGACATAGGTATCGTAGCCAAAAACCTCAAAGGTGCTGATGGGATCATACGTCCAGCTGCGGTCAGGTCCGACCTCACCGCTTTCCCCGCCGAACACGGGCAGAATGGGGGTGTTCAGATAATAGTCCTTCCCATCGACCTGCCAGAATACCTGGCAGGAGATATAGGTGGTACGCTCCCACAGCTCTTCCGCGGTAATGGGATCGGACTGCGAATTCAGATATTCAAGGTAATTGGAATTTTCGATATCCTCCACCGTCAGCACAGGCTCCGTGGTGGTGAAGGGGCCGTCCCACATGGAATCGTCAAAATGCCCTTGCAACACCCACTCGGGCACGGCAGCAGACAGATTCCACTCATAGATCACCTGTGTGCCCTCGGGCAGGCGGTCGGTATTGAAGTCCAGAATAAAACTGCCCTGTTCTCTGCTTCCGTAGCCGGGGCTACCTTCAAAGAAAGCATTCGTGCCAATGGCGATATAGCAGGGGTCGCTCAGATAGCCCGCTGCATATAGGCGCACATAAAATCCGCCGGTGCTGGAGTAGTGATTGGTTTGCACATCACCGGCAAATTTCAAAATATCGTCGGCGGAAAGACGCAGAGTGGTGCGGTTGCCCACGGATTCCACATACTCCGCTTGCTCATAGCGAATCATATTTTCAGAGTAGTGACCGCCGGTGGACAAGATCCAAACCAGATCCCGCTCTT
Organism: Clostridia bacterium; assembly: GCA_017621695.1. Classification (GTDB taxonomy): domain Bacteria; phylum Bacillota; class Clostridia; order Oscillospirales; family CAG-272; genus CAMEON01. Next base: position 29,890 of record JAGASP010000118.1, read on the forward strand.
CTCCCTCGTAGGGCTCATATTCACTATACCCGTCGCGGATCTCTTGCACAGCCGCCATGACCGCGGGAGACAGCTCCACCGTCAGCTCCAGCTCGTTGGGCAGATCCGCTTCGGTGGGATAGTAATAATAGGCGGGCAGGTTTTTTAGAAACATGGGCGTGGTCTCGAACTGCTTCAGATCCTCAGCTCTGATCGAACCCAAACCCTCTTCCCTTGCAAAAAACGTATAGTAAATGTTATACGCCTGATCTTCAAAGAATTCTTCCGCAGCAGACACCGCGCTGTAGCCTGCTACCGCGCCTGCTTTTACGTACTTTCGCAGGTAGCCCAGCAGCTCCAGCAGCAGCTCGTCGGACATACTACGGCAATACAGGGCAAAGTTATTGTATTGCCAGAACTCGCCCCGCTCGTCCATTTCCTCCAGTACGGAGAAGAACAGCTCGTATTCCGTGGCAAAGCCTGCTTCGTCCGCCACCTCCAAAAGCTCTGAACGATGCTTGATCAGCTCTTCCTCGGTGGCGCTTTCGGGATCCGGCAAGGCATCCACCGTGGCGGCGAAAGCCGAAAACGGGATCGACGGGATCAGCATAGCCACAACCAGCAAGATTGCCGTCATTCTTTTCTTCACGTTCAACATACTTTTTACCTCCTTTGGTAGTGCGTGGATTCTTTCACCGCAGTATCCTCTATGTGCGGTTTAAATCTGTCATCTCGTCCTTGTCGAGGATGCACGTATGTCCCGCAGGAGGGAGACTGCAAGCGCATCACACCGAACTCGTTTTCTTATCATGTTCAAGCACCTCCGGCACAAATTACAACGTATATATATTTATACAATCTAATTATATCATATATATATCGAGCTGTGGGGGTGTATTTAGGGTGTATTAGGGGTGTATTTAGGGTGTATTTAGGGCGTACCGGGGGATTTTGGGGGTGTGACAAAAAAGATGACAGCAAAAGCCACCACCGAGTCCAAATGCGTTTTACAGAAGCACGAACCGTTCACAGCGATCCATCATCCCCAAAATCAGATTTTGCTTTTTCCACAATACGTACTCTCATCCGAACCCATCAACAAAGCTTGAAGGGAACCTGCTCTATCGCAGGTTCCATTCGATATTCTTATGTATTGGTCGTCACAAAAAATCATGCATCATTCCAAGCTTCACGCTCAAATTTTTGCAAGCTGACAAGAACAATATCCGAGCCACAGATGCAGTCGCCGTCCGATACCTCCTCTCGCCTTGCAGCATCTGAAATGCTGTCGGGCAAGCGATTCATCACCACGTACCGATGCACCTTCCGTTCCTCGACGAATTGTCGCCAGGAGATCTCCCGTCGACCGACCATTCTCGTATCGGCCGCGCCTCTGGCTACCGTTCCCCGTTTACTGCTTCTGGCCACCGAAAACGTCGTCTTCCAGTACTCGATACGGTTCACGCTGCAAAAATGATACCGATAATATTTCTTTTTCCGAAGCAGGAAACACACGTCCACCGTCTCGTTCGGTGTTTCCGCGACAACGTAGCCCCATCCGAGAAAAATTCGGGTTCGCTTCACTTGCATTCCCTTTTTTCGCAATATGGACTTGATGCGATGCACAAAAGCCAGCAGAATGATCAGATGACAGATCAAATAAAGCGCAAGGCAGAACAAGAGCGCTAAAAGCAGAGGCAAATTCCGTATCTCCGTGCTTCCCGACGTGGGCAAAAACAGCACAAGGCTCAAAATAACCGACGCGGCATAAAGAAACCATCTGAGCATACGTACATCCTTTCCGCGCTTACGGCGCTAATGATTCGCATCAAACGTAATGAAGATCACACGGAGCAAACGATATATGATTGGGAACCTCTAAAAACTCTGTTGGTGAGAGAGCCGTGAGGAAGTTTTTCGTCAGGTGATACAATTTTTCTTCGCGTAGTGGAGCTACGCGAAGAAAATATGTGATGTATGACTGAAAAGTTACCGCGGATTCTCCGTCAAGAGAGTTTTTAGAAGTAACCTATTCCCGTGCCAGTTGATAGATCAGATCATATGCAAATTCCAGATCCTCGACGGAGCAATGACTTTGTACGAAATGCGTCGTGCACACCAGCCAACGCTTGCCCTTGAGCTTGCCGAAGACACGGCGGATCTCCTGCTCCAGCTCGTCACGGGGCATGAGTCCGATGGCATATTGCACGCAAATACCGCCAAGGATGGCAAATTGATCGGAATACTTCTCCAAATACACGTCGTAATCCATTCCCGCGCGTTCCTGCCAGGGATGCACCACGTCCAGCCCCAGCTTGGCAATACCGTCGGCCACCTTCATAACGCATCCGTCGGAATGAAGACTGCAAAAGGCACCTCTGGCGTGGACATGATCCACAACTCTCTTGAAATGGGGATAAATGATCCTCCACCAAAGCTCGGGGCTGAACATAAGATCCTTCTGCGCCCCCCAGTCATCCGAAATGTGGATCATATCAATGCCCATATCGATACAGTGATCGGCAAACTGTATCGTCCATTCTGCCTGCCGTCGGTACAGCTCATCCAGCGCATCGGGATAGAGCGCCAACCACATGAGATGGTTTTCAATGCCGAAGATGCCGTTGAAGTTTTCAAAAAATCCGGGTGTCTGGACATAGCAGAAGCGCCCTCGTTCCTTGTGATATGCCAGCGTGGCGGCAAGATTTTCATAGTCAGCCAAACAGTTGGGATCGGTAAAAATAGGCTGATCGACGATCAGATCCGGGGTCAGATCCTCGCTTTCCGGCGGCGCTATGGCAGAGATCACATCCATACGGAAGACACCCGGCCCGCCGAAAAGATGGGCGATATCAAATTCATATTTGTCCTCAAACGCACCGACCGAACCCCAATGGGCGGTGATTTCATTGGTCAAATTGGCAGCCACCCAACCGTAAATCGGCTGTCTGTCATAAGGGAGTCCTAAAATTGCTGCCCTGACTCGTTCCGTACTGTTCATATATCACTTTCACCAAATAGAATTTTCTCTGTTTTGATCAGTTCTTCTTATAAATCGCAGGCGTTGTCAAAATACCCGTGCGGCGCAGACGGTACTCATATGTCCACAGGCTATCGCCCGTGACCCACGCCGAAGGCCCCTGCCATGCGAGGCGTTCGTCAGCGTCGTGCACGTCCCCGAAGCAGTTGCGGCGGGTGATGTAGGCAGTAACCGTCAACTCATGCTTGCCTGCGGGGATCACGCCAATGTCGGCTACGTAGGGCGGGTAGGCGATGACGCCCCGCTTCTCACCGTCCAGCTCCACCGTGTTGACGGCGGCGGTGTAATGCGGCACCTGCACCATTGCCGACCAGTCAGTGGGCGCGTCCACAGGGATGCGGTAGGAAATCGCGCCGCCGTAGAAGGGCAAGCCTTGGTAGGTCAGATCCGAGAAGCCCACGGTCTCGGGCAGATCCGTCACGGTCAGTAGACGACCCGCCACACGGACACCAAAGCTGCCCAGCAGGTACATGGCCTCGCAGTTGGAGCGCACCGCGAATGGAATGGTGACGGTCAGGGTGTTGATACCCTTGCGGAGAGGAGGCAGAGCCACCTTCTGAATGGAGAGATCCACGTAGTAACCGTCAGGCTTTGCGGTGACGGCCTCACCGTTCCACTTGATGGTGGCGATGTCGGCATCCTCCAGCGCGATGTAGGGATCAGCGTAGTCAATGTCGCTGTACACCGTGAACTCCAGAGTCACGGTATGCTCGGCGGGCTTGTCCTCCATGACCCAAGGCTGCGCCTTGCCCGCGGGGAAGCCCAGACGGCGGCGAACAGCGGCGTCAATGCGGAGGATCTCCTCAGTGGGATGCAGATCCTCGTCATCCAAAGCGTAGCGTGCCATATCCAGAAGCAGGACATTCGGCTCGGACAGAGTGTACGGCACCGTCATGGGGATCTCGGCCACGGGAGCGGTGGCGTCGGCCTCGGCCCAGGCGGCATAGCCGTCGGTCATACGCTTGATGCCGATGGGAGTAGGCGCAGCCATGGCGGCAGGCTCGTAGCTGCTGTCCTCCTCGGTGTCGCGGAGGTAGAGGAGCGCCGAATCATAGTCAAAGAGACTCATGACAATGTGGGTCTTGCCGTCCTTGTTGTTGTAGCGGATGGGCCTCACCTCGCCCGTGATGGTATCCCACAGCTCAGCCTTGTACTTGCCCTTAACATAGATGTGGATACCCATATCACGGCTGACATCCTTGTTATAGGGTTCAGAGCAATGGGAAACAAACAACCACAGTCCATCTGTGTCACGGCGAACCTGATGGATCAGATTACCCGTAAATGCGCCGCCGAAGTTGCGGATCTCCACGGTGCGGTCCTCGTACAGAGCGTCCAGCAGAGCGCCGCGGTTGAAGCCGATTTGGATGGACTTGTCAAAGAGCGCCTTGCCGCGCGCCGAGGGCTTGGCGTCCTCGTACTTGGGAGCGTCGCCCATGAACACCAGCTTACCGCCGGCGGCGCGGAATGCCTCCAGACGGTCGAGGGTGGTGGAGCGCAGGGTCTCGCACTCGGGAACGACAACCACGTCGTAGGCCATCTCGCCCACGTTGAGGGGCGCACCACCCACGGGACACTGGACAGGGAGGGTGGACTCGCAGATGTAGTCGAAGTCGATGTTACCGCGAAGCAGCCAATCCGTGACGTTTTGGAAGTTGCCGTCCAGCTTGTCGCGGATGAGAGCGGTCTGCTCGTTGGGACCCCAGTGGAGCCAGTAGCTCTCCACGGGATGCATGACCGCCACCTTGACCAAGGGCTTGCCTCGGGTCAGCGCGGTGTTCACGCGGCCGAAGTGATCCTCCACGTAGGCATACTCCTTGTACCAGGGGGACTGGTAGGAAATGGAGGCGGGGTAGTCCCGCTTGGCGGTGCCCTTCATGGACACCCAAGAAAGATGCTGAACACGGACGGTGACGCCCAGAGCGGCCTGCCAGTCGCCGTGGAGCTTGTGGCCACGGAAGTCAAAATCCCAGCCCGTAACGCCGTACAGCTCACTCATCATGCCGGGACGACCGTATTGGTGGACGGCGGATTGACACTGCTTGGCGGTGGTAAACTCGAAGCGGGCGCAGAGCATATCGATACCGGGGATGCCGAAGCCGCGGTAGGAGCGCATACAATCGCCGATAGCGGCGGTCTGGGAGTGGAGGGTAGGCTCCTCCATCATGTGGCCCGTCAGCTCGATGCCGTGCGCCTTGCACCAGTCGCCGCAATTATCGGCGAAGGCCTCGGCAAACCGCTCGGAGATGTGGTCGTGGTAGTGGTAGCGGGTCAGGGAGATCTCGCCGTTCGGCAGATCCCACAAAAGCTCGGGCAGATGATCCACCAGAGACTCTCCGTAGGCGACCTTGAAAGTGTCCTCAAAGTCATCGGTCCAGGGCAGATGGACGTTCTGCTTGCTATCGGCAAAAGCCAGGGTGCCCTTGCGCATGAACTGCGGCTCGTCGGTGAAGATGGCGGGGACGGTCTTACCGAACTCGTCTCCCACGGTTTCCAGATAACGCTCGTGGGTCACCTCAATGAAGCGGTCGATGGCCTTCTTGTTGAGGGTATCCACGTAGGATTGATTGTTAAACCAAGGGCTGTTGCCCGAAATCTCCCGCCAGATCGTCCAGAGGGTGCCCTCAACGGCGTCCCCCTCGGCCACCTTGCGGTAGGACTTCAGACACTTGTCCTCCCCCAGTACCACGTCAAAGCGAGCGATGAGGAGGGCATTGTCACGGACCTTGTAGTTTGCGTCACAGGTAAAAGTGAGGTATCTTTGGCGGAACGTGTCCTCCTTGGTGACGTAACCGCCGCCAAAGCCCGAGGGCCACTTGTCCTCGTCATAGAGCCACGCAAGCATCTCGTTCTCCTTGGCGTGATCGGTGCAGGCCTTGACGAGCCCCATGAAGCCGTCGGAGAGATAGGTGGTGGACATACCGTCGCGGCAATGCATATGGAAGCCGCCCAGACCCATTTCTTTGAAAATATCGATCTGACGGCAAAGCTCGTCCTTCTGCAAATCACAGTTCCATGCCCAGAAGGGGGTGCCGCGGTACTCGGCGGTGGGATTTTTAAACAAATCAAGATCCAGCGAGGGGTTCTTTCGGTTCTTGTCGTACAGCATACCTTTGTCTCCTTATATGATGATTTCAGTATTTATAAATGTTGGATTTGCATCTGAGCACTATTAAATCTTGATCTTTTTGATCTCCTCGGCGTAATACTGCACCAGCTCAAACTTGGTGCCCGGCATGAGTCGGTGGTCGGGACAGGGGATAAATCCGCCCATGGAGGCCAGCCGCTTCATGCGCTCGATCTCCACGTCCACGGCAGCCTTGTCCTTGCGGAGCGCGGTCTTGTCCATACCGCCGATACCCAGCACACGCTCACCGTACTTCTTGCGTGCGGCCTCAAACTGGTCACCCCATACACCCACCTCAATGGGGAACAGAACGTTGACACCGTTGTCAAGCCAAGTGGGGATCAGCTTTTCCACCACACCGTCGCAGTCCAGCGAGATGATGTCGATGCCGTACTGATGGAGCAGATCATTCCGCTTCTTGTAGTGCTTGCCGCAAAGCTCGTCAAACACCTCGGGAGAGAGGAGCGGACCGTTCTTGAAGCAAATATCCTCCCAATAATGGGCGAAGTCAAACTTCGCGCCCGTTTCCAGCACCGCCTTGACGCACTCGTACTGCATATCCGCAAAGGTGTCCACTATGTCGGCAAAGAGATCCTCATCCTCGTCGTAGAGAAGATAACTCATACCTACGACGGAGACGATATCACGGACAGATCCCAGCACAGAGCCTACGTGGAAGCCCACGGGAACGTCCCAAGGACGGTGCTCATTGAAATGCTGAAAGTATTCCTGACTTACACGCTCAGGTGCAAACTGCATTTTGGGGCGGTACAGGGTTTCAAATGTTTCCCTGTCTTTGAGGAGATAATCATCCTCCGAGGGGATAGACGTGATCCCCGGCTTGATCTTTTCGATGAGACCGTTGTGGTTTTGCACACGGCGGGAGCCATCGGGCAGCTCTTCCAGAACCTTGGGCTCAAACGTGGGGTACAGACCGTTATTGGTTCCCACAACGTGATTCCAGTTAAAGTCCCAGCCAATGAGCTTGTCCAGCTCGATCTCCTTGGCGCTGCCGTCATGACAGCCCTGCGCCAACTCGGCAGGGATCTTTCCCTGCTCTGCCCACTCAACCAAAAGCTCGGGCCAATAGTTGAAATGAACAGCGGGAAGACGGTCAACGGGCTTGTAGTGCAATAGGTTCATGGCACGTTCAAGGTTTGTCATTGTTTCACTCCTTGTCAAAGCATAGAGATAGCTATGGAGAAATTTGCAAAGCGACCTGTCCCGATTTGTTGGAATCGGCACATTCTTGGCTGTATTATAACATATAATTGTGCATTTTTCAATAGAAATACCCAAAGCTTTTCGCTCTTACAACCGAAAATTTGTAAATATTTTTATGCCATTCTACCGTTAATGACCGGCTTCTTTTCGAGGCACACCATTTGTGCTGAAAGGGAGAAAATAAAAAACGAGAGGCACGCGTTGCGTATCTCTCGTTTTTGGGTGAACCCAACAATTTTGAACCTTAATTTTAATAATCAACCAGCCATATCAATGCGTCCCTCTATGCTGATTTTATAAATTAGATTTGACATCTTCAATAAATTCATTGAAATTCATAACTGAATAATTATTGTTTGCCATTTTCTTGTAGAATGAGCCATCGTTTGTAATCACTACACAACTCTCCCGAATTGCTGAACTCGCAATTAAAGCATCTTTAATATTACTTCGCGTACAAAATAATACTTTATCGTATACGCTTCTTTCCCCACCATACTTAGACTGCCCATATTTAAATGTTCCGTATATGGCTGGAGAAATATATAGTTCTTTCATTTGCAGTTTTGATATTAAACCAATAAGTTTTTCCCTCTTTGTTTTTTTGTCGTCTGGTATGTTATGCAATTCCTCTACTTGAATTGGAATTATTCGGAAACTTTTTCAACTCGGCAATCTTCCCTTTCCTTCAGCCTACGAATTGCCATATCAAGGTAACCTGTTTTGTCTCCCATGTTAGAGCCCAGTGCTATGTAAGCCGTATGCCATTTTCTGCGTATGCTTACCGATACAGAGCCTATCGGGAGTCCTATTGGTGCCCAAGGCTTTTCTATCTTCAGATCTACCTGTTCAATGAGTGTGTAGGTTGACAACAGCGCTTGAGCAAGCTGTTCTGCAACCGTCTCTATCAATTTCCACGTGTGCTTAGTCATAAAATCATTGATAAAATGACAGACCTCGCCATAGTTAACCGAAAGGGACAGATCATCCGCCAAGCCTGACTTTCGTGTACTCATATACATATCAACAGAAACCACAAATTTTTGCCCAAGGGTATTCTCTTCCGGATAAACACCGTGCTTGGCATATACTTCTAACCCTTGTATACTAATCCTATCCATCTCTACTCCTATCGACCCATAATTGCCTCTGTCATCTGAATGACACGTTTATTTTCCTTAATGTCGTGTACTCGTACAAAAGCGCACCCTTTCAATACGCCTACTACGGTGGTAGCAAGAGTTCCCTCCACACGCTGATCTGTCGGGAGATTTAACGTTTGACCAATGACCGATTTACGTGATGTTCCAAGTAGGATCGGGAAACCTAAGCTATGGAGCACGTCCACGTGGTTGATGATTTCCAAATTCATCTGATAGGTCTTGCCAAAGCCAACTCCGGGATCCAAGATGATCTTATCATCGGAAATCCCCACATCCTTTGCAATCCGCACACATTCCTTCAAATCAGCAACGACATCATTCAAGTAGTCTTGATAGGTAGGTTCCGAGCGGTTGTGCATCAAACAACAAGCGGCACCATATTGTGCGGTCAGCTCGGCTACCTTGTGATCAAACTTAAAGCCCCAGATATCGTTAACAAGATCGGCACCTGCCTTCAAAGCAGCTTCTGTAACTTTGCCTTTATACGTATCAATAGAAACCGGAATATCAAAACGACTCTTTATCGCTTCTATGACAGGCGCGACGCGGGAGATCTCTTCGTCATCCGATATAACCGTGTGCCCCGGTCGAGTCGATTCACCTCCGACATCCACAATATCAGCTCCGTCACGAATCATTTCCTCTGCATGATAAAGAGCTGCATCCATCTGATTGAATTTGCCCCCATCCGAAAAAGAATCCGGTGTGACGTTCAATATTCCCATAATGTATGTTCTGTGTTCAGCATCGAACACCCTATTTCCAATTATCATAGCAATTCCTCCTATTTTTAGAACACGATCCACTCATTCTTTTTTTCGTCCGGCCAGTTGCATTCCGACCGTACAGCACAGGAAAAGCAATTTCGGGACATCTTGTCCGCACGGTAGAGGTATGCCGTCAGCTTGTCGGCATCAACACCGTGTGGGGCTCTGTGTCCGGCAATAGCTTTTTGGATAGACAGTATTTCATCGTCCGTAAAGCCACATTCCTTCAATACATTTCCTGCAATCTCAGCACTGGCTACGTTATGCGGCGTTCCACAGGTCATCTGATCATATCTGCCCAAATCATGAAGAAGTGCTGTAGCATAAACCACATCTTTATTTATGCTCTCGCCATCTTCCAAGCAGAAAATATACATCAACCTCGCCACGTCAAGAAAATGCTCCATCGTGTGCTTACAGAAAATGCGTCCTGCTTCTGCATCCTGCAATTTTATATAAAGATCCTGAAACACAGGATTTTTCTGTATCCGCTGTATACGGTCAACACCATTGTCGTTCATATCTTTATCCTCTGCCCACTCAAACCTTTACCATGTTAAGGAAGGTCTGCTGAAGCGAATAATCATCATTAAATGCACCGCGTGTAATCGTTGTAACGGTTTTAGTGCCCGGCTTTTGCACACCGCGCATTGTCATGCACATATGCTCCGCCTCAATCATAACCATAACCCCCTTGGGGTGCAGATACTTTTCTAAAGCATCTGCAATCTGGGCTGTCATATTCTCCTGAATCTGCGGACGTCTTGCAAAAACCTCAACCGTCCTGGCAAGCTTACTCAAACCCGCTACAGTTCCATCCGGAATATATGCTATGTGTACTTTTCCGTAAAACGGAAGAAGATGATGTTCGCATACCGAATAAAAGGTAATATCCTTTTCCAATACCATATTGTTGCAAGCTGCATGAAACTGTTTATTCAAATGAACGGAAGCATCCTCGTTAAGGCCACCGAAAATTTCTTCACACATACGTGCAATTCGCTCGGGAGTTTCTTGTAGACCCTCTCTGTCCACGTCTTCGCCTATGCCCTCCAGCAGTAGGCGAACGCCCTCTTTGATTTTTTCATGATCCATTTTTTGCCTCCTATGTCTATTGTAATGGATTTCTCCAACAATAAATTTCCAGATTTTCCTTTGAAATATTTGAGCCTCATTAAAACAGCAAAGCGGCTTGTATCCCACCCGCCGCCTTTTGAAAATATTTAATATTCAAAAACGGGAAGACTACCTTCTTTGGCAGCTTCCCGCTAATACTCTTTATGTGGGTATCCCTACGTTGGCATTATCCAAATCAGGTATCGGTCGAAGGTCACACCTTCCTCTCAGCCCGTAACACAAGCTCCCTACAAATTAACACACCATATTATATCACTATTCATAATATTTTTCAAGTATTTTTTATGAATTTATACCGATATGGTTGATTGTTTAGTAGAAAGGAAAAAGCAATATAAAAACCGTGCTGTCAGCCCGATAAAGCTCTTTTCCTATGCGTCCACCCGTCTGTATTCGGTGAAACAGTACGGCATTCCATCTTCTGTATCAGTAGCACCATTGCTATACTGTGTTTCGCTAACGGAAATGCACTGCCAGCCTGGGGTATCATCCAGATTCGGGAAATAGGCGTCTTTCTCGAAAGAGGCATCAAACCGGGTAACATAGGCAGCGTCACAGTATGGCAAGAGTTGTTTATAAACCGAAGCTCCTCCGACAACCACGATATCCTCATCGGGATGGGCTTTCTCATAGGCAATCAGTTCCTCAACAGAGCGAAGTACGACAGCTCCTTCGGGTTTAAGGTTAGGATTGGTAGAAAGAATTAGATTTATTCTGTCCTTTAACGGTCTTCCATTTGGAAAGGTTCTCAGTGTAACAGAACCGTACACTATTGTTTTTCCTTCGGTTAGTTTGCGAAAATGGGTGAGATCCTCTTTTACGCTTGCTAACAGTTTTTCACGGTAACCTATTCCCCATTCGCGATCCACCGCTACAATCAGCTTCATTCGCAAATACTTCTCCTTTTAATATGATTGTAACCGATTTCCAACGGTTAAAACTTAAAGTTGCTCTCAAAAAAATGAGATCTATCATATAATGGATTATATCATAAAAATGTGAACACATCAATCTTTTTCACTCAAAAAGAAGAATTTTAATAACCAGATAAAGCGATACCGTTTTGATCCCGCTTCTGTTTTATTTCATACGATATTTCATACAATGTCTGCCGCCTATTTCGTAATCCACCTTTCCAAGAACCTTGCCCGACTCAGAGAGATAAGCCATATAACAACAGACTGTAACAACTGAAATATTGACAACATTGTTGCAGAATCAAGCAAGCATATGCTTCGCCTGCTAACAAATTCAGCAAATATCAGCGGTATGCCAAAATCATCGCATTGCAATTTTTAGCACTCTCATTAATAGAGCGCCAATATTTACAATTATGACATTTTTCTATAACAATTATGAAACAATTTGGGTTTACAATATATCACGTGAAAGGAAGAGATTCGAAAGGCGCCTGAATCTCGAATAAAAATTATCCTTTCAACAAATACTATAAACACAAAATCTATAAGGAGGATTCTGTTATGTTTGAACTTACACCCTTTGCACACAACAACCATTTTCTCAACTCTTATGACCCGTTCAAGGCAATGGAGGAATTCGAGAAGAACTTCTTCGGACATCAGCTTCCTGCCTTCAAGACCGATATTCGCGAGACCGAGAACGCATACGTTCTTGACGCTGAGCTCCCCGGCTTCTCTAAAGAGGATATCCACGCCGAAGTCAGAAACGG
>JAGASP010000119.1 GCA_017621695.1 Clostridia bacterium
GCCCCCTGAACCCTATGATGATGGCCGGCGGTTTCGGGGGCGGCCTTGAGCGCCCTGAATTTGATAAAATTGTTTTGCGAAGCAAAACTTCCTTATTCTATAAGGAAAATTTGATTTAGCAAAGAAAAATCAACAGCGATTCTATTTGTCAAAAATCTTCTTGCGGCTTCCGCCGCGCGCCGAGGCGCTCACGGCCGCCCTCGGCACTGCCGGCCACCATCATAAGGTGCAGGGGCTACGCCCCTGCACCCCCTTAGGCCGCTAAACAACAATTTACTTACTATGCTAAATAATCTTTTAAAACACTCCTATTATACACAAAAATCGCCTTTTAGTCAAACGAAATCCCTCGAAAAACCGCCTGTTCAAAAAAAGTTTACATTAAAGACGGGAATATTTTCGTTATCCTCTTTTCTATTGACAAAAAATATGGTATAATACATGGTGGTTTATGGTGTTTACCATAACCGATACCCGGTTTATAAAAAATCTATATAAAATGGAGGATTACGCCAATGGCAAAGAAGTATTGTTACCTCTTTACTGAAGGTAACGCCAACATGAGAGAGCTTCTGGGCGGTAAGGGTGCAAACCTTGCCGAAATGACCAACATCGGTCTGCCTGTACCCCAGGGCTTCACCATCAGCACCGAGGCCTGCACCCAGTACTACGAGGATGGCCGTCAGATCAATCCTGAGATCCAGGCTGAGATCAACGAGTACATCGTCAAGATGGAGGCTGTCACCGGTAAGAAGTTCGGTGATCTCGAGAACCCCCTGCTCGTTTCCGTACGTTCCGGCGCCCGCGCATCCATGCCCGGTATGATGGATACCATCCTGAACCTGGGTCTGAATGAGCAGGTTGTTGAAGTTATGGCTGAGAAGTCCGGCAATGCTCGTTGGGCTTACGACTGCTACAGAAGATTTATCCAGATGTACTCCGACGTCGTTATGGAAGTCGGTAAGAAGTACTTCGAGGAGCTCATCGACAAGATGAAGGAAGAGAAGGGCGTGAAGCTCGACGTCGAGCTGACCGCTGAGGACCTCAAGGAGCTGGCTAACCAGTTCAAGGCTGAGTACAAGGCTAAGATCGGTTCCGACTTCCCCTCCGACCCCAAGGAGCAGCTCATGGGCGCTGTAAAGGCAGTGTTCCGCTCTTGGGACAACCCCCGTGCAAACGTCTACCGTCGTGACAACGATATCCCCTACAGCTGGGGTACCGCAGTCAACGTACAGGCAATGGCATTCGGTAACATGGGTGACGATTGCGGTACCGGTGTTGCCTTCACTCGTGACCCCTCCACCGGTGAGAAGAAGCTCATGGGTGAGTTCCTGACCAACGCTCAGGGTGAGGACGTCGTTGCAGGCGTTCGTACTCCCATGCCCATCGCTCAGATGGCTGAGAAGTTCCCCGAGGCTTACGAGCAGTTCGTTAAGGTCTGCGAGATCCTCGAGAACCACTACCACGATATGCAGGATATGGAGTTCACCGTTGAGCACGGCAAGCTCTATATGCTCCAGACCCGTAACGGTAAGAGAACCGCTCCCGCAGCTCTGCAGATCGCTGTCGATCTCGTAGCTGAGGGTCACAAGACCGAGGAAGAGGCCGTTCTGATGATCGATCCTCGTAACCTCGACACCCTTCTCCATCCCCAGTTCGACGCTAAGGCTCTGAAGGCAGCTAACCCTGTCGGTAAGGGTCTGGGCGCATCCCCCGGTGCTGCTTGCGGTCAGGTCGTCTTCTCCGCTGAGGACGCTGAGGCTTGGCACGCTGCCGGCAAGAAGGTCGTTCTGGTTCGTCTCGAGACCTCTCCCGAGGACATCACCGGTATGAAGGCTTCTCAGGGTATCCTGACTGTCCGCGGTGGTATGACCTCCCACGCAGCCGTTGTTGCCCGCGGTATGGGTAAGTGCTGCGTTTCCGGTTGCGGTGAGATCGCTATGGACGAGGAGAACAAGAAGTTCACTCTGGCCGGCAAGACCTATGTCGAGGGCGACTACATCTCCATCGACGGTTCCACCGGTAAGATCTACGACGGTATCATCCCCACCGTTGACGCTGAGATCTCCGGCAACTTCGGCACCATCATGGGCTGGGCTGACAAGTTCCGCACCCTGAAGGTCCGCACCAACGCCGACACGCCTGCCGACGCTAAGAAGGCTCGCGAGCTGGGCGCTGAGGGTATCGGTCTCTGCCGTACCGAGCATATGTTCTTCGAGGCTGACAGAATCGCCGCTTTCCGCGAGATGATCTGCGCTGACACCGCCGAGGAGCGTGAGGTTGCTCTGGCTAAGATCCTGCCTTACCAGCAGGGCGACTTCGAGAAGCTCTATGAGGCTCTCGAGGGCACGCCCGTGTGCATCCGTTTCCTGGATCCTCCTCTCCATGAGTTCGTTCCCACCACTGAGGAAGACATCGCTCTGCTCGCTAACGCACAGGGCAAGACCGTTGAGGATATCAAGGCTATCATTTCTTCTCTGCATGAGTTCAACCCCATGATGGGTCACCGTGGCTGCCGTCTGGCTGTTACCTATCCCGAGATCGCCAAGATGCAGACCGCTGCTGTCATTCGTGCTGCTATCAACGTTCAGAAGAAGCATCCCGAGTGGAAGATGGTTCCCGAGATCATGATTCCTCTGGTAGGCGAAGTCAAGGAGCTGAAGTACGTCAAGTCCGTTGTGGTTGCTACTGCTGACGCAGAGATCGCAGCTGCCGGTGTTGAGCTTGACTACGAGGTCGGTACCATGATCGAGATTCCTCGTGCATGCCTGACCGCTGACGAGATCGCTCAGAACGCTGACTTCTTCTGCTTCGGTACCAACGACCTGACCCAGATGACCTTCGGCTTCTCCCGTGACGACGCAGGTAAGTTCCTGACCGCTTACTATGACACCAAGATCTTCGAGAACGATCCCTTCGCTAAGCTCGACCAGACCGGTGTTGGTAAGCTCATGAATATGGCTGTGAAGGACGGTCGCGCTAACAACGCTAAGCTGCACATCGGTATCTGCGGTGAGCACGGTGGTGATCCCACATCCGTCGAGTTCTGCCACGAGCTGGGTTTGGACTACGTGTCCTGCTCTCCCTTCCGTGTGCCGATCGCTCGTCTGGCTGCTGCTCAGGCTGCTATCAAGGCTAAGAACTAATCTTAACCTCAATTTAAAATTCCAAAGGGGAGCTTCTTTTGAAGCTCCCCACCCAATAAGTCATTTGACGGACGGTGGAGGGTGTGATTTTTCACGCCTTCCGCCGTTTTCCTTTACCCTCGAAAGGAGGATAGACATGAAAAGATGTTCTTTGCTCACGTTATCCGCCCTCCTGTGTGTCCTTTTGGCCTTTGTTGCCATAGGATGTACCTCTGAAATTGAGCCTGCCGAAACTTCTCCCGAATCAGCCATTACAGAGGCGCTCTCTATAGAGATCACTGCTGCGGAGGAGAAGGAATCTGTTACCGACCCTGTCACTGAAGCGCCCACCGACCCTGTCACCGAAGCGCCTACCGAAGCGCCTACCAACCCGCCCGCGCTCATCGAGCAAGCCTTTGAGGAGCACGGAGAAGGCGACACGATTCCTTGTGACAAGGCAACGCCCCTGCCTCAAAAATATGAAGAACCTCCCGTGGTCGTGTCGGATAGCCGTCTGCTGGCCGATGACAGATCCACGGCCATCTACTATACGTCTACCTTTTACGGCCACGACAGCGCCATTGACCGTGACCTTATGCAGTACGGCTGGAGCTTTGCGGGTGTATCCTTGGAGGATACGCTCTATCGGGGCGAATGCTATTTTGCAGAAATGACAGGTGACCTGTACGACGACATGATCGTTTATGAAGACGGCGAGCTTCGGGTATATCCCGCCGTGGTCACCACCAATAAGACTTTTGAATACAACGGCATCACCTACGATTCGGTATATGCCGACAAGAACTCGGATTATTCCTTTGGGGAACCGAGAATATACTATATTCCTTTCAGCGGCACCCTTCGCGGCGTCGCAGACTTTAACGGCGACGGTTACAACGATTTTCTGTTTGTGAAGGACGACGGCACCCTGATCGTGGGTTACGGACGCAAGCCGAAGGAAACGCGCATTAAGGTCGCCTTTGACTCCTATAGAGTCGGAAAGCTGAACGGTGACCCCCAAAAGCTCTACGTGGGGGACGTCAACGGAGACCGCTGTGCCGACCTTCTCTACATAGAAGAGCACACCGTTACTGTGGCGTACAAAACGGGGAATCATCCCTTCAATCCCCGGTTTACCTTAGGCGAGCCTGTCACGTTGCCCTTTGATGAAGCCTATGATCGCCTCAACGTGGGTGATATCAACAACGACGGTCGGGTCGATATCGCATGGTTCATCGAGGAATCCAAAAAATTCCGCTCCGTGTTTGGCCGTGGAGACGGCAGCTTCGGCCCCCATGCCGATGAGATGGGCGTGGCCCAGGGCAATACCAATCTGTATGCCTTATCAGAGCGCCTTCGCTTATCCCAAGTGCAGTATTTTGCTCTCGGCGACATAACGGGTGACGGTGTTCCCGATATCCTAACCCACGCAAACGGTGGCACTCTGGAGGGCTTTTCTCTGCTCATCAGTGCTTCCGATCCGCCCTACGACTACTCCCTTTTCGGTATGCTCACCGAGGAAGGCACCTATAAAATGTTTGCAGGTGGCCGCTGGTACGACCAATCCGAAGCTGTCAAGGACAGCCTTATCGGCGATGGCTACGGCGATGGCGACCATGTGATGATGTATTTTTCCGAGGACGGCATCCATTGGCAGAGACACATTGACGGTCCCGCCTTCTATCTTGGCCTTGAACAGGGACAGGACGGTTGGGAAGAGATCGGCGACGGCTGGTGGACGGGCAACACCCTGGAGCCCGAGGTGGTCTATGTGGACGGTGTGTATCACATGATCCTGCAATCCAGCGGCTTGACCCAAAGCGGCTGGTACGGAGACTATCTGAACTACGCCTCCTCCTCCGACGGTATTCACTTCATCCGCAAGACCGACTCCCCCATCATCCTGCCCGAACCGGGTAAGGATTTTACTCAATTCAAAGAGATCTACGGCTTTGAGATCGGCTTTAACCATCACGAGCTGATCTACGTCCCCGACGATCCTGACGGCAAGGTCTTTCACCTGTACGCGGGTCACTTCAGTAACAATAACTGGGCCGGCTACGTCCGCATCCGATCTTCGGATCCTACCACCTTCTACTGGAGTGATCGGGAAAGCACGAGCGGCTTTTCTCAGATCGGCAACCAGATCGGCTACATCAATAATTATGACGGCGAGGGCAACCGCCTGTATCTCCGCATCACCTTCCACGATTATGCTGACAAGAATGGCAGCCGCTCGGTACCGACATTGCAATATTCCTTTGACGGGTTGAATTTCCGCAGTACGAGTATCAATCTGGCCTCGGTGGACGTGACGAATCCCATCTCCGAAAACAACCGCAACGTCTACTTCCTGGGCTTCTGTACCCTCAACGGCACGGGCGAGATCCCGCAAAATGAGGACGGTAGCTACCAACTGATCTATTTGGCCACCACCGCCAATGCTCCCGGCGGTATGCCCATCTTCTGGGCAGAAGCAGGCGTGGGTGTCATGGATTTCACTTTAAAATAAAGAAAGGGTTACGTATGCTCCAAGATTTACATTCACATACCTACTATTCCTTCTGTGGCAAGGACACACCCGAAGCCATCGTGGAGGCCGCCATTGCTGGGGGGCTGGAGCTGTTCGGCATCACCGACCACAACTACGGCATCGGCTATGCCCGTCACAGCGTCTTCTGCGCCACCGCCAACATGGAGCTGGACAACTACGAGCGCACCCTGCGCCGCTATTACGATCATATCAATTTGATCAAGGAAAAGTATGCCGATCGCATCCAAGTTTTACGCGGTATTGAACTGTGCACGCTGAAAAGCGAACAGCACCCCAACTTTTCCCTCCCTGACAGCGCGGATATCTCCTATTTTGACTATTGTCTGATCGAAAACGTGGACAATCCCACCTCTATGACGGGCGGGGATCTGTTCGCCTTCGCCAAGCGTTGCGGATGTCCTACCGTGGGCGTGGCGCACACGGATCTCTTTGGCCACGCGAAGAAGCTGGGCATTGATCCTTTGGACTACTTCAAACGCATGGCCGACGAGAACATTTTCTGGGAGATGAATGTCAGCTACGACTCCATCCACGGTTACCGTGAGCACGCGTATTTTCTGGAGTTCTTTAACAACAAGGAACAGCAGGAGATCATCCGCAAGTCGGGTGTGCGTGTCAGCGTGGGCTTTGACGGCCACCGCGTGGAGGACTATCTCCCTGAGCGCGTCAAGGATTATTGCAACCGACTGACCGAATTGGAAATCAAAAAACCGTTTGAAGAATAAGGTGACACCAATGAAACACATACGCTGGATCACGTGGCTCTTGTGCTTGCTCCTGGCAACCGCTGTGCTTGCCGCCTGTGCATCACAAGATGCTCCCCCTGTCGCGCATGAACATGATTCTGTAGATGCAACCTCCGAAGCGGACACGGATGCTCCCGACAGCGAAGAAACCGAAACGGCAGGTGCGGCACAAACCGATGCGGTATCGGATGGCGAAACCGAACCCGATACGGCAGCTGTGACCGAACCCGAGACAAGCGAGGAAAACCCCATGCCTGTAGAACCCATCAATATCCGGGATCGCTATTTTATTTTCCGCATCTGGAATTTTACCGAACGGAAGCTCAGCACCTTCAAGTACATTGTGGATGCGGCGGCTGCCGACGGATTCAATGCGATCAAGGTACACATTCCCTGGTACCGCGCAGAGACGGTGTCGGGACAGTACGAATATGCCGTCTTTGATGAAATGATCGACTATGTTGTCAAGGAAAAAGGCATGAAGGTGGCCATTTCCATAGATCTCACCCGACGCAAGGGAGATACCGTGCTTACCGAGGACGATATCATGCGCGCCCCCAACGGCGACCTTTGCATGGGCGGCTCCGAAACGGGCGACCGCCTCCAGATTTCCTTCAACTCTGAGAACGCCGTCACCAAGGCCGTGGCCTTCTACAAGGATGCGGTGAAGCATTATGACGAGCGCTACGGTGACGCGGTGCTGTTCTATCTCCCCGCCTTTTCCCAGTACGCTGAGACGGAATACTGGTGCGCAGGAGAGTATGACTATTCCGACAATGCCGTAAAAGCATTCCATGCCTACCTGCAGCGTACTTACGGTACCGTGGAGGCGCTGAACACCGCTCTGTCTGCATCCTATGCCTCCTTTGAGGAGGTCGTGCCGCCTGCGGGAACGGCCGCAGATGCGCTGGGGCAGCTTTGGTATGTCTTCCGTCACGAGAGCCTCAAGGCCGTGATTGACCGCTTGGCCATCGCGCAGGATGAGGTTGCCGAAAGCACCAAATTTGCCATCCAGGTGGGTTGTGTGTATGATACCGCCTCGGTTCTGCGCGGCACCTTCGGAATTGCGGAGCTGGCGGAGCACGCCGACGTGGTGTGGATCGACGACGGTCCGCTCATGAATCATCATTTTTCCATGGACTACATCCGCTCTGTTTTGCCCGCATCCGTGGAGCTGGCACAGGAGATCGACGGCCCTTACCAGAACGGCGCGACCCCCGAAAACTACCTGGCGCAGGGCCTTACCTGCTTTGCGCGCGGCTGTACCTACGTCAGCGCGGCCAATTGGGGCATCAACGCCGATTATGAGGCCTATCGTCACGTCTGGCAGGAGATCTCCGCCACGTGGTTGGGTGATAATCCCCCCGAGGTCGTGCAGCCCAACGAAAACACTCCCATGCTGGAGATATCCCTCCGTGAGCTTTTCCAAAGGCGCAACGCCGACCGCTATATAAATCTCTATAAGCGCACCTCGGTGGACGGCTCTTTTGTGTATATCAAGGTGGTGGATGATCTGACCACCGAGCTCCCTGCGAGCGGTTCTGTTATGTATGCATTCCCCGGTGATTTTGCTACCGAGCAGGGGATCAAAAACTGGAATTATTGCACCTACAAACGAAACAAGCTCATTCCCATGACTTTTGATGCGGCAAACAACCGTTGGAAGGGCGAAGGGGAGTTCAACCTCATTATGAACGGCACCATGCACCCCGACAACGCAGATACCGCGTTGGTATTCAAAGCCCCCAAGGGCGGTGAGATCACCTGCGAATACAGCTTTGCATTGGCCTCGGATGAGGGAGACGGCGTGATCTTCTATATTCTCCGCAATGGCGAAACGGTGGAGATCGGAGACGCTCGAAACGGAGGTATTCTTGCAACTTGTGACACACCCGCGGAAGGGAGCATCACCCTGACTGTGGCCGAGGGAGACGAGATCGCCTTTGTCATCAACAAAAACAACAGCACGGCTTTCGATTCAACCGTGGCATCTGTTATCATCGAATACGAATCATAATCATTATTTTTAAAAGTTTTTGGAGGTCAAGGAACTTTTTCAAAAAGGTTCCTTGCGTACTCCATAAAATAAAAAAAGGAGAAACACTATGGCAATCGAATACGGACTTCAACTTTTCAGCGTCAGAGACGTCACCGACAAGGATCTTGAGGGCACGCTCAAGGCCGTGGCCGAGATGGGCTACAAGTACGTGGAGTATGCGGGCTTCTTCGGTCATTCCGCCGAGCAGGTGAAGGAATGGCAGGACAAGTACGGCCTCAAGTGCAGCGGCACGCACTCGGGTTGGGTAGAGCTGCTTCCCGAGAACATCGAGGCAACCATTGCTTACCACAAGACCATTGGCAATCCCAACTACATCATTCCCGGTGCTGACCTGTCCACGCTGGACAAGATCATTGATTTCTGCGCAGTTATGAACAAGGCGCAGCTTCGCTTGGCCGAGGAAGGCATTTCCCTCGGATATCACAACCATAGCCACGAGTTTGCGGTGATGCCTTGGGGCTCTACCATCCACTCCGAGCTGGAAAAGCGCGGCACGTTCGATTTCGAGATCGACACCTTCTGGGCGTTCAACGCAGGCATTGACCCTGTGGAGACTCTCAAGCGTCTGTCGGGACGTGTCAAGGTCATCCACCTGAAGGACGGCTTCAAGGGCGGCGTCGGTAAGTCTTTGGGTCAGGGAGAAGCACCTGTGCTCAAGGTGCGCGAGTATGCGATCAAGCAGGACATCCGTATGGTCGTGGAAAGCGAGGGCCTCGATCCCACCGGCCTCGAAGAAGTCAAGCGTTGCATCGACTTCCTCAAGGCGCAGGAGGCGTAAGGAGAGTACGAGGAGTACGCGAGGGGGAACTTTTGAAAAAGTTCCCCCTCGACCCCCTCAAAACTTTTAAAATGAAAAATATTGACAAAGAAATCGAATGTCCGATGGAGAGGGGAAATCTCTTGATCTATCGGGGGATGCTTTTAGCATAGCAGGGAACCTTGGGGCCGCCTCCTCCCTTGGCGCTCCTACTCGCTGCGATATTTTTATTGATCATTCTGAGCAAAGCCGAAAAATTTCAAGACATTTGATCTTTTTTCAAATGTCTTAACCTGTTAAGATATTTGAAAAAAGTTTAAACCAAAATACACACACAAAGGAATCAACCATGCCGCTGGATCAAACCATCATCAACACATACACCAATATTCTCCGCGAGGAGTTAGTACCCGCGATGGGCTGTACCGAGCCCATTGCCATCGCGTATGCCGCCGCGATTCTTCGTCACGCGCTGGGTGCGCTTCCTGAAACATTGGAAGTGGCGCTGAGCGGTAACATCATCAAAAACGTCAAATCCGTCATCGTTCCCGCGACAGGCGGCCTGCACGGCATTTCTGCGGCTGTTGCGGCGGGTATCATTTCGGGTCGCCCCGACAAAAAGCTGGAGGTTCTGGGGTGTCTTACCGCCGAGGATCATCCCCGCATTGCCGAATACATGGCGCAAGCCTCCATGCAGATCATTGAGCTGGACACGCCGCATCCCTTTGAAGTAGTTTTGAAGGGCTTTTACGGCGAGGATCAAGTCACGGTGCATTTGGTGCGCCGGCATACCAACATCGCCTCGGTGACCCGCAACGGCGAAAATATCACGGTGGCATATACCGAAGAAAACGCTCCCGGCGGTGCTGCGGTTCTGTCTCATGACGCGGCCAGTGAGGACTGTGCTCACGCGGCTTCCCGTGAGCTTTTGACGGTCAAGGACATCGTAGCGTTTGCCGATGAGGTGGATCTTGCACAGTTGCGGCCATTGCTCAAGCGGCAGATGGACATGAATATGGCTATCGCCGAGGAAGGCATTCAAAACGAGTGGGGGGCCGCGATCGGGCGCTTGCTCAACAGCGCGTACGTGCAGGAGGCGCATCTTGATCCCATCAGCCTGCGCAACAAGGCGAGAGCCTACGCCGCGGCGGGATCGGATGCCCGCATGAGCGGATGCGAGATGCCTGTTTGCATTCTGTCGGGTAGCGGCAACCAAGGCATCACGGCTTCTGTTCCCGTGGTCATATACGGTCGCGCAATGGGGTTGGATGAAGACAGCATTTTGCGAGGCCTCTTGGTTTCTTCTCTGATCACCATTCATCAAAAAACAGGTATCGGCTGCCTGTCGGCCTACTGTGGCGCGATCAGCGCGGGGTGCGGTTGCGGCGCGGGTATCTGCTATCTGCAGGGTGGCCGTTACTACGAGATCGCGCATACCTTGGTCAACGCGATCGCCATTCTGTCGGGCACCATCTGCGACGGTGCCAAGCCCTCCTGCGCCGCCAAGATCGCCATGGCGGTGGAAGCGGGCATCATGGGCTATGAGATGATGAAATCCGGCCACCAGTTCTATGGCGGCGACGGTATCGTCACCAAAGGCGTGGAGAATACCATCCGCAACGTCGGCCGCCTTGCGCGCGACGGCATGAGCGGCACAGACAGAGAGATCATTCGCATTATGCTGGGGGAATAAGGGAGTACGCAAGGGGGGACTTTTGATAAAAGTCCCCCCTTGACCCCTTCAAAATCTTTTAAAAAGGGGTTAAAGACACCCGCTTGACGATCAGAAAGCGATGGCGTTTTAGGGGTACGCAAGGAACCTTTTGAGAAAAGGTTCCTTGACCTCCAAAACCTTTTAAAAAAAGGGGTAAGGATACCCGTTGCGCGATAGGAAAGCGAGCTTTGGGAGTACGCAAGGGGGGGACTTTTGATAAAAGTCCCCCCTTGACCCCTTCAAAATCTTTTAAAAAGGGGTAAGGATACCCGCTTGATGATCAGAAAGTTTTTTGTAGGGGAGGGGTCTCCCCTCCCGAGATGGTCGTTTCTCCGCTGACTGTTGGGAGAGATCAAGATAGGCGATACAAAAACAGCCGCAGGCGATTGCCTGCGGCTTTGGTTTTATGGGGAATTATGCTGCGGCGGCAGCGTCTGCCTCTTCCTGAGTCCAGGAGAGGAATTCGCCTGCGGTGTACTCCTTGTTGTCGTCAGTCCAGTCAAAGTAGCTGACGCTGGAGTAGGTGTTGCCGTTGTCGATGACAGTCTGAACGTTGTTGACCCATTGTGCACCGTTGTAGAAGACGGACACGAACTTACGGGGCATATCTACGGTGTAGGAATCGCTCATGCAGTAGGAGAAGGTGAACTCTGCATTGGAAACAGAGCAGTTCTCGAAGCAATACTCGTCAACAGCGGCGCTTGCGTAGCCGATGAAGCCGGCCGGGTTGTGGAAGCCGGAGAGCTTGATCTTATCAACGTGGCAGTTGATGAATTCAGCGGAAGAGCCGGCAGCCATGATGTGGCCGATGAAGCCTGCGGAACGGAAGGAGATGGGGTGACCGTCCAGCTCACGATCCTGATTGGCGTAGTCCATCCAACCGTCTACGGTGAAATTGGTAACGTTGACGTTTTCAAAGCTCATGTAGCCGTTGGTAACGCAACCGACGAGGTTGCCGACAGCGCGCTCATAAGCGGTGACGTGGCAGTTATCGAAGTTGATATCCTTGAAGTAGAGGTCGTCGGTAGCAACGCCAACGAAGCCTGCGCCGATCTCGGCAGGGGGAGTACCGGGTGCGGGATCGTGGAGGATCTCCAGATTGGAGATGGTGTGACCCTTACCGTCAAAGGTGACGTAACCGAGAGCCATACCGTTGAGGGGAACCCAGTCATAGCCGGTCATGTCGATGTCGGCAGTGAGGACAACGGTCATTTCAAAGAAATCGTTGACGGGATAGCCGTCCTCGTCCAGCTCGTTGGTCTGCTGGTTGAAGTTCATGAGATCTTCTGCGGTACGGATGACAACGTAGTACTCGGGATCATACACGGTGTCGTCATCGCCGGGCTCGGAGTCATCGCCTGAGCCGACGGGCTCAGAGTCAACGGGAGCTTGGGTAGCTTCCTCGGCGGTAGGTGCTTCGGTAGCCTCTTCGGTGGCGGGTTCGGTGTCAGCCTCGGTTGCGGCGGGAGCGGTTTCGCTGTCGGCAGAGGTATCTGCAACAGGAGCCTGCGTGTCCTTGGTGCTTTCGTCGGTTTCGGTATCCTTGTTGCAAGCGGCAAACGCGAGAACGCAACCCAGGATCAGAACCAGACAAAGCAGGATGTAGCGAATGTTTTTCATGGTGAATTCCTTTCATCATAATAAATTGGATATATATATATTACACTTTTTTCTTACTTTTGTCAAGGGGGAAAACACAATTATTTATCGATAACGGTTTTGGTCAAAAAAACGCCACCTCCGTGATGACAGAGGTGGCGTATCAAAGGGGTTTCGGGGAGGAGGGGGAAGGGATCAGCCCTTACCGCCTCGCGCGAATCCACCGAAACGGGAGGTGGTGCCGGGTGTTGTAGAGGCAGAGGTTTCTGCGTTGTCCGTCGTTGGAGGGACGGGCGTTGTTCCGGGGGCGGTGGTACCGGGCAGAATGCTTTCCTGCTCGGTGACCTTCTCGGTCATCTTTTCCGTAGACTTTTCTGTGTTCTTCTCGGTTGTGGAAGAGGTGACGGAGCCGACGTTGCTATCGGCGACCGTGCCGTCCTCTTTATCGTTTCGGGTACAAGCGACACCGAGGAGTAAAACGGATGCGGTCATGATGCCGAGAAGACCCGTACGGAGGGAAATACCCCACACGCGGCGCTTCTTTGTCGCGGTATTGTTACCGTTTTTGATTGCTTTCATTGTATGACCATACCTTTCCTGCGTGCATCGAGTCACAAGGTCGCCGCGCGAGCTCTGTGTTCTGAAACGGTGCTGATATTTCCGCTGTATTATGACGCTCCGGCGGACTTTTCTGCTGATATACGAGTTTGCGTGACGTGCTTGATGGCTCTGTGGATAGTATGGGTGGTGGAATTAAAAATAAACAGGGGAATTTTTGGAAATCAAAAAGAACCCCACCTGCAAGGGGCAGGTGGGGTAAACTTTTTTAGTGAGCAGTTGCTATGTAAAGAGTAGGATTAGTCCTTCTTCTTCAGAACAACAGCAGCAGCCATTGCAGACATCAGAACTGCAACGGAACCGAGAACGGTTGCGCCGCAACCGGACTTCTCTTCTGCCTTGGTCTCAGACTCAGCAGCGGAACCGGACTCTGCGGGAGCAGAAGCGGACTCGGACTCTGCGGGAGCAGAAGCAGACTCAGACTCTGCAGGAGCAGAAGCGGACTCGGACTCGGGCTCAGAAGTGGGCTCGGACTCGGGCTCTGACTCGGGCTCGGAAGAAGACTCTTCCTCGGGAATGGTCTCAGTGTTGGGGATCACAACCAGGTTGGGATCAGCGAACTCAAGGCCTTCCTGGTAAGGAAGAACGAGGTTGATACCGTTATCCCATGCGGTCCAGGAAACTACGGGAGCGCCGGAATCCTTATCGGTGATACCGTTGGAAGAACCTGCAGCCCAGTTAACAGCATC
Organism: Clostridia bacterium; assembly: GCA_017621695.1. Classification (GTDB taxonomy): domain Bacteria; phylum Bacillota; class Clostridia; order Oscillospirales; family CAG-272; genus CAMEON01. The sequence continues at coordinate 13,862 of JAGASP010000119.1, forward strand.
TACGCCACCGGCGGTGGTGCGGTCGAGGTAGTACAGGCAGCAGCCGATGTTCAGAGGCAGCTCGTCGGGACCACCAACATACAGCTTGGTGTCTTCCTCGTATGCCTTCCACTGGTAGTCAGCGTAGAGCATGGAGAAGGAGAGAGCGAACTCAGCGGACCAACCGTTTTCGGTCTTCTTGGCAGCGCCCTTTACGCCGTCGCCGTTAGCTTCGGACAGAAGAGCGTCGTTGTCAGACTCCTGACGCTGGATCTGCAGAGGAGCGCCGTCCTCGATGCAGGTGAAGGAGTAGAAGATGTTCTTGGGGTTGGAGAGCAGCTCAGGATCGTTCTCCAGAGCCCAGCCCAGCTTGCCACCGAAGTCGATGCAAACCTGGAAAGCGTCACCGTTGTAGGCACCAGGGTTGGTACCGTAAACGAAGTCAGGATCGGTTACGTAGAAGCCGATGTACAGCCACTCAGAGTCAGCAACAAAGTAGGTGCTGATGCTCCAACCTGCGGGAACAGCGTCAAGATTGCCTTGCCAAGAAACCATGTTGGAAGCGTCAACAGTGATCATGGGATAGTTGGCAGCCTGCCAGTCGGACATATCACCGTCGGTTACGGTCAGCTTGCTGGCAGCGTCCTTGTCCCAAGTAATGGTAACGTCACCAACAGTAGAGAATTCCTCGGCACTCTCAACACAGTAAGCACCGGGAGTAAAGGAAACGTCGATACCCTCGGTTGTACGAGCAGAGACGAGAATTGCGCTCAGAGAGAGCAGCATAACTACGCTCAGAGCGATTGCAAGAATCTTTTTCATAATTCTTTCCTCCATAAAATTTTTTGGAAATCAACCATCCCCCCCTTGAGGATGGTTTCGCATTCCCTATCATACACTAAAATTGTGAACAGCGTGACACAAATTTGTAAACATACTTCAACCGAGGGTTTAAAAGTACAAAAAAAGAGCAAAATCGACGAATTTTTTTGTGCTTTTGTGTATTTGCGCACAAAAAAATTCCCGCCGCTCTGCAGGGAGCGACGGGAATAAATGTGAAGCGATTAAGCCTCGAGGATGACGGTGTAGTCGCGGAGCACGTAGACCTGATTGGGGTCATTGTTGAGCTTCACAAGAACCTGCACGTGGTTCTCACCAACGCCCAGAGCAGCCTCAGCGCAAGCGCAGAGGAATGCGGCTGCGGTGGTAGCGCCCATTTCCTGAGCGGCTGCGATCTGCTCGGCGGTAGCGGCAACGGTATATGCAGGGCCGGGGAAGAAGTCGGCGCCGTTATTCAGGGGGCTTGCGCCGCCAAAGCGGTAGCCGAACTCATATACGTCGGTGTTAATGGCGATCCAACCCATATCCCAGTAGCCGCCGGTCTCGCCTACCTTGATGGTAAAGGTCTTGTCCCACTCGTCGTAGCCGCCTGCGGGATAAACATTTTCAATGACCTGAAGGGCGGGGGTGACGACGGTGATGGCATCATTGGCAACATATACCACGGGAGGCACGGGGAGCTTTACGGTAAAGAGACCGAGGGTCACTTCTGCGCCGTCTGCATTCTTATACAGCACGCGGACGGTATGCTCACCGATGAGATCGGCCAGGTCGATGGTGATCTTCATTCTGGTTGCGTTGTCGGTGCCTGCGGGACAGTGGGGCATCAGATCCTCGCCGGGGTTGGAGAAGATCCACTCTGCGTTGTAGATGGGAGCGTTGTCGTCGATCATGTAACCGAACTGACCGATTTCACCCTTCACGCCGACCCAACCCCAGTAGGTGAGGGTGGTAACGTCGCCTGCGGTGAGATCAGCGATCTTATCCCAACCCGCGGACTGGCCGGGGGTAAACAGGTTCAGGCCGCCGTTGGTGGCATCGTCGGCAGAGCCGTTGCCCTTGTAGAGCTGGTCGAAGGACTGGTGGGTCACGACGGCCTTGTCTGCATCCCAAACGGGGTACTTTTCAGGCTCGGTGGGGGCTTCGGTGGGCTCCTCGGTAGGCTCCTCGGTAGGCTCCTCGGTGGGTTCCTCGGTAGGCTCCTCGGAAGCATCGGCAGAGCCTTCATCGGACTTGAGAAGCGTGATGCTCATGGTGGTGGCATCGCCGTCGAAGTAGTGCTTGGTCTCATCTGCGACAAAGCCTTCGGGAGCGGAGGCAATGGTGACGTAGTATTCAGCCTTTTCCTGGTTGAACACGGCGACACCGTCATCACCCGTTTTTACGGGGAGGAGGCAGGTGCCGTCAGCGGAGCACATCTGCACGTCAACGCCTGCAACGGGGTTGCCCTCGCCGTCGACAACGGTGATGGTATAAGCGATCTTGCCGTCAGCGGGAGTCGAGTCAGCGGGAGTCGAGTCAGCGGGGGTAGATTCGACAGGGGTGGATTCGGCGGGGGTAGACGCAGCAGGGGTGGATTCAGTGGTCGTTGCGTTTTCGCCGGTAGCGGCATCGGTGGCGGCGTTGGTTTCATCGGCGGCGTTGGTTTCGGTGGTAGTGTTATCACCGCTGCAAGCGCAGAAGAGAACCAATGCGCACAGAAGCACGCACATAACCGACAGGAGCGCGGTCAGCTTGTTCTTGTTCATGGTATGAACCTCCAAAAAAAATTTTTCTTATATGTTAGCCGTGAAGCTACGAAAGGGGAGTGCGGTCAGCTATAGTAACCGCAGATAAACAGCCAGGCTGTTTCGGGGGTAACGATCTTGTCCTGGAAGATGTTACCGCTAAAGGACAGATCCCACCACTTCTGATAGGTGCCGAAGGTTTTGATCATATACTCCAGCTCGGGGGTGAGGGGACAGACACCGTCGTCGTTGACGATCTCGGTGTAAGCGGTGATCATGTCGTGATAGCTTTCCTTGCCGGTAAACTTGCCGTTTTCGTCATACTGATATACGCCGACGCGGCTCTTTTCGGCAACCGTGGTCAGCGCGGCGAGATAGGGGCTGTCAGAGGAGATGCGGATGAACACCACGGGGCCGTCGATGGCGTTGAAATGGTAATAGCCGTCAGCCTCGTTGAATACGACGTTGTTGGCGGGGTTGGTAACGTCGATGTCCTTGAAGGTTCCGCTGACCGTGCCCTCGTAGGCCTTGACCTGGGTGGGCTTATACTCGACCCAAGGCTCGTCTGCAGGGGTCTTTTCGGGATCGCCCGTGCGAGTTACGGTGACGATGCAGCCGTCGGTGGATGCTGTCTCGGGCTCAAGGCCAAAGACGAACATCGCGGTTGAGCCGCCGTCGGTGTTGATGCTGGATCGATGCACCGAAAGGGTGACCTTGCCGTCCACGGTCTCTTCCATCTTGGTATCAAACACCACCATAGGCGAGCCGTAGTAGCCGATATCCAGCGTTGCGTCGGCAATATAGGAAACTTCATAAATGCCGTCGCGCTCGGGGCGGAAAACAACGTAGGTCATGCCGCCGCCAAGGGGAATGTAGGTCGCGCCTTCGGGTACGGGAAGCGCGCTCTTTTCGCCGCCGGAGGGCCAGATGGTTACAGCTTTGCTTTCGTCAGCCGTGTGGTACAGGGTGAGCGTCAGCTCGGTGGCTTCGGGCGTCAGCACGGCGGAAGATTTGTCGTAGTAGAACTTGCCGCTCGGAGATTCTGCGGAGATCTCATAGCTGTCGGTATCCAGCGTAAACTTGGCGGTACCGTCGGCCTTGGAGACGTTCTTTTTGACCTCCTCTCCGCCTTTGCAAACCGAAATAACAACATCGGAGATGGGATTTCCCTTGAAGTCAAGTACTGTGACGGTGCAGCTCATGGTTTGGACATCGGCATCGTCGGTCTGTGCCGCCGTATCGGCAGAGTCGAGGGCTTCCGAGCCCGTGGTTTCGTTGCCGGTTGTTGCGTCATTGGCAGGGGGGGTATCGCTGTTACAGCCTGTCAACAGGGCAGAGGCGAGCAGTCCCATGGCCAAAAGAGAGGCAAAACGGGGTGTAAGCTTCATGTAAAAGCCTCCTTATCGTGAAAATAAGACATACGCAAGCTATTATAGCACTTTCTTTGGAATAATGCAAGGGTTGTTTCTGAAAATTTACAAAACGCTCGCCAAATCTTCACGGAAAACGCAAAAAAGTCCCGATAGCCATGCGGCTATCGGGATCATTTGGAAGATTTGGGGGATTATGCGCCGACGTGATTGACGTTTCTGTAATAGTAGCACATCTTAACCCATGCATTCTCTACGTCGAAGGAGTACTTGCCGACGAGGGACTGCAGAAGCTCCATGAGCTCGGCGTTCACGGGAACGCAACCAACGAGCTCGGGGGTGGATTCATCGGTGATGGCAAGAGCGGCAAACGCCTTGATCTCTGCGGTCTTGTCCTGACCCTTGCCGTGGGTGATACCTGCCAGACACTCATCCAGCTTGACGAATTCAGCCCAAGCCTCAAAGCTCTCGCCATAGAGCTCCTGAAGCTTTTCCTTGGTCTTGTCGCCGTACTGATCGATGTAGTTCTGTACCTGCTGGTCGCTTTCGGTGCGGGAGAAGTCAAAGGCACCGAGCTCGATCATCTCGTTGATGCTGAGGTTGAAAAGGCCTGTAGCGTAGGTGAAGTCAGCGTAAACGATAGAGCCTTCGGAGCCGTCAGCCAGCTTTTCGTGATAGTAGCCGTCGCTTCCCAGCATGACGTCAATGCCCAGTGCATCGATCTCTGCGGGATCGTCGGAGAGCTCGCCGTCATCGGGAACGGTGTAGTATCCGGGAGATGCGGCGGTGAATTGCTTGTAGGATTCGCCGAGGTATTCTACGCTGAAATTGAAGGTGCCGACCTGGTATACGTCAACGTAGGCAATGTCGATATAGTAGGGCTTGCCTGCCTCCATGTAGACGACCATGGAGACGTTGGTGGCGTAGGCTTCGGGCTGCGTCATGAAGTAGAGCCGCTCGCCGCCGCCGTATTCGTAGTAAAGATTGTCGGTGCCGAGGAAGATCCAGCCTTCTACAGAAATATCGCTGTGAGAGGTGATGCGGTAAGCACCCGAGGTCTCGGGAATGAACTCATACCACAGACCGCGAGGCATAATGACACGGGTATAAGTGACGTAGTTTTCGTCACCGAGCTGTGCGGTATAAGCCGTCTCGGGGGACAGACCCTTCACGGGATCGGCGAACTGCACGCCGCCTGTGCCGTACGCGTCGTAGTAGCAGCACATCTGGAGCCATTCGTTTTCGTTGTCCTCAATACCCATGGCATCTGCCATGATCTTGAGCAGCTCGGCGAGCTCCTTGGTTACGCTGCAAAGGCCGTTGACGGTTGCGTTGGAGGCCATGGTGCAGAAGGGAAGGATATCCTCGTAGTAGTTTTTGCCGTCCAGAATCATTTTGCCGGTGTAAGCCATGCTGTAGACGGACTCACCCGAGAAGCGAGTTGCGCCCATCAGGTCAGCGAGCAGGATGGGACCGTCCTTGGTGCCGACGTGGTAGTAGTTGTCTGCTTCGTTGTAGACAACCTCAACGTAGCTCTCGTAGCCCAAGCCGTTGTCTGCGGGATGGTTGGCGGCATAGCGGGGAATATAGGTAGGTGCGTTGATCTGATCGGCAGATACCACGCGCAGATCCTTCAGGTAGACCGTATCGTCACCCACGTTGGTGGACTCATCCTTGAAGTAGCAGAGGGAGAGCTCGTAGGTGCCGTCCTCGATGGCTACGAAGGGATAACAGGTTGCCCATTCGGCGCTCTCGCCGGAGATCTGGTAAATATCCTTGCGGTCTACCAGAACGAACAGAATGTCAGAGGCGGACTCGGAAGAAGAGAGGAAGTCAAAGGCCAGAGCCTCGCCCTTCTTGAGGGTGATGTTGGCATACAGGGTAGCGTAGGAATTGTCGATATTCTTGTTGGAGGGGTGGATGCAAGCCACGCCGTTTTTCTCACCGATCACGAAGGGCCAGGAGTATTCGGCATCGGGCATGACTGTCTCGGGGGAATAGGTGACGGAGATCTCGCCCTTGTTGAAGACAGCGCCCATCTCGTCGGAGGAGGGCATCTGTACGTTGGGCTTGACGGCGGGAACCAGATCCTCCATGCTTTCAAACAGCTTCTGCTGATAGTCGTCGGAGGCGACGTGGTCGAAGGCGGCGCGGAACACAGCCTCGGAGGTACCGCCCGTGATGGACATAACGATCACACCGTAACGGTCAATGACCACGGTGGTGGGATAGCCCTCCAGTCCGATGGCGTTGCCAAGCCCGGAATAATCCTTGGCCATGGGGAAAGTCAGGCCGTAAGAAGACTTGAACATCTTGACGGCTTCCTCGTCGTCGGAGCTGTAATTGTTGAGTGCCAGCACTTCAACCTTGTCCTTGTAGGCTTCGTAAGTAGCGTTCAGATAGGGGAATTCCTCCACGCAGTAAGAGCAGGTGGTGTACCAGAAGTTGAGTACGCAAGCCTTCTTTTCCTTCAGGATGTTCGAGAGGGTGTGGGTAACACCGTCGGAATCCACTACGCTGAAGTCGTGCATGACACTGCCCAGCTTGTAGTTGACACCCGTCAGGTCGCTGTCGGCAATGACAGAGGAGGTCAGGGTGATGTTGGCGTTGCGAGAGGAGTCAAAGGTATAGCAGGTCTCTACATTGTAACCCGTGGGAACACCCGACAGAACGATGCGGTAGTCCGAGTTATAGGCCAGCGAGAACTGTGCGACGCCGTTTTCATCGGTGGTGGTGTATTCGACCACTTCTTCCAGAGAATCATTGCTGTAAACGTAAACGTTGATACCCTTGAGAAGCATTCCGCCGATGGTTTGCAGCTTAACGGAATAGCTGACCTTGGCGTCGGAAGGAGGGTTGTCGGGGGTATCGGGGGTGTTGGTCGTATCCGAGGGTGCGGCGGTGCCGGTTTCGGTGCCGGTGCCGGTTTCCTGTGAGGGGTCTTCGGTTTGGGTACAGCCCGTGAAGACGGAAACCAGCATGGTTGCCATCATGGCGAAGGCCAGAAGCAGAGCCAGTACTTTCTTGGTTGATTTCATGTTTACACTCCTATTTTGAATTTTGTTTCCTTAATGTAATGATGGCGTAAAATCCGGATCCGTCGGATTTTACAAAACAAAGTTGTTACAATCCTATATAGCATACCACAAAAACAATAATAAATTTATACCAGTTTGAAAATAATTTATTAATATCGAAAAATAAAAGTCGAGATATTACGATATGTTTACAATTTGCTCTTGAAATCGACAATGATTTATGGTACAATATTGATTATGTATGGACATTTATATTTTGTGTGCATCTTTGATGATAAACTCGTGAAAGGCGTGTGAACAAATGAAAAACAAAACGAAACTGCTTCGGCTGACAGCGTGTCTTTTGACGATGGCCTTGGTTCTGACGGCCATCATCACCGTATGGACGCTGATAGCCAAAGTGAGCGATGAGGCCATTTCGTCGTTCATTAACAAGTATGAAGGCGATTTGAAGTCTCTCGGCTATAATGTCTCGGATTATTACGACGGCAAGGTGATACAGCCCCTGCCTGACAGCGTCAAGGACGACGAGGATATCTCGCTTGTGATCCAGGTCAGCGAGACCCCTCTTCTGGATGCCTATACCAAGGACGCGCAAAATCGCAGCTTTGCGGATTATCTGACCTCTGCCGACGCGCAGGCCGTCCGTGACCGCATTGCGGCAGAAAAGGCCGACATCCTCTCCAAGCTGGACGAAGCAAGCCTTTCCTATCAGAGCGGCGCGGATTATTCCGCCGTGCTCAGCGGCTTTGAGATCGTTATCAAGGCGGGCGACTTTGAAAAGGTCTGCGCCGAGCTTCCCTCCGATGCAACGGCGATGGTCAGCGAAGTTTACAAGGCAGAGGATCTCGGTGTCCGCGAGGGATACGAGGGCATCAATGCTTGGGAAAACAAGCTGGTGGAGAATGCCGTGGACATCGACGAGAACACGGGTATCTTTGACAGCTCGGATTTCGCATATGACGGTACCGGTATCGTCGTGGCTGTGCTGGATACGGGTCTCGACTATAACCACACCGCATTTTCCATGGATAACTTCAAGGTTCCCTCCGACAAGCTCGGCATGACCTTCAGTAAGGTTGCCGGTCTCGTGAGCGGCACCAAGGCTGCCGGAATGCAGAGCGGTCTGACGGCCTCCGACGTGTACATCAGCGAAAAGGTTCCCTATGCGTTTGACTACGCTGACGGCGATGCCGACGTGTATCCCATCTCCCAGGATCACGGTACCCACGTTGCGGGCGTCGTGGCAGGTAACGACGACGTGATCACGGGTGTTGCTCCCAACGCGCAGCTCGTCATCATGAAGACATTCTCGGATATTCAGGCAACCGCGCGCGGATCCTGGATCCTGTCTGCTCTGGAGGACTGTGTCATTCTGGGCGTGGACGTCATCAATATGTCCTTGGGTACGGGATGCGGCTTCTCCCGCGAGACCGACAAGGAACAGATGTCGGGTGTGTACGACCGCATTCGTGCCGCAGGCATCAGCATGGTCGTGGCGGCTTCTAACAGCTACAGTTCGGCATACAGCTCCGACAAGAACGGTAACCTCGGTCTGACCTCCAATCCCGACACGGCAACCGTTGGCTCTCCCGGTACGTATCAGGGCGCTATGTCGGTTGCATCCATCAACGGCGAGAACACTCCCTACATTTTATATAATAATAAGATCCTGTACTTCACCGAGTCCTCTGACAGAGTCTCCGAGGAGAAGGATTTCGTGGAAGACCTCTTGAAGAGCGTGGATCCCTCCACGGCCAACGAGGACGGTACGTATACCTTTGAATACGTGACCATTCCCGGCGCGGGACGCTCCGCCGACTATACCGGTATCGACGTCAAGGGTAAGATCGTGCTGGTGTCCAGAGGCTCTACAACGTTCGAGGAAAAATCCAACGTTGCGCAGGAAATGGGCGCAGCAGGTATCATTATTTATAATAACGTCTCGGGTGAGATCAAGATGAACGTGGGTGACACCACCATCGCGGTCTGCTCTATCCCGCAGGATGATGGTGAAATGATGGCGGCGGCCGGTACGGGCAGCATCACCGTGGGTGAGAAGCAGTCCTCGGGTCCCTTCATGTCCGGCTTCTCCTCCTGGGGCCCCACACCCGACCTGCAGATCAAGCCTGAGATCACCGCGCACGGCGGCTCCATTCTGTCCTCCGTTCCCGGTCAGGACTATGACCGCATCTCGGGTACCTCCATGGCTTGCCCCAACATGGCAGGCGTGGTCGCACTGGTTCGCCAGTACGTCAAGGAAAACTTCAAGGATATTGCGGATGATAACGTGCAGGTGGCTGCTCTGGTCAACCGTCTGCTCATGTCCACCGCCGATGTTGTGATCAACACCAACGGTCTGCCCTATTCCGTCAGAAAGCAGGGCGCAGGTCTTGCCAACCTCAACAATGCGGCTGCTACCAAGGCCTACATCATGACCTATGACCGTCTGGACGGTCACCTCATGGACAAGACCAAGCTCGAGCTTGGCGACGATCCCTCCAAGAGCGGTGTATACACCCTCAAGTTCTCTGTCAACAACTTCGGCAGCACCGCCCTCTCCTATGATGTGGCCGCTTGGGTCATGACCGAGGGTGTCAGCGAAACCAAGACCAACCACGGTGAGACCACCGTCACCGAGCAGGGCTATCAGCTCACGGGCGCTTCCATCATCATTGATTCTGTCAAGAATGGCAGTATTTCGGGATCGAATACCGTGACGATCGCCGCGGGTGCAGTGGCTGACGTGACCCTGACCATCCGTCTGAGCGAAGAAGACAAGAAGTATATGGATGAATCCTTTGAAAACGGTATGTACGTCGAAGGCTTTGTTCTGCTGAAGTCCTCCGACGGCACGGCAGTTGATCTGAGCACCCCCTTCCTTGCCTTCTACGGCGACTGGTCGGTAGCTCCTATCTTTGACATCGACTATTACGAAACCAACAAGGACGAGCTGGACGATTCCATCGACCTTCTGGATAAGACCCTGCCCGACGCTTATGCGACCCGTCCTGTGGGCGGCATCGAGAGTGACTTTGTCGGCTACCTCGGTTCTTACTACTTCGAGCAGGATCCCGCCTCCAAGAAGATCTCTGCTGACCGCAAGTATATCTCCCTCTCTAACCAGGAGGGAACCATCCACTCCCTGCGCTACGTCTGGGCGGGACTTCTCCGTAACGCCAAGGCTATCGAGATCACCATCACCGATGACGCAACGGGTGAGGTCATCTTCAGCTCTGTAGAAAACGATATCCGTAAGTCCTACGGCGACGGCGGTCCCATCTATTCCGCCAACGTCGAGGTCGGATTTGACGCTATGGAGTATGATCTCCGTAACAATTCTACCTATACCGTGACCCTGAAGGCTAAGCTGGACTGGGACAACGACGGTACCGACACCAACCTCAACAACGAGTTTACCTTCCCCATTACCGCGGACTTCCAGTCTCCTGCTGTGACGGGCTGTGAATTCTATACAGAATACGACAAGGCCGAGAAGAAGGAGCGTTTGTACGCCAAGATCGCTATATACGACAACCATTATTCCATGGCGGCGCATATCGGTTACGTCGGCAATACCGCCGACGGTGCGGTGCTCAACACCTTCGACCATTACCTGACTCCCGTATATTCCGAGTTCAACGGCACGAGCTACGTGGTCTACGAGCTTACGGACTACGTGGATGAGATCCGTAACAACGCCATCAATAAGAACACCTTCACCGTGGTCACCTATGACTACGCGCTGAACGTGGGTACTTACGAGATCGAGCTTCCCGATGCATACACCGACATCGCATTCACCGAGACCGAGCTGACCCTCAGCCCCAACCAGATCTATGATCTGAAGCCTCTGATTTATCCCGAGAGCGAGTGGTCTCAGCTTCTGGAATTCTCCACCACCAAGCCCGCCGTGGCAACCACCGTCAACAATCAGCTGATCGCTGTGGCGCCCGGTAACTGTGTGGTCGTTGCCCGTGACCCTGTCACCAAGAAAACGGCAACCTTCAATCTCACCGTCCTCGCGGAGGGCGACGAGGGCTTTGTCAAGTACGACAAGCCTGTTACGAATAATTTCGTTCTGACGGGTTACTACGTCGATAAGGCATATTACCAGATCGACAGTACCCAGCGCGATATCGGTTCGACCGGTGACGAGCGTAAATTCGTCGGAAGCAATTACAGCCTGTCCATGTATCCCTCCGAGGCTGTCAGCCTGCGGTATAAGCTGGATGCTTATTTCCCTGAGCTGACCAAGGTGGTATATGAGTCCAGTAACAAAAACATCGTAACGGTGGACGAAAACGGCAAGATCACCGCTGTGGCCGAGGGCTTTGCGTCGATCGCCGTGCGCGTATTCATGCGTCCCGATATGAACAGCGATTACGCCAGCACCTATTACTCCCAGTCCATCAATATCGAAGTCAAGAATCCTTATATCACGACAGGCCCCAACCTGACCCACTATTTCGGTAACGGCGGACTCGTGCACATTCCTGCGGATCTGGCCATTACAGCGATCGATCAGTTCGCGTTCTCCAACTTCGACTACGTGGCCAAGGGCCCCGAGGATGAAATTTCCGAGGACGATCCTACCACGACCAAGATCTGGTATCTGGGTGATGATACCATTGAGGAGGTCATCATTCCTGAGGGCGTGGAATCCATCGGTCCGTACGCCTTCGCAAACCTGACCGCACTCAAACGTGTCACGTTGCCCTCCACGCTGACCAAGATCGACTACGGCGCGTTCTACGGCTGCTCCTCTCTCGTTGAGGTCAAGGGTATCGAGCACGTCAAGTTTATCAACCAAAATGCCTTTGCCGGATGCGCGCTGAAGGGAACCATTTCTCTGGATTCCGCGACCGCGCTGTCTAACTACGCATTTGCTGGAAATACCAAGCTTACGGGTGTCATCCTTCCCGAGGATACCCAGTCGCTCGGTATCGGTGCATTTGAAGGCTGTACCTCCCTCAAGAGCATTACCATCGGCGCTGATTTCATCAAGCTGGGTAAATCCGTTTTCGCGGGCTGCTCTTCTCTGGAGACCATCAACCTCAACACCGCCGTTGTTCCCGCGTATGCCTTCAACGGCTGTACCTCCCTGACCACCGTTAACCTCGGCAAGGACGTTGCGGTGATCGGTGAACACGCGTTCGGCGGCGCGCCCGTTTCCAAGTTTACGGTGGATGCGGCCAATACCGCTTACCGCGCAGGCAAGAGCGGACAGTATCTCCTCAGCGCAGACGGCACCTCTCTTGTGCTGGTTTCCTCCGCTGTTAAGGGCGAGTTTGCACTGGATGCCTCTGAGCAGACCGTGACCCGTGTGGCCACGGGTGCCTTCTCGGGCAACAAAAACCTCACGGCTGTCCACCTGCCTCAGGTGACCGTTGTTTCGGAATACGCATTCTCGGGCTGCACGAACCTCAAGACCTTCAACCTCGGCAAGCTGACCGAGATCGGCAACAGCGCCTTTGCGAATACCGCCATGACTGAGCTGCCCTCCTTTGAGGGACTCAACAAGATCGGTGACCGTGCCTTTACGGGTACCCGCATCACGACGGTGGTCATTCCTGAGGGTATGACAGTCGGCAATGCCGCTTTCTATGAGTGTAAAGAGCTTGCGTCCGTGACCATCGGTAAGGATGCGGTCATTGGTGACCGTGCCTTCGCTTTGCACCAGAACGCCAACTTTGAAAAGGAAAGTGCAGAAAACGAAAACGGGGACAAGATCTATTACTTCGTCTATACCTCCGCTTTGAAGAATCTGACCATCGGTGACAACGTTATCCTCGGCAGAGAAGCCTTTGGCAACGCCGCCAAGCTGGAATCCGTTGCCATGGGCAAGAACGTTACCGTTGGCAACCGCGCGTTCTATAATGCGGCATCCCTCAAGGACATCGACCTTTCGGGTGTTGTCTCGATTGGCTCTGAGGCCTTCTCGGGCGACGTACTCTACGCCTACACCGATTCTGCTATGACGCTTCCCGCTGTCACCGCCGACGGCCTCTATCAGTATTATTACTATGCGCCTGTCATCACCGAGGCAAATCTTGCTTCCGTGACCGAGCTTAAGAGCGATGCGTTCGCATATTGCCGTTCCTTGACTTCCGTGAAGCTGAACGACACGCTGACCGTCATTCCCGAAAGAGCCTTTATGGGCTGTACTACCCTCAAGGACGTGGATCTTTCCAAGGTAACAAAGGTTGGCAGCAACGCATTTGCCGAGACGGCCTTGACCGAAGTCAAGCTTTCTGCCTGCGCCGAGATCGAATTGTACGCGTTCTATCAGATCGAAGAGCTTACCAAGATCACGCTTGCCGAAGGTGTAACGGTTGGTGAAGGTGCCTTCTCCTACTGTAATGCCCTCGCTGAAGCCTCCGGCCTTGATAAGGCTCTCAACATTGGCGATTATTCGTTTGCGTTCACTTCTCTTACAGATCTTGATCTGTCTGCCGCTACCTCCATCGGCACACACGCCTTCCTCAAGGAAGAGGTGACCGATGTGACCGTCAAGCTGGGTGACGCGCTGACGACGCTGGGTGATAACCCCTTCGCTATGTGCCGCGTTTCCGCTTTTGAAACCACGGTTTATGAGACCTTCAACGGCAAGGAATTTGCCGCACAGACCAACACCTACGATATCGGCGACACCGTTCGAGTCATTGACGGATCTCTGTATTTCGTGGTTCCCAACGGTCTGGAGCTCATCACCTATGCACCCATCAAGGGCCAAAATGCCTTCACCGTTGCAGAAAATACCACCCGCATCGGCGAAATGGCGTTCGCAGGCTCTGACGTATCTTATGTCGTTTGCCCCGAGACGCTGGTCGCTGTGGGACACAAGGCCTTCTTTGCCTGTGAGGCACTCTCCACCGTAACCTTTACAAGCTACAGAGCTCCTGCTTTGGAGGAAGCCTTTGACTTCGACTATTTTGCCAGCGGTCTGCATTTGCCCGGCAAGGGTACCTACACCTACGTACTGGGTGACGGCGTGACCGAGGTGGAATATGATGCCATCGAAATCCTGCCTTACTTCATGTGGAACGCCACGGATATGCCCGGAAATATTTTCTACGGCGCGAACTTCGTGGACTATATCGGCTACGTGGAAAAGCCCATCACGGTGGTTCGCCCTGTGAACGGCCTTTACTACGATACCTTTATTATGGAGCAGTACTTCGGCACCTTCATTGACGGTGCGGTTGCCGCGGATGATCTCACCAAAGCCTTCCTTGCGGCCATGAAGCTTCTGCCCGAAACCGTGTCGCTTTCGGATAAGCCTCTCGTTGAGGCCGCTGCCGCTGCTTACAACCTCATCGCCAGCAACGAGCAGCGCGGTATCACCGAGGTCATGGCAGAATACGCAAGACTTCTTGAGGCACAGAAGCGTATCGCAAATCTGGAATATCTGGAGCAGGGCGAAACGCCGCCTACTCCCGAAACGACCCCCACACCTACCCCCGAAACGCCTGCCGAGCAGATCGACAAGCTGACGGTCGTGACTGTTGTGGCAACGGTATCCTCCCTGGTCGCCGTCCTGCTGCTTGCCTTTGTTGTGGCACAGTCCATCCACCGTCACCGCCATACGCCTAAGCCTCAAAAGGCTCCCAAAACCAAAGATAAGAAGGTAAAGGAGGCAAAGAGCGAGGACAAGGCAGCCGAGGCTGAAAAGACAGAAGCCGAGGCAAAAGAAACTACCGAACATCAGACCGAGGAGGAAGGTAAGGAGGCTTAATGCCTCCTTGCCCCTCGGAATCAGTCGTTTAGGAAGGTATCAGAAATGAAGAAATTATGGAAGCTGTCGTTCCTTTTCGTTTTGCTGCTTTTGACGGTCGCGTGTATCACGGCCTGCGGCAAATGGGAGGACACGTATGCAGCTCTTGACGAGGAAGGGCATTCTGTCAGCGTGCGCTTTGACGTAGGCTCGGGCGTGTTGGCAGGAACCAACGACGTATACGTCGTGGACGTCTTTTCCTTGGATGACATGAAAACCGACAGTAGCGGTAACAAGTATGCCTATTTGCTGACTCCCGATGACGCCATGAGAGGGGACGGTGCACGCTACAGCGTATCCAACGACGGCTATTTCTTGGCCGGTTGGTACCAGGAGCGCACGCCCCGTGTCAATGCGCAGGGAGAAGCTTTGGATGAATACGGACAGCTCTGCTCCGAGTCCGGAAAAGAGCAGGGATATACCTACGCCAAAAAGTGGGACTTCTCCAAGCCCATGACGGTAGATCCCAAGGGTGACTACAGCGCAGGGGAAAATTATATGACCCTGTATGCTGCATGGATCCCCTACTTTGAATTTGAATTTTACGCTGTTGACGCAAACGGTGCTTCCCAGCAGATCGGTGAAGCCGTCTCCTCCATCGAGCTGGAGTTGCCCGAATGGGATATGACGACGGGGGACATTGATATGAAGAAATTCCCCGTGCGTGACGGCATGACGTTTGACAAGGTGTATCTTGACGCGGCACTCACCCAGCCCGCACCCGAAAAGATCACGGGTAACTGGGATCCTGAGACGGGTACGTTTACCAAGACCGAAACCATCAAGCTCTATACGACCTGGACGGAAGGCGAATGGTTCCGAATCTACAACGCCCAGCAGTTCAAGAACAGAAGCCGTTTGAACGGCAACTATATTCTCTATGCCGACCTTGATTTTTCGAACGTTGTCTGGAGCACGACGCTGGCACAGGGCGAATTTACCGGTAAGATCATCGGTAACGGCCATACCATTTCGGGTGTCAAGGTGATCCAGGCGGACGGTGCCGCTCGCTTTGGCGGTCTGTTCGGCCGAATTTCCGACACTGCAGAAATTCGTGACGTTAACTTCGCGGATATCACTTATGAAATTTTTGCCGGTTCCCGCACAAACGGTGTGAGCTTTGGCTTGCTGGCGGGTATTGCTGCTGAAGGCGCGGTGTTTGAAAACGTGACGGTCAGCGGCAATCTGGTGTTGAATACCGGAAATCTGCCGAATGACTATACCATCGGCCTGATCTTTGGCCAGGGTGACGCTTCGGCCATCGACAATGCCAACGTAACCGTATCGACGGGCGAGAACGCTGCCAACATGAAGGCAGAGCCCGATTACGAAAGCGGCGAAGTCACCGTTACCCCCGGTGTCTGAGCTATATACCCAAGTCAACTTTTAAAATCGATATATCTATATTGGAGGAAAGAAAAATGAAGACAAGAATCCTGAGCTTGTTCCTCTGTGCAGCCATGCTGCTGGGATGCGTAACCATGTTCGCGTCCTGCGGCAAGGATGAGGAAGAGTTACAACCGCAAAAGCAGCTGCCTGACGCATTGGTCATCATGTCCGATGAGTTGGACGGTCTGTTCAACCCCTTCTATTCGACCACCGCTCCTGACGGCACCATTGTCAGTATGACCCAGATCGGTATGCTGACGACCGGCTACGAAAACGGCAAGGTAACCGTTGCCTGCGGCGACGGCGAGGCAGTTGTCGTTAAGGATTATGACATCGTGTATGATTCCGCTAAGGATCAGACCACCTATACCTTCGTTATCAAGAACGGCATCAAGTTCTCCGACGGTCAGCCCCTGACCATTGAGGACGTGCTCTTCAACCTGTACGTCTATCTGGATCCCGTGTACACCGGTTCCAACACCATGTACTCCACCGATATCGTGGGTCTGCAGGACTACCGTACCCAGAAGTTCGGTTCTGATTCCACCAACACCGACGACACCATCTCCAAGGGTGCTACGACGCGCGCACAGAACAGAATCAACGAGCTCATCAACCTCTATATGCAGGTTGGTAAGACCCAGACGCAGGGTACTTACAACGCAAGCTACAGCCAGATGATCGACGCGATCAACACCCATAGCCTCTCCAGCGGTTATAAGGAGGCTGTATCCAACGATCCCAATGCCGTGACCAACGCACAGCTCAAGGAAGACTACGAGAAGACCCTGCAGTACTTCAAGGAAGAGCTGAACACCGACTACGTCAGCGCAAAGGAAGCTTATCTGGACGAGCCCTATAAGTCCACCGGTGAGTTTGACGAGGTGACTTCCTTCATGTACGCCGAGGGTTACGTAACCATCGAGTACGAAAAGGATGCCAACAACAAGGATATCAAGTCCAAGATCAAGAAGGTCATCCGCAACTACAACCCCGACGTTGTAAAGGATAAGGATTCCGCTATCACCTACGTTTACGATTCCAAGATCCAGCAGGAGCTGCACCAGATCCTCATGTACTGGGCAACCTCTCAGAAGCTCATCACCGAGTATACCGCACAGGCTAAGGAAGTCATCCTGCACGAAAACATGAAGGACGGCCAGCTGGCTATCCCCAACATTTCGGGTATCGTTTCTCTCGGCCACACCACCGACGTCTCCACCGTGACCGCTAAGAACGGCACTTATACTGTTGCACACGAGCACAACGCTGACGGTACTGTAGCCAATGCTGACCAGTACGACGTCCTGCAGATCACCATCAACGGCGTTGACCCCAAGGCGATCTGGAACTTCGCATTCTCTGTGGCTCCTCAGCACTACTATGCAGAGGGCTATACCGTTGATATTCCCAACAACAAGTTCGGCGTGGATTACGGTAAGTACGAATTCCACACCACCGTGCTCCAGTCTCCCAGAAACGTAAAGGTTCCTATGGGCGCAGGCGCTTATAAGGCAACCAACAGCACCGACGGTGACAACCCCGCAGGCAACGATTTCTATAGCAACAACGTCGTTTATTTCAAGGCAAACGAGAACTTCCTCCTTGGCGCTCCCAAGATCTCGAAGGTCCGTTATCAGGTCGTCAGTGCCTCCAACGCGCTGAACGCTCTGGCTGACGGTTCCGTGCACTTCGTAACGCCTCAGTTTACCCAGGATAACATCGACCGCATCAACAGTTTGGCAGAGCAGGGCATCCAGAAGGCTTGGACTGACCAGCTGGGTTACGGTTATATCGGTGTCAATGCCGGTAAGGTTCCCAACATCAACATCCGTAAGGCCATCATGTCCGCTATGGATACCAGCCTCGCGCTTTCCTACTACTCTACCGGTATGGCAGAGAACATCTACTGGCCTATGTCCACCGTTTCCTGGGCATTCCCCAAGGACGAGAGCGGTAACAACAGCCGTGACAACTACCACAACTATCCTGCCATCAAGTTCAACAGAGAAGAAGCCAAGAAGACCATCCAGGACTACATGGAGGCTGCCGGCGTATCTGCAGGCGATGCCGCTCTGTCCATCACCTTCACCATCGCAGGTGCAAACCTGACCGAGCACCCCACCTACCAGACCTTCCAGTCTGCGGCTGACCTGCTCAACGAGTGCGGTTGGGATATCGAAGTCGTGCCCGATACGCAGGCACTGACCAAGCTGTCCACCGGTTCTTTGGAGGTTTGGGCTGCTGCTTGGGGCTCTACCATTGACCCTGATATGTATCAGGTCTACCACAAGAACTCCTCCGCTACCTCTACCCTGGCTTGGGGTTACCGCGAGATCCTCGCATCTCCCGCAACCTACCCCGAGGAGACCCAGATCCTCAACGAGCTGAGCGAGCTGATCGACAGCGCTCGTGAAACCGAAAACCAGGCAACCCGTACTGCCATCTACAAGGATGCCATGAGCAAGGTGCTTGACCTGGCTGTGGAGCTTCCCGTCTACCAGAGAAAGGTGCTCTACGCATACGATGCCAACGTAATTAAGGCAGAATCTCTTCCCACGGAACTGAACCCCTACACCTCTCCCCTGGACCGCATTTGGGAAATTGAATTCGCCGCCTGATTAATCCATCGGGGTGACTTATGTTAAAATACATTATTAAGAGATTGGCGCTGGCCGTGCTGATCCTCTTGGGTGTGTCTCTGATCATCTATATTCTGGTCAGATCCATGCCTGTGGACTTTATTGAAAATAAGATCGCCGCTATGAACCAGGGTGGTGCCGTCATTCCTGAGGAGACCGTACAGAACATGAAAGAGCTGTACGGCCTCGAGGATGACAGCTTTGTGGGTATCCTCAAGGGCTACGGCAACTGGCTTGTCAAGCTGTGTCAGTTCGATTTCGGCACCAGCTTCAAGTACGGTTCTCCCGTCATTGACGTTATCCGCGATCACATGGGCGTATCGTTCGCGGTGGCTTTCATAGCGACCATATTTGAATTTATGATCGCGATTCCCTTGGGTATCACGGCCGCAACCCACCAGTATTCCTTCCGCGATTATCTCGTGACGGTGCTGGTTATGATCGGTATTTCCTTGCCGGCTTTCTTCTTCGGGCAAGTGCTCAAGGACTTGTTCGCAAACAAACTTGGGTGGTTCCCACCGTCGGGTCTGGTGGACGCCACGCACTCCTATACAGGTGCAGCCCTGTTCCTTGACTACCTCAAGCATATGTTTATCCCTGTCTTGACGGTGGTGATTCTGAGCATCGGTGCCCGTATGAGAATGACCCGAACCAATATGCTGGAGGTCCTGAACTCGGACTATATCCGTACAGCCCGTGCTAAGGGTCTCAAGGAGCGAAAGGTTATCTACAAGCACGCCTTCCGCAATACCTTGATCCCCCTTGTTACGTCGCTTGCAGGCCTTCTGCCCTCCCTCTTCTCGGGTGCCATTATTACCGAGCAGGTCTTTGACCTGCCCGGTATCGGTAACATCGCATATAAGGCTATGATCGAAGCGGATATCCCCTTCATCATGGGCTACAATATGTTCCTGGCTCTCCTCAGCGTGCTGGGTGTGCTTCTCGCGGATCTGATGTATGCTGTGGTTGATCCTCGCGTGAAATTGGGTTAAGGAGGTTGCATCATGGATCAAAACAATGAAAAGCTCCTGCAAACCCAAGAGCCCGAAGCCGCAGAGGCTTCTGCCGTGGCCGATAATGAGCCTCTGGACAAAAACGTCCGACTCATGTCCCCCGGCCGTATGGTCATGCGCCGTTTCTTCCGCTCCAAGCTGAGCGTGATCGGCCTTATCATGATCGTCAGCCTCTTCCTGTTCTGCTGGTTGGGTCCCGTGGTCTATACGGCATGGGGCGAGACCGAGCAGGATACCTCGGGTAAGGTGGAATATACCCGTCAGGAAGTGACGTACACCAAGGACGGACAGGAGTTCACCTTTGTGCAGGTCACGGAGAGAGGCGTTACCATCAATTCCTTGGCTGAGCCGGACGGAAATCATATCCTCGGTACGGACAAGGGCGGACGTGACGTGTTCACCCGTCTCATGTACGGTGGCCGTATCTCCCTGATGGTCAGCTTTATTGCCGTGTTTGCCATCACCCTCTTCGGTATTGTCTTTGGCGGTATCGCGGGTTATTTTGGCGGTGTGGTGGATAACATCATCATGAGAGTCTGTGATATTCTGATGTGTCTGCCCGGATTCCCTATCCTGCTGATCATCGGTACGCTTCTGGACTCTGCCGGCGTGGAGTCGCAATTCCGTATTTACTATCTGATGGCGTATCTGACGCTGTTCTCCTGGCCGGGTACCGCACGTCTTGTGCGCGGTCAGATCCTGTCTCTCCGTGAGCAGGAATACATGGTGGCTGCTGAAGCGATGGGTTACTCCATCCCCCGTAAGATCTTCAAGCACCTCATTCCCAACGTCATGCCCCAGCTCATCGTGTCCATGACCCTGAGCCTTGGTAGCATGATCCTTTACGAGGCATCTCTCTCCTATCTGAACATGGGTGTCCGCGCGCCTTACGCTGCGTGGGGTACCATGATCAATATCGTAGCAGAGGATCCCAATATCCTGCAAAACTACATCAACGTGTGGGGACCTCCCGGTGTCTGCATCATCATCGCCGTGCTTGGATTTAACTTTGTCGGCGACGGTCTGCGCGACGCCCTTGACCCCAAGATGAGGAGGTGATCTCCATGGCTGAAAAGAAAAATTCTCATTATTTGTCGGGCAAGGAGATCCGTGCCATCGCCAAGGCGAACCGCAAGGAAATGAATCGCCTGGAAAAGAAAAAGTACCGCCGTGCGGCCGAAAGTGAGTTCGTCACAGAGATGAAGGATCCTGCCAACATTCTGGAGATCGAGGATCTGCATACTTACTTCTTTACGGATCAGGGCGTGGTAAAGGCCGTCAACGGCGTATCCTTCAATATTCCCCGCAACAAGGTCGTGGGTATTGTGGGTGAGTCGGGTTGCGGTAAGTCCGTGACCAGTATGTCGGTCATGCGCCTGTTGCAGGGCCCTCAGGGTCAGATCGTTTCGGGCAGCATCCGCTTCAATTCTTACGATTTCAAGCGTGATAGCCATGGCAACACCATTCCCACGGGCGAAAACGACGAGAGCGGTAACCCCATCTACGAGATGGAGGATAAGGTCTATGACATCGCTGAGATGCCCATGCGTGAGATCCACTGCATCCGCGGCCGACAGATCTCTATGATCTTCCAGGAGCCTATGACCTCCCTCAACCCCGTGTTTACCATCGGTAATCAGCTTGACGAGGTTACCTTTATCCATACCCCCGGTGCGACCAAGGAAACGGCCAAGAACCGTTCCATGGAGATGCTCAAGCTGGTAGGCATTGCCGCGCCCGAGCGCGTTTACAATTCTTTCCCCCACGAGCTGTCGGGCGGTATGCGTCAACGTGTCATGATCTCCATGGCGCTGGCTTGCAATCCCCGCCTCATCATTGCCGACGAGCCGACCACCGCCCTTGACGTGACCATTCAGGCGCAGATTCTGGATCTGCTCCGTGACCTCAAGGACAAGATCAACGGCTCCATCATGCTCATCACCCACGACCTGGGCGTCATTGCCGAAATGGCCGACTATGTGGTGGTCATGTACGCAGGCCGTGTCATTGAGAAGGGAACCGTGCAGGAGATCTTCCATGATCCCCGCCACCCCTACACCATCGGTCTGCAGAAATCCAAGCCCACCATGGACTCGGATTCCGATACCCTGTTCAATATTCCCGGTAACGTTCCCAACCCCGTGAATATGCCCAACCACTGCTACTTCAAGGAGCGCTGTGACAGATGCATTGGCAAATGCTCGGGCGACTATCCCGGTATGATCCAGGTAAGCCCCACGCATTTCGTGTCCTGCCATCTGTACGGAGAGGAGGAATATCATGGCTGATGAAAAGAAAGTAACCGAGGCCGTGTCCTCCGAGCCCAAGCCCATTCTGGAGGTCAATCACCTCCGCAAGGCTTTCCCCATCAAGAAATCCTTGACGGGTAAGGTACAGCAGGAGCTTATCGCTGTAGATGACGTATCCTTCGTGCTCCATCCCGGTGAAACGCTGGGTATCGTGGGTGAATCGGGCTGCGGTAAGACCACCATGGGTCGTACCATTCTGAAGCTCCACCCCTCCAGCGGCGGTCAGATCATTTTCGACGGTAAGGATATTACCAACTATACAAATTCCCAGATGCGCTCTCTGCGCACCGAGATGCAGATCATTTTCCAGGATCCTTATTCCTCTCTGCCTCCCAGAGCGACCGTGGGCGACATTCTGTCCGAGCCTGTCAAGGTGCACAAGATCGTGCCTCCCTCCGAGGTCAAGCACTACGTTCTCAATCTGATGGAGCAGTGCGGTCTGCGCGACTACTACTACGAGCGCTATCCCCACGAGTTTTCGGGCGGTCAGCGCCAGAGAATCTGTATCGCGCGTGCTTTGGCCGTCAACCCCAAGCTGGTGGTTTGTGACGAGCCCGTATCTGCGCTGGACGTGTCGATTCAGGCGCAGATCATCAACCTGCTCAAGAAGCTGCAGAAGGAAAGAGGACTCACCTACCTGTTCATCTCTCACGACCTGTCGGTGGTCAAGTTCATCTCCGACAAGATCGGCGTTATGTACCTTGGCTCCATGGTGGAATTCGGTAACAAGAAGGACATCTTCGCGAACCCCCTCCACCCTTACACCAAGGCGCTCTTCTCGGCGATCCCCAACCCCGATCCCGACAAGAAGATGGAAAGAATTGCCCTGTCGGGCGACATCCCTTCTCCCGCCAATCCCCCCAAGGGTTGCCGCTTCCATACGCGTTGCCCTCACGCAACAGAGAAGTGCAAGACCGACGTGCCTGTGTACCGTGAATACGAGCCCGGACACTTCGCCGCTTGCCACCTTCTGTCCGATGAAGAGTGATACGCTATGAGTAAGCAGCATAAGAAAGCTCCCAAAAAGAAGCGAGAAAAGATCACTTGGATCGATGACGGCTCTACGGTTGCCGATATGTCCCCCGTCGGAAAAGGACTGGGGGGCAATCGCCCGAACAAACCAAAGCCCGTCACCAAGCGCGGCAAGCCCATGAACCGCTTTCAGGAGTGCGCAGCCACCTATTTCGGCGCGGTGCGGATGATGTTCGTCCCCATGCTGGTGGTGCTCGGCATCCTTTGCCTTGTGTTCCTCTTTTTGTGGATCCTCATGGGCGGACTCAGCCCTACGATGATGGTCTGATCCTTGCCTTTAGAGAAGATCCTTTGTATGTTAAAACCGCACAACGGCCCGTCCTTGTGCGGCTTTTCAAACCCAAACTACAGGCAACTTCAAAAACGATCTCGCCAACAGAGTCTTTAGAGGTGCCTTACATATGAACCTGCCGTGTTCGGCAGAATGGAGATTACTATGAAAAGAAAAAACAAAGTGCTGTCTTTGATTTTGGCGGCAACCCTGTTGCTTGGGGCGGCGGCCATGACCCTGACGGCCAATGCCAAAGTCAATCCCATCACGGGCGCTGATGTGATCCATGCGGAGAACATCAAGCTGAACGGTCAGGACACCGGTGTGACCCTGACCCAGATGACCCTGACCTCGGGCAGTAAGTACAGCCTGTCCCGCGAGGGTCTTGTCAATGTTATTGACCTCAACGGTGCCAAGAACGTTACCTTTAAGGTGCTCAACGGCGGTACCTACAACTGGAGCCGCGCGACCATGGGTACGTCTGCTGTCAAGTACAACGAAACGCATACGGATTCCACCGTGATCGCCGCAGTCAACGGAGACCCGTGGATCGTTTACCACACCGACTATGATGGCGACGGTATCGCTGCCACCGGCCCCGGTGTCAAGCACGTGTCCGTTTCCCGTGGCTTGCAGATCATTGACGGTGAGATCTGGGCAACGCCTCAGATCAGCGACGAGAACAACCTCGCCAAGACCGACAACGTGGAGCGCGGTACGCCCGCATCTCTCGGCCCTGTGTTTGCGGTGCTTTCCGACGGCTCTTACATGATCGGCAAGCCCACCGTGACCATTAAGCTGTCCAATACGACCAACAATAAATCCGCGATGGTGCAGGGTATCAACCGTCTTCCCGCACCCAACTCCACTATCATCTACAACCATCGCGGCGGCGCCGAAAGCATGGCTTTTGAGGATGCTTACGAGCTGTATATCGAATCGAGCAACACCGCGTTCAGCTTTACCGGCAACGTGACGGGTAAGATCACCGCCATTTTTGAAAGCGGCGACAAGACCACGCGTCCTGCCATCAATGCGAATACCATCGTGGTGTCGGCACGCGGCAACGCCATCAATAACATCAAGGGCAAGTATGCCGTGGGAGACAGCGTTTCCTTTGCCTGCTCTGTGGGCAGCGACAATTTTAACTCCACCCAAAAGGCGAAGTGGGCCACGGTAACCGAGGCCATCAGCGGCTTCTTTACCCTCATTGAAAATGGCCGTTACACGGGTCAGCAGGGCAACAAGACCAACTATCCCTGCTCCATCGTAGGTCTGCGCGCCGACGGTACGCCTTTGTTGGTTTCCACCACCCCCAAGGCGGATGGCAGCCGTTCTTCCTGCACCATGGAAAATCTCTCTCGCCTCTGCGAGGAGCTGGAGCTCAAGACCGCCATTTTGTTTGACGGTGGCGGATCTACCACCATGGTGACCCTGTCGGGCGACAATTACGTGCGCCGCTCGGCCGCTGTGGATGGAAACAACAGCGTTCGCGGCGTTATCAACGGTCTGGCCATTGTATACAAGGGCGTGGATGCAGCGCC
>JAGASP010000120.1 GCA_017621695.1 Clostridia bacterium
ACTCTATTGGCGAGAGAGCCGTGAGGAAGTTTTTCGTCAGATGATACAATTTTTCGCACGCGTAGTAGAGCTACGCGAAGGGAAAATCGCTTTCGCAAGCGAAAGCGTGAAATATGACGGAAAAGTTACCACGGATTCTCCATCAAGAGAGTTTTTAGAGGTGACCTGTTGTCCTTAACGGAGAATTGGGAAGAATAAAAGTAGATACGAGACTTTTATAAGGACATTTACAAATTTCGGCAGAGAGATTGTTTTCTCTGCCGATTTGTGCTATCATGGAGTGGGTGATGAAATATGAATAGAGAAAAAGAATTGCCAAAAAGAAAACGTTTAAGATTAAAAAATTTCGATTACAGTACGCCCGGTGCATATTTTATAACAATATGTACGCATAACAGAAAGTGTACGCTGTCCCGTGTCGTAGGGGCGATTCACGAATCGCCCGAAACAAAATTGACGGATTATGGGAAAATTCTAAACGAAATCATACAGAATATTCCCGAACGGCATAAGGCAACCATAGATATGTATGTTATTATGCCGAATCATATTCATTTTATCATCATAATAACCGATGACGAAGAGTTGCGGGCGATTCGTGAATCGCCCCTACGAGGTCGGTCCATTATTTCAAAGGTCATTGGGTATATCAAAATGAATGCGTCTAAAGAGATACATTGTCAATATGGAGATGCCACAATATGGCAACGCGGTTTTCACGATCACGTCATTCGTGATCGGCAAGATTACGAAAAAATTGCAAAATATATTGACGAGAATCCGCTAAGGTGGAAATATGATTGCTTCTATGCGGAGGAATAATAGGTATGAGCTTCGCCCGAGGTCTTTGTATTACAAATGCGAAATTTGCGATAAATCAGGTGGTGTGATATGAAGTGCGGAATATGTATATGTGGTCTTAACGGTAGCGGAAAAACAACGCTTGCTGGAGCGCTCGCCAAAGAATTGAATTTTAAGCACATGGATGTAGAACACTATTATTTTATATCTGCGGATATTCCGTATTCATCACCCAAAACACGTGAAGAAGTTGAATGGTTACTTTTGGAAGATATCAAGCAAAACCCCTGCTTTGTTTTCTCGGCCGTTAACGGTAATATGACAGAAGAAATAAACGAATATTATAACATAGTGATTTATCTTGATGTGCCTTGGGATATCCGTATGAAACGGATACGACAGAGGGCCATTGATAAATTTGGAGAGAGAGTTCTGCCTGGCGGAGATATGTACGAGCAAGAAGAAGCGTTCTTTGCTTATGCAGAAAAAAGATCTCCCGATAAAATTGAAAATTGGTTAAAAACATTGCAGTGTAAAGTCGTTCGCCTTGATGGAACAAAACCTATACACGAAAATGTTCAGATTATAAAAGACTCCCTTGTGTGAAGTAGGAGTCTTTTCTTTAGCCGTTTCATATGCTGATAAAAATAAAGTTCCCGCCAACCGTTTGATTGATTGGTCTGCGGGAACTTTTTATTTTGTGATTTTTCCGATAAGAACATCACGCTTTTAGTCTGTGATGTTTGATTTTTTCGAATATCGGGAGTTTTTGAAAACTTTACTGCTGATACGTCATTTCTCCGTACGTCGGCAAAGGCCACAGCTCGGAAGGCATGAGGGTCTCCATCTCGTCCACGGGTGCGCGGAGAGATGCCATGGCGGGAATGACCTTGTCGCGGAAGGCGCAGGCTACGGCATGAGCATCTCCTGCGGCGGCAGCCTCGCGGTCAGCCTGACGAAGCGCCTCTACCGCGCGGAAGGCCTTGGCGTTCAGAGTAGACAGACGGGTGATCAGCTCCTTTTCAAGGATGATAGCCTCGTCTCCGCAGACCTTCTGCTTGTCAGCAGCCGTCTTGGAAAGTTGTCCAAGGTAAGTTTCTACGGCAGGGATGATCTGACGGGATGCCAAGATGATCATGGTCTGCGCCTCGATGTTGAGCACCTTGGCGTAGTTTTCCATCATGATCTCCTGACGGGAGCGGAGCTCCACCTCGCTGAGAACCCCAAATTTTTCAAACAGGGCAATATTTTTGGGATCGGTCAAGGTCTCGCAGGCCTCCACGGTGGTGCGGAGATTGAGCAATCCGCGGCGGGCGGCCTCTGCCGTCCATTCGGCGGAATAACCGTTGCCGTTGAAGATGATGCGCTTGTGGTTTTTAAACGTCTCACGGATGACCTCGGATACAGCTGCAGAGAAATCCTCCGCACCCTCCAGGCGGTCAGCCATGTCACACAAAACCTTGGCAACCGTGGTATTCAAAACAATATTGGGAAGTGCAATATTCTGCGACGAGCCCAGTGAACGGAACTCAAACTTGTTGCCCGTAAACGCGATGGGTGACGTGCGGTTGCGGTCGGTGGTGTCCTTGCGGAAGGTAGGCACCGAGGGAATGCCCAGATTCATGGTGTGCGCGGCGTGCTTGGCATAGTCCACACCCTCTACGATGGAATCGATGATCTCGTCCAGCTCTTCACCGAGAAAGAGAGAAATGATGGCGGGCGGTGCTTCGTATCCACCCAGACGGTGATCGTTGCCGGGGTAAGCGACCGACATACGGTAAAGATCCTGATACTCGTCCACCGCGCGGACAATGGCGGCCAAAAGCAGCAAAAACAGGGTGTTTTCCCGGGGATTTTTGCCGGGCTTGACCAAATTGCGGCCGTCATCGGTAGAGAGCGACCAGTTGTTGTGCTTACCCGAGCCGTTGACACCCGCATAGGGCTTTTCGTGGAGCAGGCAGACCATCCCGTATTTTTCGGCAGTCAGCTTCATGTACTCCATGGTGAGCAGATTCTGGTCTACGGCCATGTTGGTGGTGGCATAAACGGGTGCCAGCTCATGCTGAGAGGGCGCAGCCTCGTTGTGCTCGGTCTTGGCGTTGACACCCAGCGTCCACAGCACCTCATCCAGCTCCTTCATAAACGCGGCTACCTTGGGCTTGATGGGGCCGAAATAGTGGTCATCCATCTCCTGTCCCTTGGGCGCAGGTGCGCCAAAGAGAGTGCGGCCGCAATAGAGAAGATCCTTGCGACCTTCAAAGTATTCTTTTTTGATGAGGAAATACTCCTGCTCAGCGCCCACGGTGGTGGTCACGCGTCTCGTCGTTGTGTCCCCGAACAGGCGGAGAATGCGTAGTGCCTCACGGCTGATGGCATCCATGGAGCGGAGGAGCGGGGTCTTGGTGTCCAGCGCTTCGCCCGTGTAGGAGCAGAACGCCGTAGGGATATAGAGCGTGCGATCCTTGACAAAGGCATAAGACGCAGGATCCCACGCGGTGTAGCCACGCGCCTCAAAGGTGGCACGCAAGCCGCCCGAGGGGAAGGAGGACGCATCGGGCTCGCCCTTGATGAGCTCCTTGCCCGAGAATTCCATGACCACGCGGTCACCGGGGATGGGTGCAATAAAGGCATCGTGCTTTTCGGCGGTCACGCCTGTGAGGGGCTGGAACCAGTGGGTATAGTGGGTCGCACCCTTTTCAATTGCCCAGTCCTTCATGGCGTTGGCCACAACGTCGGCGATGGCAGGGTCGATGGTACCGCCCGTAGCAATGGTCTTGGTAAGAGACTTGTAGACCTCACGGGGGAGGCGCTGACGCATGACCTCGTCGTTAAATACCATACTGCCAAACAGCTCGGGAATATTCTTGACAGACATATTGCTTTCCCTTTCGTATATCATTTGTGTGGATCAAGAGAGTTTTTTGAGGGGAGCTCAAACACTTCCGCATTTTACATGGGCATTATAAACCAAAATTCGGCATTTGTCAAGGGATGTTGCGCGCCCACACAAAAAAAGTTGTCGCAGAACTTGACGAATCCCTTGTTTTATGGTACAATAGAATGAATATATTTTCCCGTTTAGGAGAAAGGAAACCGATATGACCGAAAAAAATAAAAAAATCATATATCTGGTGTACGGCATCGTCCAGTCACTCCTACTCCTGGTCTGCGGTATCGTGCTCATTTGTTCCGCGTTGCATATCTATGACGGCGGCGAGGGCACGTATTCCCGTGAAACCGTGACGGCCGCTCTCAAAAGCATTGCGATTCCTCTGATCTTGTGCGCTGTCTGCATCGTTGCAGGCGGTATTTTGACGTTGGTTCTCCCCCGCGATGCCAAAAAGCCGCGCGGAGAAATGCATCCCGCCGCCGCCATCAAGCGCATGAGTGCGCGGGTGGATACCGAAAGCTGCCCCAAAGCTGTCAAAGCTCTCATCAAAAAAGAGCATACCCTCCGCTTGATCTCTGTGGTGGTTGCCGCGGTGGTATGCGTTGCTGTCGCCGTACCTTGCTGTATCTACCTCT
This sequence comes from Clostridia bacterium, assembly GCA_017621695.1. GTDB lineage: Bacteria > Bacillota > Clostridia > Oscillospirales > CAG-272 > CAMEON01. The sequence goes on from JAGASP010000120.1 coordinate 4,327, forward strand.
TTGACCTGTCTCATTTTGACGACATCGGAGAAGGGCTGACCGAGGATATCGTCTCCGCGATGAACTTTGTCATTCCCGCCGCATTGCTGGGACTGTTGGCCATCGGGGTAACGACCTATGCGTGCTATGATAGCTTGAAGAGAGAGTTGACGCTGACGAAATTTGCCGCCAAGAAGTTTTCCAATAAGGACAAGTCCGCTACCGCCTCTCAAACGGCGGAGCCCCGAAATCCTCTGCAGAAGCTGACCCAAAAAATCCACCTGCTCGTGGCTACGAAAAAGCGCAGAACCATTGCGCTATGGTTGGTTCGCGGCGGTGTTCTGCTGGTTGCCGTTGTGTTCATTTTGCTGGGTATTTTCAATGACGGCATGAACGACGTTCTGCAAAAGGCCATCCGCATTTGCACCGAGTGCATCGGTCTCGGCTAAGGAGGGAACATGAAAAAATTCAAAGCATGGTGCGCAAAGCACCTCCCCACCAAGCGCCGCTGGATCCAACTCTATGCCGCGCTCCTGTTCAATGCCCAGCTCAAGGGCTTTGCAACGGGAAATATCTATAAGGGCTCTCTGAAAAACATCTGCACCCCCGGCCTCAACTGTTATTCCTGTCCGGGTGCGTCGGGTGCCTGCCCCCTCGGCTCTTTGCAAAACTCCCTGTCCGAAAGCAGCCACACCCTGCCCTTCTACGTGTTCGGCGTGATCGCGCTCTACGGCCTGCTCTTTGGCCGCTGGATCTGCGGTTTCCTCTGCCCCTTCGGCCTCATCCAGGAGCTTTTGCATAAGATCCCCACGCCCAAGCTCAAGAAAAACAAGGTGACACGGGTGCTCTCCTGGTTCAAGTACGTGGTGCTGGCCGTGTTCGTCTTCATCATTCCCTTCATGTATATGTTCCGGGATTTCCCTCTGCCCGCGTTCTGTAAGTACATATGCCCCGCCGGTACCCTGGAGGGCGCGATGGGTCTGCTTGCAAACAAGGTCAATGACAGTATGTTCGGTATGCTGGGCCCGCTGTTTACCTGGAAGTTCTTACTCATGGTCAGCATTCTTGTGACCTGTGTGTTCATTTTCCGTATGTTCTGCCGTTTCATCTGCCCGCTGGGTGCCTTGTACGGACTTTTCAACAAGTTCGCGCTGGTCGGCGTAAAGCTGGAAAAAGAAAAGTGCACCGACTGCGGTCTCTGTGTCAGCAAATGTCAAATGGACATCCGCCACGTTGGAGATCACGAATGTATCAACTGCGGCGAATGCATCTCGGTCTGCCCCACCAAGGCCATCCAATGGAAGGGCTCCAAGTGGGTACTTCCCGAAAATGAGATCCCCGATACCACAGGCATGAGTGCCGAGGAGGAAAACGAAATCATGCGCCAGACAGAAGAAAGAAATCAAAAGATCGCCAAGCGCAACAGGATCATCAAGACCGTTGTGGGTATTGCCATGATCGCCACGCTGGCTTGCACGCTGGTCTATTGTAATTTCATTGATGTAGAAAAGGAACCCGAAAAGAATCCCTCCACCGAAGATATTTTTGAGGAAGACGAGGAGGATAAGGAAACAAAGGATCCCAACGAGACCCTGGCTCCCGGCGAGACCGAACCCCCCAAGCTGGAGCTTCCCAAGGGTGTCGAGGTCGGCAATATCTGTATGGGTGCCAAGCTTCCCTACGTTGAGGGCGACGAATCCTTCAGCATCAGCAAGAAGACCGACAAGATCACCGTCCTCAATTTCTGGGGAACCTGGTGCGGCCCCTGTAAGGCAGAGCTTCCCTATTTTGATCAGATCGCATCCGAATATGCCGACAGCGTGCAGATCGTGACCATCCACTCGGATTACGGCCTGGACAAAGCGCCTCAGTATATAGAGGAGAATTATCCCGACTCCAAGATGATCTTTACCTATGACGCAAACGACGCGTATTACAACCTGCTCGTCAAGGGCTCGGCATGGCCGACCACCGTCATTCTGGATCAGAACGGTGTGATCCTCAACAAAACCGTCGGTAAGATGGAATATGAGACGCTCAAAGCCATCATCAATACCGTACAGGCAAATGAAACCCCCACCGATAAGGCAGGCTACGACGCGTTGATCGCGTTGATCGAAGCCGCGGCCAAGGGTTGAGACAATCAAATCAAAAAATGCGTATGATACACGGTTTGTGTATCATACGCATTTTGTTTTCATAAGTAACAGATCGATCAGAACTTCAGATCCACGTCTACGGGCATACCCGTGCGGTCAGACTCAAAGGCGGCCTCCATGATGCGCATATCCACCATCATCTGGTGATGGGTGACGATCTGCTCACACTCGCCGTCAATGGCGCGCACCCAGTTGCGGTAGTAATCGTGCACGTCGGAAGCAGGCTGAGGAATGGACTTTTCGGAGATAGACTGCTCGTTTCTGGGAGCCATGGTCTTGGTGATACCGGCGGCGGTGACCACGGGCACCACTTCCTTCTCGTTGTAGTTGTGGCACCAGACCACGCGGGCAGGCTGACCCCAATCGGGAATGATGGCCGAGCCGTCACGACCCGTCATATAGAAGCGGGTCAGGCCGATGAAGTTGGAGGTACCGACCTCCACGTGAACCGTGAGATCATCCTCAAAGTACATTTCCAGCTTGAAGCCGTCGTCTACCAGCTCATTGGTGATATGGTCGCACTTGCACCATATCTTTTTGAGACGCTTGTCGGTGACGATACCCATGATCTGGTCAATGAGGTGAATACCCCAGTCCAGTATCATGCCGCCACCCTGCTCGGGAAGCTGCCGCCAGTCACCGGGGATACCGCGAGAACCGTGCACGCGGGATTCAATGTGATGAATGGGGCCAAGCTCGCCGCTTTGGTAAATATCACGCATGACAAGGAACTCACCGTCCCAACGGCGGTTCTGGTGTACCGTAAACAGCTTGCCTGCGGCGTTTGCTGCATCGATCATCTCCTGCAGATCAGCGGAAGAGAGGGTCACAGGCTTTTCGGAGATAACGTGCTTGCCTGCGGCCAAAGCCTTGAGCGCCAGAGGCTTGTGCATATCGTTAGGGGTCGCTATGGTGACGAAATCAATGGCGGGATCAGCGAGAAGCTGCTCAAGGGAAGCATACGCATGAATTCCCTTGGACTCTGCCAAAGCACATCTTTCGGGTTTAATATCATAAATACCCATCAGATTGACGACATCACTGTTTTTGAGAAAATCTCCGTGCCAGCTACCCATGCCGCCGTAACCGATGATTGCTGCATTTTTCTTTGTCATGATGGTCTTTCCTTTCTTTTGAGCGTCCGGGCGGGCGTTCTTATAAAGATCCTCCTTTTTTCTGCGGAGTTACCCATATTATACAGCACATTTTTAAAAAATGCAAGGCCTTTGATGCAAAATATCAATTTTTTTCCTGCCGCCCAAAAAAGTCTCTACAGATTCTTTTCACACATAATTCGACAAAACATATACTTGCTATTAAGTACACCGTTTCGTATGTATACGGTGCCGCTTTCAACTTTTTGCCGCCCTGTGGCGGAGGAATGGAGACTCTGATGGATCACACCGCTCTATACGCTTTACTTGCCACCCTCGGCACTTGGGCCGTCACGGCGCTGGGTGCGGCAACCGTAATATTTTTCAAATATCCTTCTCAAAAAATCATGAATCTCACGCTGGGATTTGCATCGGGCGTTATGATTTCGGCGGCCTATTGGTCTTTGCTTGCTCCGGCCATTGAAAAAGCCGAAGGAGCTTCTCTCCCGCCCTACGCCGTCGTGACGCTTGGGTTTCTTTTTGGCGGAATTTTCATGTGGGGTACAGATAAAATCATAAGTCTGATACGCCGCAAGGAAAACACCCAAAGCCGAGCGGAAATATCCAAAAGAAACCGCATTTTCATGTCGGTCTTTTCTATCACCCTGCACAATATCCCGGAAGGGCTGGCCATCGGCGTGGCCTTTGGAGCTCTGCAGCATCAAATGACTCCCGAGGGCATGATGGGCGCGGCTACGCTGGCACTGGGGATTGGACTGCAAAACTTTCCCGAGGGTGCGGCGGTCTCTCTCCCGTTGCGCCGCGAGGGATATTCACGCAAAAAGAGCTTTTTGATTGGACAATCCTCGGGGATCGTGGAGCCCATTGCCGGGGTTTTGGGGGCAATTCTTGTGGTATTTTCCGAGGCCATTCTCCCATATGCGCTGGCATTTGCGGCGGGAGCTATGATCTTGGTAGCCGTGCACGAGCTCATTCCCGAGTGTCAATCCGAACGGGAAAAACACCCTTATCTTGCCACCATGGGCATTCTTTTCGGCTTTGCCGCCATGATGCTGCTTGACGTGATGCTGGGGTAGGTCTTTGAAGAAAGTTTTTCGATTACAAGAGAAAAATTATGTGTCCCTTCTCTTGCAATCTTGAGAAATATATGGTATACTTATTTTGTATAAAATATGGGGTAAAAATTTTTAAATTGTTGTTTGCCGCAGTGCGGCGGCCAATATCGCGTGACACTCTCCGTGACGGAAGTGTATCACCCGACAAGAGGTTGGTCTTAAAAATTGTTGTTTAGCGGAGAATTAACGAAAACCCGTAGGGGCGGATTCCATATCCGCCCGTTCCCTCTAAAGATCCATACTTATCAATGGTTTTTATATCGGGCGGATATGGAATCCGCCCCTACAGAACGACAATAACCCTCATAAATTATTTTTAGCGGTTAATCATTTTATGCCGTAGGGGCGACCCTATGTGGTCGCCCGTCGTCCCGACATCGACAAAATCCTTGTGGGTCAACAATCTTTTTGGCGGGAGGCCACACAGGGCCTCCCCTACGGCCATGTTGGTCATACGCCCGTAAACAACAATTTACCGCTATACCCCCATCGGGTAATCTACCATCGGGGCAGAGAGCGCCCCACGATATCAGTCGGCGCTTTGCGTCAGCCATTTATCAACGCTTATCATAAGGAGCCGTTATGCGCGCATTCATTTATACGGGTGGGATCATCCACCCTGACAATATCACCGAGCATCCCAAAGCCGAGGATCTTTGCATCGCGGCAGATCAGGGCTATCATAACGCCCTCAGGCTGGGAGAGAGAGTGGACATTCTCATCGGAGATTTCGACTCCATCGGACAAGTTCCTCGGGATGCTGTCGGAGAGATCCGCGAAGTCCCTGCCGAAAAGGATCTGACCGACACCCAGATCGCTTTGGAGATCGCCGTGGACGCAGGCGCTGACGAGGTCATTCTCATCGGCGGTCTTTCGGGCAGACTGGATCATACCCTGTCCAACCTCGGCATTCTGGAGGATATGTATCTCCGAAATATCCACGGCTATATGACCGACGGTCAGAGTCGCGTGCATTATCTCAAAAATTCTTCCACCCTCATCGCACGCAGTGCCTACAAGTATATCTCCATCCTTGCCGCCGATGAGACCGTCAAGGGTGTCTCCATGGAGGGTGGAAAATACCCCCTCAAAAACAAGACCCTTTCCCGTCGTCTCCAATACGCCGTTTCCAATGAGATCACCGTTAACGTCGTGCTCATCTCTGTCAAAAAAGGCGGTATCTTTATCATTGAGTCCAAGGATGTTTAAAAAAAACGATGGAATCCTGCTCTCTACCCCATTTAAAAGCCTTTAAAAAATTTTTGATTTCCCCTCCGCACTTTAAAATAATTTGCGTATGAAAGCTTTTATATTTCAAGTTTTTTTACCCTTGCTTATTTTTTAAAGTTCTTGGGATTCTTAAACCCTTCTTGAAAGAAGGGTTTAAGTGGGGGTCAGGGGCAAAGCCCCTCGTTTTTCCCTCCCTAAATACCCTCAAAAACAAGGAGATGCTCATGAAACAGCGTCGTATCAGCCTGCTCCTGATATGTGCCGCGCTCCTGACGGCTTTTTTGTGTGCACTGCCCATGGGTGTGTTCGCCGCCACAGAGCCGCAAGCCAAAAAAACAGACCCTCCTCGCCCGCCATACATTTTTTCGGTAGATGAAGTCACCGGAGGCAGTGGCTTTTCCGCAGCCTCCATGCTCTATGTCTACGAGGATTTCTCTCTCGCCGATGACCAACCCCTCACCCTCAAGGGCTGGATTGCCACCGACGAGGGCATCAAAGCGTATGAATATGCCTGGGTATCGGGGATGCATCGCACACCCGAATGGACTCAGGTGACAAATCTGCAGATCGTCCCGCGCGGAGATCTGAAAAACGCAGGAATCCCTTATGAAGCCGGCCATGAAAGCGCAGGCTTTTCCCTCACCATCCAACCCGATGCAAGCCTTGAGGACGGTTATTACGACCTATATGTCCGCGCGATCTCGGGTGACGGCGTGGGACTGGACATCGTCATGTTCCCCCACCTCTGCTACGGCGAGCCCGACAGAGACAACGGCGAGACCCGCGTCATTTCCTTTCCCCGTATCGCAAAAACTCCGGGAGCTCTTACGAATGCTTCCGTCCATGAGACAGGACTTGTCATGACGAACACCTCCTTTGCCGCCCTCGGACAGCTGGAGCTTGCCGCATTTTCATCCATCCGCGTGACCTATTCTCTCAGCAAGGCCTATACCGACGGCAAACAGGCGATTTTGGGATTTAAATCCTCCGCCGCACATCCCTACGGCAACGGAAAGGATCGATATAACCTCACCGACCACGTCGTAGCCCTACCACTTCATACAGAGACCACAGATATGCAAACGGTAGAGCTGGATCTTGATAACGTCTCCCTCCCACCCTGTAGCGCCCCCTATCTTGCGGCGTATCTTGCCGATGGCATCAGTTTGACGATCCATGACATCACGCTGACCTATCGCGGTCATGCCTATGACCATACAGCCGCCAAAATATATTTTTCGGGGGACACCGTTCCTCATTTTCAGAGTATCAATCGCGTCGAACTTAAAGGTGTGAGCGACCCTGTCATGGGTGACGTGCTCCGCATTGAGATCACCGAAGAAACCAACGACCCCTTCACCCATTTCAACGCCGCAGGTCTTTTCAAGAACTATGACCTCCGCCTGAACGCCGACCATTACAAATATATGGTGGTGCTGGCGCGTGCCAATTCCGAAAATCTGCATGCCAATATGACGTTTTATCTATGCGCAGGCACCATTTACGGCGCGACCGAGGCTTGTACGTATACACACACCCTCACAAGGGACGGCAAATGGCATTATTATCTCTTTGATCTGACGGACAAAGAAAATTGGACAGGCAATATCAACGGTTGGCGTTTTGATATCATCAGCGGCGACTCCCTCCCCGGCAATTACGTGGATTTTGCCTCCATTCAACTGTTCAGTACCCTCGAAGCGGCACAAAAGGCATCCTCCGCGTCTGTCAACACGGGTATCACCCCCCATCAGTTGGGGATGCCCATCCTGCAAAGACACGATGACCTTGAACACAACGATGGCTCCACCCCTCCCGTCATCTTTGAGGATGGCGATTGGTTTGAAATAGAGACAGAAACAGAATCCGTCACAGAACCCGAAACAAAGCCCCTTCCCGATCCCGAAACCGATTTGGAGATCCAGACTCCCGCACCCGAAGCTCCGGATACCTTTGACGCTACACAAACGTCCCCCGAAACTTCCAATCCTTCCGTAACCGATCCATCGGATGAAACGCAAGCCGCCGCAAGCGGATGTGCATCGACGATTTCGGTCATATATTTCGCATTCCCTCTGTCCCTGATCCTAATCATGAAAAAGAAAAAGGAGAACCTGTAACATGAAACGCATTCTCGCATTGGCCCTCTCAATTTTGACCTGTATCTCTCTTCTTTTGAGTGTGACCGTAACCCCCCTCGGTGCCGAAGAAGAGCAAAAGTATCAAGTCGAAGGTGAATCCTCTCGCAAAACCGAGGAAATTACCCTTGCCGACGGCACAAAGACCGGTGTCATCTGGACGCAGATGGAGCTGGATGGCAAGTACGGTAATGACCGTCTTGTCAACGTTGCGGAATTTGATCTTTCCAACACCAACCTGTCCGTAGAGCTGATCAACAGCGGCAATACCATCGTGGATGTTGCCACTCTGGATAAGGCCGCCGTGGCATACAACCAGGCACACGCGGGACAGACCGTGCTGGCCGCTGTCAACGGTGACCTTTGGATGACGGCTGTGCATTCCTCCTCTTCCCTGACCTCCAAGGTTCTGAAGGCAACGCGCGGCGTGCTCATGGTTGACGGCGAGATCTGGGCCTCCCAGCAGATCGACCAGGAAAATCTGGACGCAACCAACGCCGAAAAGGGTACTCCTGCAGGTGATAAGGCCTGCTTTGGTGTGACCGACAAGAACCAGCCCCTCGTCGGCTCGCCCAATATCCAGATCACCATGACCGTCAACGGTAAGACCGTCAACGCCGACGGTATCAACCGTCTTCCCGCAAGAAACGCGGTCATCGTATACAATCACCGTATGCACTCCACCAACTACGCCCTGAGCGATGCTTACGAGGTGGAATTGAAAGTAGACAAGTCCTCTGCGTTTGTCGCAGGCGGCAGCATCACCGCCAAGGTCGTAGCGATCTACAAGGAGGGTGCCGTGGTTCGTCCCGCACTCGACAACCCCGATACCATCGTGCTCACCGCGCGCGGCAATAAGATCTCCGAGCTGAAGGATAACTTCAAGGTCGGCGATCAGGTCACGTTTGCAACCGAGCTCACAGACCGTTGGGGCAACACCGAGCTCTGGCAGACCGTACAGGACGCCATCGGCGGCCATATGCCTCCCCTTCTGAACGGTCAGCTGGCAGTACCCAACAGTGACAGCACCGCATATCCCACCGCGCTCGTCGGCTACAAGGACGACGGTTCTGTCATGCTGGTTTCCGTCACCTCTGAGATTGATGGCAGCCGTGCAGGTCTGCGTTTTAGTCAGGCATATGATTTCTGCAAGGAAATGGGATATAACAGCGTGTTTTTCCTGGACGGCGGCGGTTCCTGTACCTTCATTACCCTCGATGAAGGCGCATACACCATCCGTCATCAATGCTCCGACGGTTCCGCACGTCCCGTCATCAACGGCATCGGTGTCGTCTGGAACGAGACCCCCGTTTGCGAAAAGCAGGGCTCTCTTGGCTATATTAAAATTCCCGTTGATCTTTCGGAGATCCCTCCGACCTACATTGACGGCGCACTGCTCTCTGAGCTTGTCAACGCCCCCAACGCGGTTTCCATGGGATATGATGAAACCGAGCAGGCCTTCCGTATGACCACCTCCACAAAGACCAACGACCCCTACGCCACTCTGTCCTTCAACACCCTCAAGCGCGTCAACGCCGAGGATTATCCTTATCTGGTGTTCAAGGTCAAGACAAATCATCCGAATAACACCAACTTCCAGCTCTTCTATGCCTGCGGCAGCGACACAGGCGCAGACGGCGCGAGAACCAAGAGCTTTTCGGTCAAGTCCGGCATGGATGATTGGCAATACGTCGTCGTGGACATGAGCAAGGTATCCAAGTGGAAGGGTACTGTCAACAACATCCGTCTGGATATTTTTGACTCTGTCTACACCGAGCCTGATACCTCGCTTTATATCGGCGCCATCGTTATGTGTGAAAACAAGGACGATGCCAACAACGTCGCAAACGGCTTTGTGCCCGAGGGCTCCGTGACCGATTATCTCCAGTACGTCAAGGATCATATGCCCGAGACCGAGGCTCCTACCGAAGAGCCCACCGAAGAACCCACAGAAGCACCCACCGAGCCCGTGACCGAACCCGAAACCGAGCCTGTGACCGAAGCGCCCTCTGCATCCGAGCAGGCAACCGATGCGCCCACCGAAGCGCCTACCGAAGCGCCCGCCGCATCCGTGACCGAGCCCGCAACCGAAGCGCCCACGGTACAGGAGAGTGAAGTATCCGGCAGCTGCGGCTCTGTGATCTCTGTCAGCGCCGTCGTGTGTCTGTCTCTTCTGGGCGGTGCTCTGCTCATCAAGAAAAAGAAGCAGGACTGATAAACATTGGTTCTTTCTTAGGAGTGATCGCTAAAAAATCCCGTAACCAAATGCGGTGGCTTCTTAAGGACAGTTTTAAAATTTGATAGAATATTCTATCGGCTAACAAGAAAAGGACGAAGAATTGTAAAAATTCCTCGTCCTTTTTATATGATCATCAAATATAAACTTCATTCTCAGCAGTTTTCTCTTTTTTGTTTTTTAAAGCAAATGTGGGGAAACAAAGCAAATGGTAGTCGCACTCGTCACAACAACATTCAAAGCCTTGTTCTCCGTTGCCAAGGCAAGCGGCAGGATCTCCGGGCGTAAGCTCTACACCGGTAACATCTATTATTTTTTTCATATTCTGACTCATATATCCCCCATTGATAAACAAAAAGTGCGCCAACCGAAGTGGGCACACCTTAAGGAAGTTTTGTATGTAGGAGGTATTGTGACCGAAATCGGTCACAATACCTCTTGCTGTGTTAACTTGATTTATATTAAATCGTTTAATCTTTATTTTGATTACCTTTTTTCTCTTTATGTGAATGTTTCACTTTAGACTTTGAATCGAAATTCAAAAGCCTATCAGCCTCTTGTGCTGTTGCCACTTCAAGTGTTTCAAAGGTAGAACCTATGCTTTGCAACAAAGCTCTATATTTGGTTTTATACACTCTAATAAATTCACTATTATAAAATGCTATCTGCGAGTTTATATTTTCGCTACTTATGTTTTTTAGTTTTTTTATAATTTCTTGGTTTGTTGCTAAATTTTCCTTTGAAAAAGAACCGGGGCAAGCTTTCTCAATTTCGCCCATTTGATAAGCTGAATCTTTGTTTTGAAGTATACGAAAATCAGAATACTGCTCAATTTCGCCTGAACTTATATCGACAAATTCTTCAGCCATCTCAGCGATCCCATCAATTAAGTGCTTAACCTTTGGATAGTCGTTCATATTGAGATATGCATTTAATAAATCCGTTGAGGTTTTGCAATTCATTTGATACCTTTGCAGAATATGAATTGCCTTAGTAGGATCGATAAAACCGTTATCCATAACCTCTTTCAAGGTTCCCATTGGATTTATGTTTGAGAGTATGTCTAAAAAGATGGACTTTAATTTAGACCACTTTTCACTCTCGTTTTTGAGAAAACTTTCTCTTTGAATCTGTTTCTTTGTAAAGGTTATTGTTGCAACAAGAGTCACAACAGTTATAATTGCACCAAGAATTGTACCATAATATCCAAGCATGGCGGAAGCATCCCACGCTGTTGAATATCCACAATTAGCTTTGTAACACTCGTTTATTACAATCGGTATTCCAACGAGAAAAACAGATATAACGAGAATACCTAAAATGATTTTTAATACACGTTTGAATTTTGACATAAATTATCCCATTTATAGTTACTATTGTTTACGCTTTTAGTTTATAAACTCTGTTTCTATTTTCACCCTCGGTCACAATTGTGCCTTCTGCAACCATTTCGCCAAGCAAACGGCGTGCTCTTGCATCTTTAACACCGAGTAATTCAGCAATTTCTGTAGTTTTAGCAGTAATCTTCTCGGTTAAATAGGTAACAACAGCCTGTTTTTGAATTTGAGATTTAGTTTTCGTTGTTTTATCGCTACTTTTTATCGCTACTTTTTTATCGCTACTTTCGCCAATGAGTAGCGATAAAGTAATTCTATCGGGTTCAAAGCTTTCGTTGATAACAGGAGCAGACCAACCTTGCTTTTTCCAAACGCTGAAAATATTCGGGATACCGCTACCTGCGCGCTCACCTACGTCGATGAGGTTGAACATCTTGATGAGCGTGCTATTACGAGGGTCAGAAACGCCGCCACTCTTTGCAGCCTCCACATCGATACGGAACCCGCCGGGGTTGGAAAGCGTGATGACATCTTTTTTCTTGATTATGACAAGACCTTGTCTGCCGTAATAGTCGGCATTTATCAAGCAGTTGGCAAGAGCTTCGCGTAATGCTTTATGAACGGGGGTATCGTCAATGCGATCACCGCCTTCGAGCTTGAACGGAACTTTAATATCCTGTGTGATCTTGTTGTAAACGCGAAAATAGAAATCGTAAACGTTTCCACTCCAATCGCCCAACGAGGATACGATACGGTCTGTCCAACGGGTGTTGGGATCAAACTGCTCTTGATAGTCAAGGAAGTATGCGGGGAATTCTTTTACGATCTCGTAGTCATAGCCAAACATCAAAAGTCCTGCGGCAGTGGGGTGCATCTTTCCGTCACTTGATCTTCCAACCGCACCGAGCTTGTAAAGGAACTCAACATCTTCAAGTTCTTCCCAAACGTGTCCGGGACGGTAGGTCTTCATACGGATACGGTAACGCTTCACGCTGTCATAATCGAATGCGTCAAGCTCCATATTTTCAAGCACGAGCATATCCTGCGTCTTGATTGCCGCGTCGCGCATCATTGCTTGAACTTCTTCTTTGGTACACTTGTAGTCGCCCTCACCGTTGCGGCGGTAGCTTCCCGAAAGAGGGTTGCCGTCGATATATACGGGCTTATCGCTGCGCTGTGCACGAGGCACACGGATAGCCACGATGTGCTTGCCATCTATATTCTCAATGGTTACGTCCTTATCAGAAAGAATATTGGCGCTCACCTTGTTCGCGTTATTGACAATATCCCAAAAGTCTTTAATCAGCTTTTCGGGATCAGGCAGGTCAACGGGGTGCAAGGATTTGTCATCGTGTTCCTCAACACCGAGCAGAATGATACCGCCGAGCGTGTTAGCAAAAGCGGAATAGGTTTCCCAAATGCTACGGGGCAGACCGCCAATTGCTTTTTTCGCTTCAATGCGATTGTTTTCTTTATACTTTTCTATGTTAGTAAAATTAATCATCGTGCAGACCTCCACATTATGCGTTCTCATCGGGAACGATCTCGACAATATCCCCGATCTCACAGTTCAAAGCCACGCATATTTTCACGAGAACATCGGTTGTCACGACCGTACCTTTCTTGCCCATTTTCGTAATGGTAGCAAGGCTAAGTCCTGCACGCTCTGCGAGCTCTTTTTTCTTCATATTACGGTCAATCAGAAGTTTGAATAAGGGTTTATAACTTGCAGCCATAAGTCACCTCAAAAAATACATTATTACAACTTATATACTCAATTGCAAAGTAAAACGCAATAGTGATGAAACGATATAGGAGTAACTTGGATATAAATCACACTATAACGCTGGTAATGCTTTTTGCTTTACAAATTGAATTGATTTTTATATTAAACATCCGTAGATGCTCATTTTATATTGAAAATTTAATAAATTTGTGTTATAATTAGTTTGGTAAATTCTTATTTGACGAGGTGGTATATGTGCTGATTAAAATCCGTGATTTTGATTGCACGGAAGTGTGGAATGGCGTTTTTTATAAGAAACTATCTAACTACCCACTGGTATCTGATTGGGAAATTAGAACAATCATTGAATTTATGGAATATGAGAAAAAGTACGGCAGAGAATGTGAAATTGCCTGCGATAATGAGGATACATTGCGCATAATTTTGGACGGTATCGAACACAAAGAAGCATATTTGTCTGCATCGCGTCCAAAGTTACTGACAGAATGTACGGCTTGTCCGTATCGAAAAGGTTGCTTCACGGAATATGTATGCCACACAACTTCCGCTGACAATGCTATTAAGATTTTCGAGTGCGGGAAATTATTGTCTGCGCTCAACGCAAGAAAAATTTCTGTCGAGGAATTGATGCATGAAAACAGAAATGCGGCAAATGACCCCGCGGATTACTTTGAATACATCATGTTTACATGGGGAAATTGCCAAGCAGGAGACAGACTTGTTATGGAGCGCACTTTGGGCCGCTCCCCCAACGAAAGCGATTTGAGCATTTATTTTAATCCAGGCGTGCGATTCTATTTCCGATATGAACAACTGCTTTCCCATCCAAATGCTGTATGTGATGGTGTTCTGCCAATGAAGGTTAAAGATGAAATACTCCTCAGCGATTGGGTACATAAAATCGTGATTCCAACGAAATTAAAGAACACCCTCGCCTCACGCATACCGACTAATCTAAAAAATAAGGTAATTTATATCGAAAATGATTGCAAAGATATTTGGGATTGGTCAGAAAAAGTATATAGGACTATTGAGGAAGATGCTGACAGATAAATTCTTATTTGACGAATGGAGGAAATAATATGAAACGTACATTATCAATACTGATTGCGTTATTGCTTTGTCTTTCCGTATTTGCAGGATGTGAAAAAATTAATGCGGACACGGCCTTGCCCCCATTTGATCCACCGACAAGCGAAGGGGTCACTTCTGTCAGCGTTTCGTCTCTACCCGAGGGATATAACTACTCCTTTACCGGAGAAACCGCTAAAAAAGTTGTTGATTATTTTTCAGAAGTACAATTAACTTCTAAGTATGACGACAATCCAAACGAAATGACCGGTATGACATTGGTGGTTTCTATTACCTATCAAGACGGCAGGACAGAAACATTGTATGAATTTTCACCTTTCATTCGTAAAGATGGTGGTTCGTGGTACAAGATTGTACAAAACGATGCCACGCATTTTCATACTTTGTTAAATGAGTTAAATAATGAGTATAATGAAATCCCGAACGATCCCCAATCGGCGACGTCTATAACATCGCATGGTTATGTGTTGTATGTGTCAGAGGATGGTTTTGTTGCCCATATAAATGCTTATGGAAATGTATTTGTGAAAAATAAAGGATCAGACGCTATAGATGTCTTTGATACCGTTATTATTGAGTACTATGAAGCTAACTTATTTAGAGAAAGCGGTTCATTCGATATAGCCGGAGAAATTGAACAATATTCTTACATGCTTGAAGCAATAAGCGTTCGAGTTGCTGACCCATCAAAAGGGGATCCAGTTTTTGGTTAACAAAACTAAATCCGTAAAATTTGCTTTTATCAAAATAACTATATCTTTCGGGGAGAAAGTCAATTTGGCTTTCTCCCCTTATTAACAGGAAAGCAGAAAACTGCTGGGATGTCAAGGGCGGCGAAGCCGTTCATTTTAACCCTTGACATTTCAGAAGTTTTCTGCTACTTCGTTTTATGATATAATTGATACTGCAGCGAAGGATATCGTTTCACCACAAAGCAATATCCCTCTTATGTGCTGCAGGGTATCCACCCAAGTCTAAAGGAGATCGATACCATGTCTAATTATATCACATACGAAGAAAGATTGGAAGTGGAAAACTGTCTTTTTAACGGAAAATCTTTCGGCGAGATCGCAAAAGAACTCGGAAAAGACCGCTCTACCATTTCCAGAGAAGTCAGAAAACATTCTCTTATTGAACGCTCCGGATACGGAGGAAATGGCTACAATGCCTGTGTACATCGTGATGGTTGTACTAAAGTCCACGTGTGTAGCGGCAGTTGTACCCGACAATCACTAAAATATTGCAAGATGTGCAATAGCTGTAACGATAACTGTCCCGATTTTGAAGAACAGATATGCGTTACAAGATTCAAGCCGCCATATGTCTGCAATTCCTGTCCCGAGCGTAACAGATGTACCCTTGAGAAAACAGTATATTACGCCGCTAAAGCTCATGCAAAGGCACAAGCGCGTATTTCTGAATCTCGTAAGGGAGTGATGACCACAGAGCGAGAAATGAGCCGTCTGAACGCATTTGTAACGCCGCTGATCTTGCAAGGACAGTCTATCCACCAAATCTACGTTAATTACGCTGATACGCTTATGTGCAGTGAAAAGACACTCTACAACTACATTGATCACGGTTTCTTTGATGCAAGAAACATTGATTTACCTCGTAAGGTGCGTTACCGTCCACGCAAAAAGGAGCAGGAGTTTAAGGTTGACCGAGGCTGTTACGTCGGCAGAAACTATGTGGACTACCAACAGTTCCTATTAAAGCATCCAAATGCACATACGGTGCAAATGGATTCCGTCATTGGCACTGTGGGCGGCAAGGTGTTACTTACTATTCATTTCCCCGAAACGAGCTTTATGATGGCGTTTTTGAGGGATGCCAATACCTCTCAATCGGTCATTGACGTATTTGATTACCTGTACCGCAAGCTTGGCAAAGATTTATTCGAAAAGCTCTTTCCGGTGATTCTGACCGACAGGGGCTCGGAGTTTTCCAATCCGAAAATGATTGAGTGCGAACCGAGTTGCGGAATACGAAGAACGAACGTCTTTTACTGTGATCCATCCTCGCCATACCAAAAGGGTTCTATTGAGGTAAACCACGAGCTTATACGAAGGATCTTACCGAAAGGTACATCCTTTGACAGACTCACTCAAACTGACATTGACCATATGATGAACCACATCAATTCCTACCGCAGAGCCAAGCTGGGCAATAGA
This sequence comes from Clostridia bacterium, assembly GCA_017621695.1. Classification (GTDB taxonomy): domain Bacteria; phylum Bacillota; class Clostridia; order Oscillospirales; family CAG-272; genus CAMEON01. Next base: position 20,649 of record JAGASP010000120.1, read on the forward strand.
ACGCCTTACGAGGCTTTTACTTTCTACTACGGCAAGGAAGCCATTGAAAAGCTTGGATATTCTCTAATTGATCCAAGCTGTGTCGTGATGACACCGAAACTGTTTAAGAGATAACGAATAAATTTAACGGTGGATACCCTCATATTGTGGTGCATTCGGGGTAGCGTTTTGGATTTCAAAAATTTGAAATTTCAACCTACCTCTTGTTGGGTGCGCCCTTTTGATACCTTGACCGCCGTTTTAACCCTTGCGTTTCGTTTACAAATGTTGCATTTTACTTACAAAACTTGCATTTCATTTACAAACCGTGCATTTGAAATTACAAACTTGCGTTTCGCTTACAAATGTTGCACCTCGTTTTACAAATGCGACACTTTGTTTTGCTATTAAGCTTACAACTTATATTATATCACATAATATTTCAAAAATCAATACGAAAATTAAAAAATTCGTGCGATAATAGGAATTTTATAATAGAATATACCTATAAAGTAGATAGGGCGCAGACAAAATTGCCTGCGCCCCTTGTAGGTATTTAATTTGTGTCAGTTAATGTTTCGATAGTAATTTGCATACTGTATTATACCCATAAATGAAAAAATACAGCATACCTCTTTCAAGATATGCCGTATTCTTACACAAATGTCCTTTAAAATATCACTCTGAACTCACATGATTTTTTATTCTTCCTCCGCCGCCACGTCGATGATGGACTGTGCCTCCAAGGCGGGTAGCTCAGACACCGAACGGAGCTTGCTGTTGATCTTTCTTGTACGCACACCCACAAGGGTATCCAGCTCCTTGCTGGTCTGCTCGATGCGCTCCTGCGCCTTGGCCAAGACCTTGCCGAAATTTCCAAATTCCGTCTTGACGGCGCTGAGAACCTCCCAAACCTCGCCGGATCGCTTCTGGATCGCCAACGTGCGGAAGCCCATCTGCAGGCTGTTGAGGAGCGCCGAGAAGGTGGTAGGCCCTGCCACGCTGATCTGATACTGCCGCTGCAGCGTCTCGATCATCCCACGGCGTACCACCTCGGCATAAAGACCCTCAAAAGGTAAGAACATGATACCGAAGGACGTGGTGTTCGGAGGATCGATGTACTTATCGTGAATATCCTTGGCAAATGCCTTGATGCGCTGTTCAAATACAACACCGGCCTCCTTGATCTTATCCGCATCTCCCGCGTCGTATGCGTCCAGAAGATGCGTGTAGGCATCCGCAGGAAATTTTGCGTCCACGGGAAGATAGATGGGTGCATCGTCCCCCGGCAAGCGGATCGCATATTCCACACGGTTGGCAGAGCCGCGCTTGGTGGGAATGTTGACCTCGTACTGCTCTGGCGTGAGCATTTCCTCCATGATGGCTCCAAGCTGGATCTCTCCGAGGATACCTCTCGTTTTGACACCCGAAATGACCTTTTTAAGGTCACCCACGCTACCTGCCAAGGTCTGCATTTCGCCAAGACCCTTGTAAACCTCGGCCAAGCGCTCGTTGACCATTTTAAACGACTGTGAGATCCGCTCATCCAGCGTTTTTTGCAGCTTTTCATCCACCGTTGCGCGCATTTGCTCCAACTGCTGATGATTTTGGGTCTGCATGACCTGCAATCTTTCCTCCAGAATGCGGCGCAGATCCTCCTGTTCACGACGGTTCTGTTCCCGAAGCTCACGGAATTGCTTGTCAATCTCCGATAGCTTCTGGGACACCGATCCCCCCATGCCGTCCATCTTTTCGCTGAGCAAAGCTGTCAGTCCCGCCTGCATATCCGAAAGGCGCTTGTCCTGCATGGTAAAGATCTGATTCTGTGTTTTGATGAGCTCAATGAGCCGCTCATCCTGTCGGGCGCTTTGCTGCTTTTGCTGTTCAGACAATACCCTTCCCAAACGATCCATGCCACCCGTGAGGGATTCGGACAGCTCGGTGCGGTTGTTTTTCATTTCGTTTTGCATCTCGCCCCGTAAAGAGACCAGAGCCTCGCTCTGAGAACGGCTGATCTTTTCAGAGACACCGTCCACGATCTCTTTTGCCGTGACCGTCTCCTTTGCCTTTTGCGCTTCCCCCGCCTTTTTCAAAAGCAACAGCAGAAGAACAATGGTAGCGACAAGACCTGCCAAAACCAATATCAAAAGAATTTCCGTCAGTCCCATGGTGGTTTCCTTTCCGTATATTTCTTACATATCTGCATATATTATAATATATTTCATCTCTCCTTGTCAACGGTTGCGGAGGAAAAACATGGCCTTTCATCAAAAAAATCTGTTTTGCGAGCGTTTTATCATCTTCTTTTGCATATGTCTTCTATTTCTCTTTATCACGGGCTGTCAAAAGCATGAGACAGTGGATTTTTCCTATACCGAAACGCCGTTTTCCCTGGTAGTCACAGGAAGCACCACCTTGTCTCAAGACCGGGACACATCCCTTGGAAAAATACGCGGAGAAATCCCGATGCGTTTTTCCGCCACCATTTCCTCCGATATCATCCGCCCCTCTTCGGAAAGCGACGCATATGAAAATGCGCTGACCGTCACCTATACCGCTCCCGAAAGCCTCAAGGGTCTGCAGCTGACCTGTCGCTATAAAAAAGAAATGATGGGAGATGAACCCGTCACCCTCACGTATCCCGCCAAGCCCCATTCCATGACCCATACCGCGCGCTATGAGGACGTGCGCTATCTTCTCCTGCCCGCTACCCTCCTGTTTCCACAGGGGGACGTAACCTCGGTCAGCCCCACGCAAGACGGAAAAACGACTGTCACCCTGCAAAGCACAAAACAACCGAACCTGCAGGTCATCTTGGATTTTTCAAAAGAACAGCCATACCCAAAAAATATTGCTTACGTGTCCGACGGGCGAAAAATGAAGCTTGATATTTCCGTCGCGGCAAAAAAACCGTAAAAAGAAAAGCATCCCTCTCCAAATCAGGAGGGGGATGCTTGTTTTAAGTAAGCGTGACGCTGACTGTCAGATCAGTCTTCCTTCTTCTTGAGAACAACAGCAGCGGAAGCGGCCATAACGACCGTCAGAGCAGAAGCGGAAATAACGACTGCACCGCAACCACCCTTCTTCTCTTCATCCTTCTCGTCTGCCTTGCTGTCGTCTGCAGCACTCTCAGCAGAGCTACCTGCAGCGGAAGCGCTCTCAGCGGCAGAATCAGAAGTCTTCTCAGACTCGGGAGCCTCTTCGGTCTCAGACTCTGCGGGCTTGGTGGGAACCTCGATACCGCAAGCAACCAGAGCCTCGTCGTAATCCTTGTAGAGGCAGATCTCGTACAGGGTCATGGAAGCGCCAACGTTATCCTCGGAACCGGAGGGAAGATCGTTGACCCAGTCCAGACGCATGACGTTGAAAATACCGTCAGTAAAGCCCTCAACGTCGAAAATGAGGTATTCGAAGTCACCGGTACCCTCGGCGTCGTAGTCAGGCGTATAGGTAGCAGTCGTAGCGCTGATCGACGTTTCTTCGCCGGTAGCGAGGAACAGGCAGAAGTTACCTGCGATGGAAGCATCCATCTTGACCTTCATAGCGATTGCGCCGTACTCGTCGTTAGCCGTAGGAACGTTTTCGAGTCTCTTGTCAACGCATCTTCTCAGGAACATAACGTAATTGAAGGTTACGAAAGGATCCAGAGGGGTGGTATCAGCCTCCCAAGTACCCTTGAAGGTAATGGAACCGTCTTCGTTGAACACAACCTCCGTCTGGTTGGGGTTCTGGAAGTAGCTCTTAAAGGTATCCTCGGGGAAAGAAGTCAGCTTTGCAGCCTCTTCGGGCGTGTATTCTGCAGGTGCGGCAGAAGACGTAACCGTCATCATTGCTGCGCAGGACAGAATCATCAAAGCGGACATCAAAATTGCAAAAAACTTTTTCATAATTCTTCTCCTTTACATGAAATTTTTTGCTATGTACTCTTATTTTATACTATTTTCTATACTTTGTCAATAGGATTTTTCTTTTTTAACATAATCCAGCAAAATTATTTTCGGTAACGGAGCGGCATTTTCATCCCGTACCACCGAAATATAACAAATCAGTCTTTGCTTTTCATCTGCCGCAATATCCCCCACAAGCATCATCGCTGCCTGATGATCCTGAATCAGGTAAAAAAATGCATCATCCGCATTTTCCGCTTCTTCAATCACGGCATATATTTTCCCACCCGTGACGCTGACCCGCCATAATAGCCCTGCAAAATCTTCATGCGCCGTCAGATACAGCGGATACAGCTCCCGTAATTCTCCTTCAAAGCTCTGCCTGTCTCCGACCGATAAGCATAGACCTATCTCCTCACCGACACAGTTTTCCGCGGTCTCCGCGGTCTCCGCGGTTTCCGTTTCATAGGGCAGCTCTGTTTCATCCGGTCTGTCAAGCGTTTCTGTATTCAAAATATTTTCGCTTTCACTGATGAACTCGGTTTGAATCTCATAAACCTCCTCCGGAGGCCTCACCCAATGCTCAAATATACTTTGTTCTGCATATGCATCCCCCGAAAGGCAAAGACAAAAGCAACAGCACGCAACCGCCTTGCAGACCGTCAAGCGGTATTTTTTAAACATTATGCCGATGTGTAAACCGTAAAAAGCAGATCTGTATTTCATGAAATCTCCCACCGTTCATTTTTACAGATTATGCGTATCGGCGTCGGGGTATGAAAAAATCTCCGCCCCACAGGAGCGGAGATTTTTAGAATTTCTTATACGGTCACCTCTAAAAACTCTCTTGACGGAGAATCCGTGGTAACTTTTCCGTCATATTTCACATGTTTTTCTTCGCGTAGCTCCACTACGCGAGCGAAAAATTGTATCATCTGACGAAAAACTTCCTCACGGCTCTCTCGCCAACAGAGTTTTTAGAGGTTCCCATACGTTTAACAGCTCGGACCGTCCAGATACCAGTCGTTGTTTTCGTAAACGAAGGTCAGGTCAATGGTGGTCCACTCGGGATAGCTTTCTGTGTAGGAATTAATCTCCACGATGATATAGTCCCCACGGCTGGGGGTCACGATCTTCATAGAAGCATAATCGTACACACGCACGTCGGAGATAAGAGGCTCGACGTTTTTATTCTGATACAACCATTGCTCATCCTCGGAATATCGCGCGGGAAGGATGGAATTGGCCACCATATCCGATGCAAAGCCTGTAAACAGCGTCTCAAACAGCGAATATCTGTAAGCCTCGCTGTATACGGCAGCGGCCGCCTCCTTGATGTGCTCGATGCCGGCATATTTTGCATAAATGGACACAAATTCTCTGCCGTCATCCGCAACACCGTAGTAGCGGTGCAAAAGCTTGTCCTCCTCGCTGTCTCTGGGATACACGGGCAGACCTGCGCCAAACAGCACGACGTTGATCTCATGGGAGGTTTCGATGACCTCCACGAGTCTGTCATAAATATCCTCCAGCTCAGGGGGCTTTGACGCGCAGGAGGACAGCGGCAGGATTGCCGTGAGCATCACGATAAGAGAAAGCAGGAGCGAAATGCATTTGATTTTCATGCAATCATGCCTCCGTGGTTTCTGCGGTTTCCGCGGCGGTTTCCGCGGCGGTCTCCGCGGCGGTTTCCGCGCTTTCGACAGCTTCTTCGGTTGCTTCGGTTGCCTCTTGGCTTTCTTCCTCCTTGGCGACCTTGGTGAAGTTTACAATATACCGATCGGAATCCAAACGCATGACAATGACACCCGTCGCGCTTCTCGACAGCACCGAAATATCTGCGGCAGGGGTACGGATGATGGTACCCGCATCGGTGATCATCATGAGGTCGTCATCCTCGGAAACCGTGAGAATACCTGCCAGAAGTCCCGTCTTTTCGTTGATATTCTGACAGATGACACCGCCGCCGCCACGGTGCTTCATGACGCGGAAGTCATCAAAGGAGGTACGCTTACCGATACCCTTCTGGGTAACGGTGACCAGATGCTTGGTCTCATCCACCTCCACAGCACCTACCACATAATCGTCATCCTTGAGGGTAATACCGATCACGCCGCGAGCCGAACGACCCATTGCGCGCACCTGAGACTCCTCAAATCTCACGGCGTTACCCTGCGCGGTTGCCAGCACGAGCTGACTCTTGCCATAGGTGTGCACAACGTAAAGCAACTCGTCTCCCTCGTCAAGGTTGATGGCAATCTTACCGCCCTTGCGCTGGTATTCGTACTCAGAAAGCAGGGTGCGCTTGATGATACCCTTGCGGGTGACCATCACGAGATATTCCTCCTCGGAGAATCCGTCCACGCTGATGAGGGAGGTAACCTTTTCGCCGTCTGCAAGCTGCAAAAGATTGACAATATTGGTACCCTTGGCAGTACGGGATGCCTCGGGAACCTGGAAGGCGCGCATGGTCTGCACGCGACCCGTATTGGTGAAGAACAGCACGGTGGAGTGGGAGTGGACAGACACCAGCTTTTCGATGAAGTCCTCCTCCTTGGTGGTCATGCCCATGATGCCCTTACCGCCTCTGTGCTGTGCGGAATAGGTATCCGAGGGCTGACGCTTGATATAGCCCGCGTTGGTCAGGGTCAGCACACAGTTGTGCTTCTCCACGAGATCCTCGTCGATGATCTCATTGGCCACAGCCTCGATGTTGGTGCGGCGCTCATCACCGTACTTGTCGCGGATGGCGAGCATTTCTTCTTTAATGATGGCTTTGACACGGTTCATGTCGCCCAGAATGGCTCTGTATTCCTCAATATCTCCCTTGAGGGAAATGAGCTTGTCCTCGATCTTTTGCCTCTCCAGACCCGAAAGGCGACCCAGCGTCAAGGAAACGATGGCCTGCGCCTGCTCCTCGGAAAGTCCGGGATTTTCCGCGCCCGCAAAGCCTATAAGATCCAGCTCCCCGTTTTCATCTCTTGCGGGGGTGGGGCCGTCAAAGCGCTTCATCAGGTTGATCTTTGCCGTGGGGGTATCGGGGGAGGAACGGATGATGCTGATGACCTCGTCGATGTTATCAATGGCAAGCTGGTAGCCTTCAAAGATGTGTGCATCCTTCATAGCGGCCGCCAGATCGTATTTGACACGGCGGATGATCACGTCTTCCTGATGAGCAATATAGTAGTCCAGAATGGGCAAGAGACCCAAAACCTTGGGCTCGTTATTGACAAGCGCCAGCATATTGATGGCGCAGGTATCCTGCAACTGGGAATATCTGTAGAGCTGATTGAGAAGAATGTGACCGTTGGTCTCGCGCTTGTACTCAATGACAATGCGCATACCGTTTTCCTGATCCGATTCATCGCGCAGCTCGGTGATACCCTCCACGCGCTTTTCCTTATGCAATCCCGCAATTGCCTCACAAAGCTGGCTCTTGTTGACACCGTAAGGAATCTCGGTGATCACAATGCGGCGGTTCTCCTCCTCGACCTCTGCCTTGGCGCGCACCATGACGCGGCCTCTGCCCGTCATGTAGGCTTCCTTGATACCGTTCGTACCGTAGATGGTACCGTAGGTGGGAAAATCGGGACCCTTGATAAACTGCATAATATCAAACAGATCGCAATCGGGATGATCCATACGGTATACCGTACCGTCAATGACCTCACGAAGGTTGTGCGGGGGAATATTGGTCGCCATACCGACAGCAATACCCATCGCACCGTTGACGAGCAGATTAGGGAAGCGGGAGGGCAGAACGCTGGGCTCGCGGAGACGGTTGTCAAAGTTAGGCACCATGACAACGACTTCCTTGTCGAGATCCCTCAGCATTTCATCCGCGATCTTTTCCATGCGCGCCTCGGTATAACGGTAAGCCGCAGGCGGGTCGCCGTCGATGGAACCGAAGTTACCCTGTCCTTCAATGAGGGGGTATCGCATATAGAAGGGCTGTGCCAGATGTACCATGGTACCGTACACCGAGCTGTCACCGTGAGGATGATATTTACCCAGCACGGCACCGACCACGTGCGCCGACTTACGGGTAGGCTTATCGTGGGTCAGGTGATCCTCGTACATGGCGTACATGACGCGACGCTGACCCGGCTTCATACCGTCGCGCACGTCGGGCAGAGCACGGGCGACGATGACCGACATGGCATATTCAATGAAGGATTTTCTCACCTCATGCTCCATGTTTACGTCAAGAATCTTTTGATTTTCAAACAAAAGACTTTCCTGCTGTTTGGCCTGTTCATGCTCTTTTTTTCTGTTGATGCTCATGTTTTACATTCCTTTTCTTTCAGGTTTTGGTAGTCAATTTTAAATTATATGATGATTTTGAGAGGTGACTGTCAGGTCACCAGAGGATCTTTGTCAAATTTCCGCTTGACCGCCCGCACGGGCAGATAGATGAGGGGGGAGAACAGCACCGTCAGAATCCACACGGGTAACAGTCCGTGGGTCAAAAAGCTGAACGGCGGAAGCGCACCGATTCTGAGGATCATGAGAATATAGCGGAATCCCCCGTCAAAAAAGCTGCCGACCGCTGCAAATACAAGAAACGACGGCAAATTTCCCGCCAGTATTTTTTGAAACAGCACACCCGACGCGTATCCCAAAACAGCGTAGACGAGGGGGAGCAGCATGATCCCGCCGAGTAGTGCATCCATGGAGAGACATTCAGCAACGATCCCCCCGAAACATCCGCAGATGCCTCCCTCCTTTTCCCCAAACACACAACCTGTGGCAAGCACAAAAAGCAGGCACAGAGCAGGAGACGCGGAAGGGAGAACAAACAGGGGAATTTTTGCAAGCAGGGTGGTCTGTATGCCCCCCAGCAAGCAAAGCGTAATGAGGGCAAGCACCAGCAGCTTGACAGCTCTGTAGGTTTGGCGTTTTTCGGAATATCCTCCCGTATGCAGGGTTCTGTCGCCGTAGCTGTCAACACCGCGAAAGCGTTGGATCTTCATGCGCCGCCCTCACTTTCAGGGGTATGATCCCCCTCGGTATAGCGGATATATGACGTCAGGATCATGACCTCCTTCGTGTCCGAAAAGTCATGAAACGGCGTGACAATCGCCTCTTTGGTGCGGCTGTGCGGGTTGACAGAAACCTCTGCCACCTTCCCGATGGGAATGCCGTAAGGATAGACCGACCCGTTTCCGGATGTCATCACGGTATCGCCCTCCTTGATTTCTGCATCCTCGGGGAGATATTTGAGCACAGCCTGTCCCTGATAAAGATATGCAAAATCTCCCTCCAAAAGCCCCTTGTCCGAGGATTCAGGGGACAAGGCACCTACCGACGACGTGGGTTTCAGAATCGTTTGGACGTAGCATTGGTTGATACCGACCTCCACGACCATACCCACAAGCCCCGACGTACTGACCACAGGCATTCCCTTTTGAATGCCATGTGCGCTGCCTTTGTTGAGGGTCAAAAGGGTTTCAAAGCCGCCGCTTCCCTCTCCTGAGGCGGAGATGACCCGCGCGGCACACATCTGATAGTCAATATGCTCTTCCTTCATGGACAGATAGCGGTATAGCCATGCCTGTTCATCATAAAGGATCTCTGCATCCGAAAGCTCGGCACGGAGAGATTCGTTTTCAAGCTCCAGCGCATCGATCTTTTCCTGTAGCCTGTCCACGTCTTCAAAATGCATCACAAAGCCGCCGATACCGTCTCCGACTTTGGAAAAGACCCATTGGAAGGGATAGATCACGGTATTTCCCACGCGGTGCAAAAGCGATCCCCAGCCCATGATGAGAAAAACGCCGCAAAAAATTGCAAGAAGGAGCGCGACGGCACACAGCTTCATCAAAAATTTATGACGCACAAAAAATCGTCTCATAGCCGAAAGCTCCGCACCTCCTCACGAATTTTTTAGGTAAAATCAACATGACATTTTGAATGTCTTTTCCATGTCGTATGTGGAAAAGTTTTTTTGCAAGATTCTGCAACTTTTTTCTGAAAATTCACCGTATTTTTTCGGGTATACATGAAAAAATAACATGATTTTCACTTTTTTTCCACAATCCGCAAATTATACCGGGAACACGAAAAAAATCAATTTCCTACGAGATTTTGTTTTGTAAAAATCATTTATCCACAGAGTTATCCACATCCTGTGGATAACTTTTTTGGTGGTTTTCCCACTGTTTTTTCAGGTTTTTATGAAAATATATTCATTTTTCGCCAACCCATGACACAAATGCCAATATCATGACATTTATATGACAAACGGATGACAAATATACGACATTTTGCGATTTTAGCCGTGTTAGATTTATCACCGGGAGTTTTCCACAGGCTGTGGATAATTCTGTGGAAAATGTCTCCGACGACTCAACCCCTTTTTAAAAACAGAGTTGAAAAATCCCAAGAACTTAAAAATTTATATCCGGCGTTTCATATCCTTAAATTTTTAAAGTTTTGAGGATATGTAAGGAACTTTTTCAAAAGTTCCTTACGCGGGGTCAAGGGGCAGAGCCCCTTCTACATAAAATCAAATATCCAGATTCTCGGCAAACTTGGCGTTTTGTTCAATGAAGGCCTTACGGGGCTCTACCTTGTCACCCATGAGCAAGGAGAAGATCTCGTCGCAGGCCATGGCATCATCAATGGTCACGCGAAGCAGAGTGCGGTTGGCGGGATCCATGGTGGTTTCCTTGAGCTGCTTGGGGTTCATCTCACCAAGACCCTTGTAGCGGTCGGCCTCAATGTTGTTGCCGCCCATTTCTGCAATGATCTGGTCTCTTTCCTCATCGGAGTACGCATAACGCACATCCTTGGGGTTCTTGTTATTCTTCTTGTGGATCTTGTAAAGCGGAGGCTGTGCGAAATAGACGTGTCCCTCTTCGATCAGCTTACGCATATGGCGGAACAGGAAGGTCAGGATCAGGACGCGGATATGCGAACCGTCCACGTCGGCATCCGCCATGATGATGATCTTACCGTAGCGGAGCTTGGACATATCAAATTCCTCACCGATGCCGCAACCGATGGCCTGAATGATGGGGAGCAGCGAGGGGTTGGTGTAAACCTTATCAAGTCTTGTCTTCTCCACGTTCAGAACCTTACCGCGCAGAGGCAGGATGGCCTGGAAGCGGGAGTTTCTGCCTTGCTTGGCAGAGCCGCCTGCGGAGTCACCCTCCACAAGATACAGCTCAGTCAGCTCAGGACTCTTTTCCTGGCAGTCTGCGAGCTTACCCGGCAGAGAAGATCCACCCTCCAAAGCGCCCTTTCTGGTGGCTTCTCTCGCCTTTCTGGCGGCCTCACGGGCGCGGGATGCAGCCATGGCCTTGTCAATGATGGCACGGCCCACGGCGGGATTTTCCTCAAAATACTCTGCCAGCTTGGAGGTCACGGTGGACTCCACCAGGGTTCTCATTTCCGAGTTACCCAGCTTTGCCTTGGTCTGGGACTCAAACTGCGCGTTTTCCAGCTTGACAGACACGATGGCACAAAGACCCTCACGCACATCCTCACCCGAAAGATTTTTGTCTCTTTCCTTGAGGATTCCCGACTTGTGGCCGTACTCGTTGATGGCACGGGTCAGACCCGAGCGGAAGCCCGTCTCATGGGTACCGCCCTCGATGGTATTCATATTGTTTGCAAAGGTTCTGACGTTTTCCTCGTAGCTGTCATTGTACTGCAGCGCGATCTCGGCAATACCGGTTCCCTTCTCGCCCTTCATGTAAATGACGTCCTTGTGGATGGGATCGGCATGGCGATGCTCGGTGAGGTATTCCACAAAGCTGCGGATACCGCCCTCAAAGCAGAGATCATTCACAACAGGCTCCCAGATATCCCCCTCACTCAGATCCTTCGGGGGACGCAGATCTGTCAGAACGATGCGCACACCGCCGTTGAGGAAGGACTGCTCTCTCATACGGTTGAGCAGGGTATGATATTCAAATACGGTCTCCTCAAAAATGGTAGGATCGGGCTTAAAGGTCACCTTAACACCGTGCTGGCGATCTGCAGGCGCAGGACCCTCGTTTTTAAAGGGACGCGCCACAATACCGCGCTCAAAGCGCTCGGTGTAGCGGATACCGTCTACAGTGTCCTCCAGCTCCACCCATTCCGATAATGCGTTCACGACAGACGCACCCACACCGTGAAGACCGCCCGCGATCTTATAACCGCCGCCGCCGAATTTACCGCCCGCGTGCAGAATGGTATATACCACCTCAGGCGTGGGAATGCCCTCCTTGGGATGTATACCCGCAGGAATACCGCGGCCGTTGTCGGTGACCGTCACGCTGTTGTCGGGATTGATGGTCACCTCGATCTTATCACAATGCCCCGCCAACGCCTCGTCAATGGAGTTGTCCACGATCTCATACACCAGATGGTGCAGACCGCGGATGGACGTCGTACCGATATACATACCGGGACGCTTCCGTACAGCCTCCAAGCCCTCAAGTACCTGTATCTGATTTTCATCATATACGACCTCAGGCTCCTGCGTCTCGTTCAACATTTCAATGTCCTTGTCTGCCATGTTTGTATTTCCTTTTCTTTAGTTTTCTTTTTTCTCGGAAAACTTCTTGAAAGAAGTTTTTCTTGCAAACTCAGCCAAATATGCCTACGGCATGATTTGCCCAAACCCTTCAAGAACTTTTAAAAACAAAAATAATTGATTGTGGGGCGCGTGATCACACCAAACAGTGCGTCAAGTGCCTCCTAAAAAAATTACAGCACACCCTCTCCCCCATCAAAGCGCCCGATCAGCGCCGACGTAGAGAGCTGTGAAAAACAGATTTTATTTTGACCGTCCTTCGGATCTCTGTAGAGCACGAAGGACTTGGGTATTTCCTCTTGATTGGCAGCCGATACCAAATGGTTTTTCTCGGCCTCCGACAAATATTTGCGGGTGATCTTTGAAATGGTAGTCCTGTCCATATCAAAAATTCCGATGATATCCTTCTGCCGGATATTTTTTTGATTTCCTATGTGAAGATACATCATCATACCTCTATTTTATTTCATAAGTTCCCCGCTCTACCTTGATATGCCGTACCTGACTCATACCAAAATCCGCGGCATCGGGGTCGCAGGCCGTCATGATGACCTGCCGCCCCGTCATTTCGCTGACGAGATATTCCCTGCGGTGTACATCCAGCTCTGACAGTACGTCATCAAAGAGAAATACGGGCATCTCACCGTCACATTCCTTCGCAGAGACCCATCCCTCGGCCAGTTTCATGGCCAACGCCAGAGAACGCTGTTGCCCCTGTGAGGCGTACAAACGGGCAGGACGGCCGTTCAAAGTGATTTTCACGTCATCCCTGTGGATGCCGTACAACGTGCCGCCTGTGGCGATCTCGCGGTCGTGGTGCGCCGACAAAAGATGACGGTATCTTTCCAACGCCATCTCCTCGGTCAAGCCCTCCAGGGAAGTCTCAAAGCCCTCTCGCTTCATCCATTCCATCCCCAGCGTGGGAAGATAGCTGATCTCGGGTACCTCGTCTCCCCCCTCGTACTTGCCCATCATGGCCGAAAAAATGATCCTTACCTGCTCGTTGATCGCCTTGATATACTCATAACGCTTGAGGGTCAGATACGCCGCCTCCTTGGCAAGCTGCTCCGACCACATGGGCTCAGTCGCCTCAAATACCGCCCTTTGATCCACGGCCGTCTTGAGTAGCGCGTTTCTCTCCTTGATGAGATGATTGTAACGCTGCAAAGAACGGAGATACGCAGGCTTGAGCTGGGAGAGCGCGACATTCATGTAGCTTCGCCTGAGATCCGGCCCCCCCTGAATCAGGGAAAGATGCTCGGGACAGAACAGCACCACACGAAATATTCCCATCATGTCCGATAGCTTGTCTATTTTGACACCGTTGTGCTTGACAATGCGCTTGGCCTTGCCGCCAAACGTCTGCACCGAAAGTGTCTGCTCACGGATGCTGTCCGAAAACGTGTTCTCCACCGTCGCCGCGTCACAGTCGTGACGGATGAGCTCGGCCTCCTTCGCGGGACGAAAGCTCTTTCCCAACGCGGTGTAATATACGGCCTCCAAAAGGTTGGTCTTTCCCTGCGCGTTGTCACCGTACAGGAGATTGACATGGGGGGAAAACTCCACCTCGCAGGACGCAACGTTGCGGAAGTTTTGTATTTTGATCTTTTGGCATATCATGTCACAGAAAAACCTCCGAACGTCTGATTTTGCTTTTTTGTGTCTCCTTAACCCCTTTTAAAAGGTTTTGGAGGTCAAGGAACCTTTTTTCAAAAGGTTCCTTGCGTACCCCTAAAACACCATCGCTTTCTAATCTCTCAACGGGTGTCCTTGACCTTTTTAAAAGATTTTAGAGGTCAAGGAACCTTTTCTCAAAAGGTTCCTTGCGTACCCCTAAAGCACCATCGCTTTTCGATCTCTCAACGGGTGTCCTTGGCCTTTTTAAAAGGTTTTGGAGGTCAAGGAACCTTTTCTCAAAAGGTTCCTTGCGTACCCCTAAAGCACCATCGCTTTCCGATCTCTCAACGGGTGTCCTTGACCTTTTTAAAAGATTTTGAGGGGTCAAGGGGAACTTTTATCAAAAGTTCCCCTTGCGTACTCCTCGTACTCCTCGTACTCCTTACTCCTTCATTCTGACGGGCAGGAGCATGAAGAGCTCGGAGTTTCCTTCGTTTGCTTCGTTTTCGGGGTCGGCGGGCTCAATATTCATGCTGGCCAGAGGGGAGGAGAGGGAGAGTCTGATACGATCGGCAGTGCAAGCGCGCAGGCAATCCATGAGATAGCGGTTGTTGAAGGCGATGATGATATCGTCACCCTCGTGGAAGACGGACAGCTCGTCGTAAGCGCTGCCCGCACCGGAGTTGGCGGAGATCTTCAAAAGCGTTCCCGATGCCTCCAGCTTGACATGGGAGCGACCGCTGCTGCCGGCCACCTTTTCTTCGGTGATGAGCGCCGCACGTTCCAGAGAAGACAGGAGCTGCTCTCTGTCGGCATAGACCGCGATGTGATGGTTTTTGAGAATGATCCTGTCATAGTTGATGTATTCACCCTCGATCAGCTTGGAGAAGAAGATCACGTCACCCATGACAAAAATAATATTCTTGCGGTTCACGTAAATGCAAACGTTGGCGTCCTCATCCTTGACAGCACTTCCAAGCAGCTTGTAGATCTCTGTCACACTGCGGTTGGGAATGATGAATTTGAATTCGTTGCTTGCTCCCTCAATGCTGTCAATGTCCGCCATCATGCCGCAAAGCGCCATTTTGAAGGAATCGCAGGAAACAAGCTTCATATGCTCGTCCTTGATGTGGAAGTAAAGACCGTTGAGAACGGCGCGCTGATCATTGACACCCATGGCAAACAGACACTTGCCTATCATGTCGCGCAGGATTTTTGCGGGAACGTTAAAGCCCTGCTGAGAGATAAGACGGGGAATTTCGGGAAAATCCTTGCCGTTCAATGCACTCATGGTGTGGGAGGACTTGCCGGAAACGATGGTCGCACAGCCGCGGCTGTCTACCGTCAGGGTGATCTGATCGCCGTCCATGGCGCGCACCGTCTGGCTGAACTTGGATGCGTTGATGATGGTATCACCGGATTCGATGACCTCTGCCTGCAGCGTGATACGTACACCCTTTTCAAGATCAAAGGTGGTCAGCACACAAGTGCCGTCAGATTCAGCCTCAATGAGAATGCCCTCGGCGGCAGGGAGGGTGTTCTTGGTAGAAACGCCACTTGCCAAAGGTATGACAGCAGCGCAGATAGACTCTTTTTCAAATACGATTTTCATAATTTATATAACTCCTTATGTGAATACAGATGTAATGCTACGATATGCGGTCTTATGGCCTTGTATGCCATGTCGGGGGTGTCGGATTTTCCCTCCGGATAACAAAGAAAACCAAGATAACAAAGATAAGATACAGTAGTGAGAGCAGTAGAGGGTGTGGATTCTGTGGAAAGTTTAAAAATTCTTTCCTGTCAATGACTTTTTTATCTGTCTCACAGCTATTTTTCGTGTATTATCCATGGAAATCCTTTGGATGATTCACGGGAAAACCACAAAACTATTGTTTTATCTCTTTTTTATGCGAAAATTTTGTCGCTGTGGATCATTTTTAACACAAAAAATGTGTATAATTTCGATTTTTTTAACCCCTGTATGTGGATAACGGAGGGATAATTTTTCCTGTTTTTTTTAAAAAAGGACTATGCTGAAAATTATGAATACTTGGCGCATCAATGCTTTTTGAAGTTGTGCCCCTTTTTTTAGTTTGGAAAGTATCCACATGAATTATCCACAGTGTTATCCACAGGGTGTGGATAACTTGTATGTTTATCCACAAGCAGGCGTGGATAAGATGTTGGTCACCTGTTTATTGCCCCTTGATATCCTTGATCATTTCTCTCAGCTCAGCATCAAAAATGGGATCCTGCTGCTTTCTTTTTTCCACAGAGTCGAGCGAGGAAATAACGGTGGTGTGGTCTCTGTCAAGGAGCTTGCCGATCTTGGTGCGGGTCATTTCGGCAACGGTCAGAAGGAGATACGCCGTAATGTGCCGCGCGTTGGCGGTTTCCTTGGTACGACTCTTGCCAAGGATGTCTTCTTTTTTGACGTTGTATTTTTTGTAAACCGCGGTAAAGATCTTGTCCACGGTTACCTCCAGCGGCTCGCTGCCGCCCAAAAGCTCTGAAATGCATCCTCTGGCCAGCTCCATGGTGATCTCACAGCCCGTAATAAAGCTCTTTGCGCCCAGCTTTTTGATGGCACCCTCGATCTGACGGATATTGGAGCGGAGATTTTCGGCAAGGAAGGACAGCACGTCGTCGGGAATATTTACGTTGACCTGTTCGGCCTTTTTCTTGATAATGGCGGTACGGAGCTCCAGATCCGGAGGCTGTACGTCAGCAATGAGACCCCATTCAAAGCGGGTCACCAGTCGATCCTCCAGCGTCTTGATCTCGCGGGGCGGACGGTCGGAGGTCAGAATAATCTGCTTTCCGTTTTCATAAAGTGCGTTGAAGGTGTGGAAAAACTCTTCCTGCGTGGAGACCTTGCCGGCAATAAACTGAATATCGTCAATGAGCAGTACGTCGCAGGAGCGATATTTGTCTCTGAATTCCTTCATGGCCTGTCTTGACAGGCTGTCGATCATCTGATTGGTGAAATCCTCACCCTTGATGTAGATGACCTTGATGTCGGGATTGGCATCCTTGAGCTTGTTGGTGATCGCGTACAGCATATGGGTTTTTCCAAGACCGCTGGGGCCGTACACAAAAAGGGGATTATAGGATTGAGCAGGGAAGGTAGCCACGGCCAGACAGGCGGCATGGGCAAATTTGTTGGATGAGCCTACGATGAAGTTGTCAAAGGTGTATTCAAAATTAAAAGGCGGCATGGTGGAGCCTACGCGGGCCACACCGGCTGAAGCACCATCGTTTTCGCTGTCGGAAATGATAGGACGGTTATGCACGGAGCTACCGTCGTGTCCTTGTGCATCCTTGGCTTCTTTTAAAAGATTTTCCAAAATGGGTTCCTTTGGGGTAGGCTTGCCGTACCAAGGCTCTCCGTTCGTATCTTCGGTGCTGACGATCTCAACCTGAATGGGAATTCCCAAAAGCTTTTGAAATTTTTCCTCAATCAGGTCTTTATACTTTACTCTTAAAACAGTTACGTGAAAGTCGGAATTTTTAGAAAGCGTTATCAAAACGCCGTCAAACTCGGTCACTTCCAGATCGGACAAAAAAATATCGGCGATGGTGTTTCCGATTTCATGATACAGATCTGCTTTGATCATGTCCCATATGACCTTGATGTCATCCATACGAGCCACGTCGTGTCACCTTCCTTTCAAACATTTTTCGCAATATATTATAATTATATATATTATAACATATATATGGCAAAATTTCAAGGCCGTTTTTAGCATGAAAAAAGGGAAAACAGGTATTTTAGAGGTTTTAAATGTTAATTTTTATAAGATAAAATATAAATAATATGTATTAAAAATGTAAAAATATCAATAATTTTTATAAACGCACATATGAAAAAATGCCCCGACGGCGATTTGCCGTCGGGGCATACATATGACGATCAATGATAGAAACTCAAATGATACCGAAGGATCACTCGTAGAGCTTCTTCATTCTCTCGAGTCTGTCGAACTTAGCTGCAGCGGCAGCCTCAGCCTTGGTGAACAGAGCCTCAGCACGCTCGGGATTGGAAGCAGCCAGACGAGCATAACGGTTCTCAGACTTGATGAATGCGGTATAGTCACCGGTAGGAGCCTTAGAATCCACAGAGAGCTTATTGTTCTCGAGAGTGGGGTTGTAGCGGAACAGATGCCAGTAGCCGGCATCCACAGCCTTCTTCATCTCCAGCTGGCAGTTCTGCATACCGCCCTTGACACCGTGCATCTCACAGGGAGCGTAGCCGATGATGAGGGAAGGACCGTTGTAAGCCTCAGCCTCAGTGAGAGCCTTCAGGAGCTGGTTCATATCAGCACCCATAGCGACCTGAGCCACGTAGACGTAGCCGTAGGACATAGCGATCTCAGCGAGATTCTTCTTGCCGATGGCCTTACCTGCAGCGGCGAACTGAGCGACCTGACCGATGTTGGAGGACTTGGAAGCCTGTCCACCGGTGTTGGAATAAACTTCGGTATCGAAGACGAAGACGTTGACGTTCTCGCCGGTAGCCAGGACGTGGTCCAGACCGCCGAAGCCGATGTCGTAAGCCCAACCGTCACCACCGAAGATCCAGACGGACTTCTTGTTCAGGTAGTCCTTCTCAGCGAGAATTGCGGGAGCTACGGGGCAACCCTCAGCGGCAGCCTTCTCCAGCTCGACAACCAGAGCCTTGGTAGCGGCCTCGTTAGCCTTACCGTCATCCTTGGTGTCGAGGTAAGCCTTGGCAGCAGCCTTGAACTCGTCGGAAGCCTTGTCGGAGTTCATCATTTCCTCAACCTTGGCGATCAGTCTCTCACGGATAGCCTTCTGACCGAGGGCGATACCCAGACCGTGCTCAGCGTTGTCCTCGAACAGGGAGTTTGCCCAAGCGGGACCCTTGCCGGACTCACGGTTGACGGTATAAGGAGTTGCGGGAGCGGAGCCACCCCAGATGGAGGAGCAACCGGTCGCGTTGGAGATATACATTCTCTCACCGAAGAGCTGGGTGACGAGACGGGCATAAGAAGTCTCGGCACAACCTGCGCAGGAGCCGGAGAACTCAAGCAGGGGCTGCTTGAACTGGGAACCCTTAACGGTGTTATTGATCAGTTCGGTCTTTTCTGAAACCTTAGCGACGCAGTAGTCGAAAGCAGCCTGCTGGTCAGCCTGAGATGCCTGAGGAACCATCTTCAGAGCATACTTGGAGGGATCAGGAGCCTGACCGGCAGCGGCAGCCTTTCTATCAACTGCCTGGTTAGCCATACAAGCCTTCACACACAGGGTACAACCCATGCAGTCCAGAGGAGATACAGCCATGGTGAATTTGTAGGTCTTATTGACCAGTCTGGTAGCAAACTTGGAGGATTCGGGAGCTTCGGCAGCCTCTTCCTCGGTCAGAGCGAAGGGACGGATGGTGGCATGAGGGCAAACGAAGGAGCACTGATTACACTGCAAGCAGTTTTCAGGGATCCATTCAGGAACCATGACGGCAACGCCGCGCTTCTCGAAGGCAGCAGAGCCCTGGGGGAAGGTACCGTCCACGTAATCCACGAATGCGGAAACGGGCAGACTGTCACCCTTCATGGCGTTGACGGGGGTCACTACGTTGTTGACGAAAGCACCCAGATCGGCGCGGTCGCAAGCCTTGGCGGCAGCAGCCTCGTCGTCAGCGCAGGTAGCCCAAGCGGCGGGGACCTCAACGGCATGGTATGCGTTGGCACCGGCGTCGATAGCGGCATGGTTCAGGTCAACGATGGCCTGGCCCTTCTTCAGGTAGGACTTGGTAGCCATGTACTTCATGTACTCCACAGCCTCGGCAGCGGGCAGGATAGCAGCCAGCGCGAAGAATGCGGACTGAAGCACGGTGTTCTTGACCTTGGCGTTACCCAGGTCGCGAGCCAGCTTGGTAGCGTTGATGGTGTAGAACTTGATGTTGTTCTTGGCGATATACTGCTTCACAGCGGAAGGCAGGTTGGCATCCAGCTCCTCATCGGACCAGTTGCAGTCAAGCAGGAAGGTACCGCCGGGCTTGATATCCTGCACGATGTCATAGCGGGAGATATAAGCCTGGTTGTGGCAAGCCACGAAGTCAGCCTTATTGATGTAGTAAGGAGACTTGATGGGGGTGTCACCGAAGCGCAGGTGGGAGATGGTGATACCGTTGGTCTTCTTGGAGTCATACTGGAAGTAAGCCTGAATGTACTTGTCGGTATGGTCACCAATGATCTTGATGGAGTTCTTGTTGGCACCGACGGTACCGTCGCCGCCCAGACCCCAGAACTTGCAGGCCTTGGTGCCGGCAGGAGCGGTGTCGGGAGCCACAGTCTCCTCCAGGGAGCAGTTGGTGACATCGTCTACGATACCAATGGTGAAGTTCGCCTTGGGCTCGTCCTTGGCCAGGTTTGCGAAGACAGCGAAGATGGAGGAAGGAGGCGTATCCTTGGAGCCGAGACCGTAACGGCCGCCGACGACCTTCTTCTGGACACCGTGGGTAGCCAGAGCGGTAACGACGTCGAGGTACAGAGGCTCACCCAGAGAACCGGGCTCCTTGGTACGGTCGAGAACGGCGATCTTCTCGCAGGTTGCGGGAATAGCCTCAATGAGCTTTTCAGCGCAGAAGGGACGGTACAGGCGGACCTTAATGAGACCGACCTTCTCGCCCTGAGCCATCATATAGTCGATGACTTCCTCTGCCACGTCACAGATGGAGCCCATAGCGATCATGACGCGGTCTGCGTCGGGAGCGCCGTAGTAGTTGAAGAGCTTGTAGTCGGTGCCCAGCTTGGCGTTGACCTTGTCCATGTACTCCTCGACGATGGCGGGCAGAGCGTCGTAGTAGCGGTTGCAGGCCTCGCGGTTCTGGAAGAAAATATCACCGTTCTGAGCGGAGCCGCGGAGCACAGGATGCTCGGGGTTCAGAGCGCGGGAGCGGAAAGCGGCCACAGCGTCCATATCCACCATCTCAGCCAGATCTGCGAAGTCCCAGACCTCGATCTTCTGGATCTCGTGAGAGGTACGGAAGCCGTCGAAGAAGTTGACGAAGGGAACACGACCCTTAATGGTAGCGAGGTGAGCGACAGCACCCAGGTCCATAACCTCCTGAGGGTTGGTCTCAGCCAGCATAGCGAAACCGGTCTGACGGCAAGCGTAGACGTCGGAGTGGTCGCCGAAGATATTCAGAGCGTGAGAAGCCACGCAACGGGCAGACACGTGGAAGACGCAGGGGAGAAGCTCACCGGCGATCTTGTACATATTGGGGATCATCAGAAGAAGACCCTGAGATGCGGTGTAGGTGGTGGTCAGAGCACCTGCGTTCAGAGAACCGTGAACGGTACCTGCAGCGCCTGCCTCGGACTCCATCTCCATTACGTTGACGGTGGTGCCGAAGATATTCTTCAGACCTTGTGCGGACCACTGGTCGACCCAGTCGGCCATGGGGCTGGAAGGTGTGATGGGGTAAATGCCGGCAACTTCGGTAAACGCATAGCTGACTGTAGCGGCCGCCTGGTTACCATCCATCGAAACCTTTTTTCTTACGATAGACATTGGTATATTCCTCCTATGAAATAGTATACGGTTTGAATGAATATTCCGCCAAAAACAGGCAAACGAAATATTCCAACCTATATTATAACATACTCATTCAAAAATGTAAAGGGATTTTTGAAAAAATACGCAAAAAAATATTGTTGTAGCATGAAATTTCTGCAAGCTCTTGACGATGAAAGCAAGGTGTGCTAAAATATACAGTGGAGAAATATGTTTCTTATATTTTGATATTTTGGAGTTGAAAAATATTTAAAAATGACAAAAAATGAAAATAACATGTATGATACACCGACAAAAACAGCGGTTGCTGTGATCGGCGGGGGTCATGCGGGCGCTGAAGCGGCATTGGCCTCGGCACGCCTCGGCGTAGACACCGTGCTGTTCACCCTGTCGCTGGATGCCATCGGCAATCTTCCCTGCAATCCCTCCATCGGCGGCACGGCCAAGGGTCATCTGGTGTTTGAGATCGACGCTTTGGGCGGAGAAATGGGGCGTGCCGCGGATGCTGTGACTCTGCAGAGCCGCACATTGAATCTCGGTAAAGGCGCTGCGGTACATTCCAAGAGGGTGCAGGCTGACAGACGCGCGTATCATCATTATATGAAGCATACGCTGGAGACAACTGAGCATTTGCGCGTGGTACAGGCCGAGATCATAGATATTCTGACCGAAAATGGAGAGATCACGGGTGTTGTGACATCCCTCGGAGAAAAATGGCAATGTCAAAAAGTCGTGATCGCCACAGGTACGTCGCTCGGCGGCCGCATTTTTGTGGGAGATAAAAACTATGCCTCGGGTCCCGATCATTCCCTGCCCGCGCTGCAGCTCACGGACTCTCTCAGAGCGCTGGGGCTTCCCATCATGCGCTTCAAAACAGGTACGCCTGCGCGCATCAAACGGGCATCCGTCAACCTTTCGGTACTGGAGGAACAGCCCGGAGAGGAAGAGATCACACCATTTTCCGCAGATACACCCGAGGATAAGTTTTTAAATTGTTCACAAATTTCCTGTCATATCGTGTATACCAACCCCGAGACGCATCGCGTGATTTTGGACAATATCCACCGTTCTGCCATGTATTCGGGGCAAATTACGGGTACAGGCCCGCGTTATTGTCCTTCCATTGAGGATAAACTCAAGAGATTTGCGGACAAAGAGCGCCATCAGTTGTTTGTCGAGCCTGTGGGTCTGAACAACGAAGAGTTATATTTGCAGGGATTTTCCACTTCCCTGCCCACCGACGTGCAGTATGCTATGGTGCGCACCCTCAAGGGCTTTGAAAACGCCGAGATCATGCGATATGCCTATGCCATTGAGTACGACTGCGTGGATCCCACGTCACTCTACGCCACGCTGGAATGTAAGCTCATCAAGGGTCTGTACGGTGCAGGACAGTTTAACGGTACGTCAGGTT
Source organism: Clostridia bacterium (assembly GCA_017621695.1). GTDB lineage: Bacteria > Bacillota > Clostridia > Oscillospirales > CAG-272 > CAMEON01. The sequence continues at coordinate 43,612 of JAGASP010000120.1, forward strand.
ATGAAGAAGCGGCCGCGCAGGGACTTGTCGCGGGAATCAATGCGGCGTTGGCGGTCTTGAAAAAAGATCCCATCACACTTCCCCGATCCGGCAGCTACATCGGTACGTTGATCGACGATCTGGTCACCAAGGGTACAAATGAACCTTACCGTATGATGACGTCGCGCTCAGAATTCCGTTTGATCTTGCGTCAGGACAACGCAGATCTGCGTCTGACCCCCCTCGGATATGAAGTTGGACTCATCTCTGAGGCACGTTATCAGGCATTTTTAAAGAAAAAAGCGCTGGAAGAAGAGGAAAAACAGCGTTTGAACAGCACGCATCTTTCTCCCGAGCGTGTCAATCCTTTTTTAGACGAGCGCGGATTGGATCACGTCAAGTCGGGTGTTTCGCTGGGAGATCTGCTCCGCAGACCTCAGTTGACTTATGCTGATCTTGCGGTTTTGGATGTCAACCGTCCTGTTCTTCCCACAGGTGTGACCAAAACCGTAGAAGTGGATGTTAAATACGAGGGATACATCAAACGTGAGCTTGCAGAGGTTGCCAGACAGGAAAAGCTGGAAGAAAAGATACTGCCGACAGATCTGGACTATACCACCATCCGCGGACTTCGCTTGGAAGCGGGTCAAAAGCTGCAAGCTATCAAGCCCTTGACGGTGGGTCAAGCATCCCGCATCAGCGGTGTCAGTCCTGCGGATATCACGGTGCTTCTCCTGTATTTGGGTCTGAAATGAGGTGAATCTATGGAATTTTTGCAGTTTAAAAGCCTTTTTACAGAGATTTTTAAATCAAATATGTTAGAATCCTATATCACCGATGAAAATATTGAAAAGTTTTACGTTCTGACGCGGTTGATGCTGGAGAAAAATGCTGTCATGAATATTACGGCGATTCGCGATGTAGAAAAAATCATTCCTTTACATTACGCCGATTGTGCGTTGATTACACCATATATTTCTCATAGTTCTAAAGTTATGGATGTTGGTTGTGGCGGTGGTTTTCCAACCCTTCCGCTGGCTATTATTCGCCCTGATATCACCATTGTCGGTATTGACAGCACAGAAAAAAAGGTCAAATATGTTGCTGACACTGCAAAATCATTGGGTCTTTCTAACGTTTCTACGATTTCTGCCCGCGCCGAAGAGCTTGTGCATATGCCCAATATGCGTGAAAGCTTTGATGCTGTGACCAGCCGTGCCGTTGCACGCCTTAATATATTAAATGAACTTTGTATGCCATTTTTAAAGGTTGGTGGTCAATTTATTGTTATGAAGGGTGCTGCGGGACAGGAAGAGCTTCAAGAGGCGCACAACGGTATCAAAATGTTGGGCGGTCAGGTAATATTAAATCAAAATACGGATTTAATACTGCGTGAAGCCGAAACGGAAAAGCGTGTGATTATTGTTGCCGATAAAATAGCACAAACACCAAAACAATATCCGCGTCAATTTGGCCAAATCAAAAAGAAACCCTTGTGATTGTTTCACGTGAAACATCTAAGAGCAGGCATTGTGCCTGCTCTTTTTCTTTATATAATTGTTTCACGTGAAACAATTGCAAATCACAAATGAATGTTTCACGTGAAACAGAACATGAGTCGTAAAACGTCAGAAAATGTGTTTCACGTGAAACATTATAATATTTTTTGTGAAACCTATTGAAATGCATAAAAAAATATGTTATACTAAAAGCAATCTGAAAATTACGGAGGTTTATATATAACATGGGAAAAATTATTTCTTTTGCTAATCAAAAAGGCGGCGTGGGTAAAACGACCTCTGCTGTCAATATTGCCGCATCCCTCGGTATCTTGGGGTATAAAACCCTTCTTGTGGATCTGGATCCCCAGGGTAATGCCACAAGCGGCGTGGGAATTGCCAAAAAAGGCCTGAAATACACAATCAAGGATGTACTTGCAGGAGAAATTTCTGCAAATGATGCAATTTTAGAGACGGAATATGAAAAACTTTGGCTCATTCCTTCTAATATTACACTTGCAGGCGCGGAGTTTGATCTCTTTCAGGAAGAGGAAGACCCCCAAAATATCATGAAAAACGCGTTTGCAAACGTAAAGGACGCGTATGATTACATTATTATTGACTGTCCGCCTTCTCTCGGTATGTTGACGGTCAATTCTCTGACAGCCAGCGACGGTGTTGTCATTCCCATGCAGTGCGAGTTTTACGCGTTAGAGGGTCTTTCTCAGCTGATGATTACCATTGGAAAGATCAAAACACATTACAACAACACGCTGAACGTCACGGGTATTCTGATCACTATGTATACCAACAGACTTCTTTTAACCCAACAGGTAAAAAGTGAGCTGAAGAAGCATTATGCCGGAAAACTGTTTGAAAACCCCATTTCCCGTGGTGTTAAGCTTTCCGAGGCTCCCGGTTTTGGTAAACCCGTGTACTATCATGATAAGCATGCCAAGGGTGCAAACGAATATCTTGCCGTTGCGCACGAGCTTGCAACCCGTATTTAATATAAAGGAGAGAAAAAATGGCTAAGAAACAAGGTGGATTGGGAAGAAATTTCTATTCTTTGCTGGAAGATAACCAAATCATGACCGAAAATAAGGCGGTTGAGCGTATTTCTCTGAATAAAATTGAACCCCGCAAGGATCAGCCCCGCAAGGATTTTGACCAGGAAGCATTGCAGGCATTGGCGGATTCCATCGCGATTCACGACGTCATTCAGCCCATTGTGGTGCGTGATCTGGGCTTTAACGGTGCCATGTTTGAGGATTCTTATGAGATCATCGCAGGTGAACGCCGTTGGAGAGCTGCAAAAATGGCAGGCCTTTCGGATATTCCCGCTGTTATCATCACGGGTGATGATTTGAAGGTTGCGCAGGTGTCTCTCATTGAAAATATGCAGCGCATGGATCTCAACAGCATTGAAGAAGCCATGGCATACAAGGTTCTTCTGGATAAATACAGCATGACACAGGAGGAGCTTTCCCGTCAGGTAGGCAAGAGCCGCTCGGCCATTGCCAATACGTTAAGACTTTTGGAACTTCCCGATGACCTGCAGTCTATGGTCAGAGACGGAAAGCTGTCCATGGGTCATGCAAGAGCGCTGCTGCCTTTGCAGTATGAGGAGGACATGATCCGTCTGGCGGAAAGGATTCAGGAGAAGGATCTCTCGGTGCGCGATACCGAAAAGGCGGTAAAACAGCTGTTAGCGGCACAAAATGAGCCTGAAATTGTTGAAATCAGCGAGGATGAAGCACAAAAACTGCAAAAAAAAGTTTACATGAAGGATCTGGAGCAAAAAGTACAGACCAGAATGGGCAGAAAGGTTCGCATTCTCCAAACGGCAAGAAAAAAGACGGTCGAGCTTTCCTTTGAGGATGATGGGGATCTGGAGGATCTCCTGAAGCTGCTGGCAGGCGATGATTTATTTGCATAATTATGAATCTAAAATGAATAAGGAGGGCACATCCATTGTTAGCTAATTATTTTCACGGATTATTGCCCGGAATTACCATGCTGTCGGCAGAGGATTCTCTCTGGAAGGAGCTTTGGGATTACATCAATGGCAAGTATCTGACAGTCGAGATGGGGCGTTATGAGCATCTCAACATGGGCACCGGCACATTGGTCACGGCACGAAATATCATTCTTGGCATTTGCATCGGCATCATCATTGCGTCCATCATGATTTGCTATGAGAAAAACAGAAAAGGAAAATTTGTACGCAAGATCATCAAGGAGCAGTGCTTCTGGCCTGAAAAAGCTCAAACGCTGTCGGAGTTGGGATTTGAAAAAAATTATTCCATCAAATCCGATCTGCGCCGTGCGTCGGTGCTGAGCAAGGTGGTCAAATGCGTGGAGCGAGAGGCCTTTGAAGCGCGCATACGCGAGCTCAGGGAGGCGCACATTGCCGAAAAGGGCAGTGACAAGGATTTTGTCATGCCAAAATACAATATTGATTTCAACACGGCACATTTTTACATTCCAGACGATGAGCATTACGCCGCAGATATCCGCTACGACAATCAAGGATCCGGCTGGCGTGCGATGATTCTCGTCATTCTTGTGACGGTCATCATTGCGGTACTGGTATGCTTCCTGTTGCCCGATATGATGCAGCTTGTAGACAACATGATGGATATCATCAAGGAAGACAAGAGTGTTTTGAACTAATTGTGAACAATCAGGAGTAAAATATGATGAAAGATAATACGAACAGACCCAAGATCGGTATGCTCAGTTCTCGGTTAGACGGTTTTTTGAAGGTGAATCACACCTATATCAATGCGGTCTGGCGTGCAGGCGGCTGGTGCATTCCCTTAGGCTACACCGAGGATGAGGAGCAGATCAAGGCCTATGCCGCAATGTGTGACGGATTTTTGTTTTCGGGCGGTGTGGACGTAGACCCAAAATATTACGGCGAGGAGATCGCTTTTGACAACGTGGAGATCGACACGGTGCGCGACGCTTTTGAAATGGCTGTATTTCCTCATGCGCTCGCTACGGGAAAGCCCATATTCGGCATTTGCCGCGGCATTCAGGTAATGAACGTTTGCTGTGGCGGAAGTCTCTATCAGCATATAGACGGACACCGCCAGGATCAGCCCGGAACTATCCGCAAACAGCCTCTTAATCTTACAAAAGGCGGTTATTTGCAACAAATTGCGGGTAAAGATCGTGTCTTTGTGAACACCTTCCACCACCAGAATATCAAGGATCTCGCACCCGGTTTTGTCGTGGAGGGAACGAGTGACGATGGATATATTGAGGCCATCCGCGATCCTGCGCATAAGTTTTTTGTCGGTGTGCAATTCCACCCCGAAATCTACATCACCCAAGACGACGATGACCACTCACTACGGCTTTTTGAAGCTTTTATTGAGGCTTGCAAGTGAGGTGTACGGGGGGATACGCAAGGGGGGATACGCAAGGGGGGATACGCAAGGGGAACTTTTGAGAAAAGTTCCCCTTGACCCCTCAAAACCTTTTAAAAAGGGTCAGGAATACCCGGAGGCGATGGATAAGCGCTTTTGGGGAGGGGAGTACGCAAGGAACCTTTTGAAAAAAAGGTTCCTTGACCTCCAAAACCATTTAAAAAGGGTCAGGAATACCCGGAGGCGATGGATAAGCGCTTTTTAGGGGACGAGAGTACGCAAGGAACCTTTTGAAAAAGGTTCCTTGACCTCCAAAACCTTTTAAAAAGGAGTCAAAAATACCCATTAAAAAATCAAAACGATTGCTTATAGAATTTGTTTGAGAGGGGGCTTGCTCCTCTCAAAAAAGCCCCATAATCCACCAAAATACACTCTGTGCGGTGTAGAAAACCGTTGAAAAGTATGGTGAACCTATTGACAAAAGATAAATAGCGTGCTATAATAAACCGAATCGCATAGAAAATCAGGGGTGCTGGCAAGTGGACGCACAAAGCCGGCTGAGATGCGCTTGAGCGCGAACCCTTAACCTGATACGGATAATACCGGCGTAGGAAGCATTTTCGAGGGACTGATATCACCTTCTGTTTGGCCTGCGGAGATTTTCCGTGCGGTCAAATTTTTCTTTTGGAGGTGGTTTTTTGAAAAGAAACTACAAGACACATCTGATGGCCTTGGTGGAGGGTGCCATGATGATGGCGCTTGCATGGGCATTGGATTTTGTCTGCGCATTGCTTCCGTTCAATCGGATCTGGATCAACGGCGGTGGCATCACCATCGGTATGCTGCCCATCGTCTACTACGGCTTCCGTCGTGGCCCTGTCTGGGGTGTTGGCGCGGGCTTGGTATTTTCGGGCTTGCAGATGCTCATGGGTTGGTACGTTCCCCCGGCGAACACGTGGTGGGCGATCCTGCTTTGCGTTTTGCTCGATTATGTGATCGCATTTTCGGTGCTCGGTGTGGCCGAGATCTTTGCAAAGCTTTTTGAAAAAAAGCACAGACTTCTGGGCTACGGCTTCGGCGCAGTTATCGTTTGCCTGCTTCGTTACGTTTGCAGCACCCTGTCGGGTGGCATTCTTTGGGGCTCGTATGCCTTTGAAGGTTGGAATCCCTGGGTTTATTCCATCGCATACAACGGCTCCTACATGATCCCCAACGCCATCATCACGGCGGCTTTGGCGGTTCTGCTGTGCAAGGCATTTGATCCCAAAACTCTGAGGCCTATGAAAAAATAACGCTTAGGGCTGTTCACAGGAACAGCCCTTTTTGTTTGAAATACTTGACACGCTTATCAAATGTATGCTATAATCAAACCAATCCCACCCCGAAAGGAGTTTCTTATGGCACGCTATCTTGTCAAAGACAAATATACTTACGAAAAGATCCGCCAGACGGATTACAGCTACCGCGCAGGCAACTGGGTCATGTCCCAGAATCACGTGGACGGTCGCCTGATATTTGATACCGCCGAGCCCATTTGTACCCTGACCCTGAAAACGGGCAGCGACCCTGTGGAGGTCTTGCTGACACCCGAGCAGGGACAGCGTTTTTCTGAGGTCTCGGGCTTTATGATCTCCCAAAAAACAGGGGAGGGAATGCTTTGCCGCGTGACCCTTTGGGGCAAGGAAGGGGAGAGCTTTTGTTCGGTCTGCTACATGACCGAAGCGCCCCGTCTGTTTGCTACCTCCAAAATGACTTTTACGCCTGTGCGCATGACCTTGGATACCGCGCCCTTTGATCCGAAATGGGACGTACCCGAGGTGGAGGTGTCTCTGCGTTACGGCTATGCGCTGGACAATCTGGGGCAGGTGGGCGGTCAGTCTCACTTCTACCGTGTGGTTGGCGGTGAAAATGCCACTCTCAGAGATGACGGAAATGATCTTGTGCTGACTTTGGATGCTCAGACCGAGCTGTATTCTCCCGTGTTTCCGAACCGTGCGGGCACGCCCTACAATATGCTCATGCCTCGCCGCAACACGGTTTTCATGGTGATCACCAACAGATCGACCGCCAAGTTTGCGACCCTGTATTATGCCACCTCGACCCACCCTTGGAGCGACAAGGAGCTACACGGTGTGAGCGTGGAGCTGGCGCAGGATGACCTTCCCCATGCCTATTATTTCAATCTCTCTGCGTCTTCGTGGTGCGACGGACGGCTGTCTCAGTTCATGCTGTCCTTTGACGGAGAGGATGAGGGAGAGATCATCATCCACCGCTATTCCTTTGAGCAGGAAAAGCCCTGCATTTCCTACGCGGGAAAGATCATCTCCTGCACTGCCGATCCTGTTGCAGAGACGGTCAAGGTCTGCGGAGAGGTGGAGATGACCGAGGCACTCAAGGCATATGAGGGTGGCGTTATCCGCATTTATGCTACTACCATGGCAAATGCCCCCACCGCCGCGGGTGTGGAATCCACGGCAGGGAAGCGGCTGATCGGTACGTGCCCTTTGGCGGAGCAATTTACGCTTGACAATATCCCCCTTCGTGACGAATGTACCACCCTGCTTCCGTATCAGCTCTTGGCCTTTGCCGAGGCGGAGGGACAGAAACCCCTTTGCCTTTGCGAACGATTCTACATTGAGAATTACGAGGACTTTGACGGGAACCCCTACCACTTCGATCTCCCCGACTACACCGTCTCGGTTTTGGATTGCGGGGCTTACGGTGACGCGGTTCACGATGACACCAAGGCCATACAAGCGGCCATCGACAAGGTAGCCGAGGTTGGCGGCGGCAGAGTTTTGTTGGAAGGCTCGAATGATCGCTATGGCCGCCGTTATATCGTGACGTCTCTGCTCATGAGATCCAACGTGGAGCTTCACTTTGAGGACGGTGCGGTTTTGTGGCAGTCCCAGCTGAAGGATGACTACGATTATGAGGTCACCTACGGCCACGACGGTGTGATTCCCGGTGTCAACTGGACACATTGCCTCCACGTCTGCAATCTTCCCCTCATTCAGGGCGCAAATATCCACCATATCAAGATCACGGGTCGCGGCGGCATCCGCATGATGGACACGGGTTCTGAGGAGGGCGTGGATATGCCCGGTTACGCCTCGGGCTGTCCCGACCGCATCCACGTCATTCCCCTGGGGCTTTTCTGCGTGGAGCATTGTGAATGCAGAGATTTTGAGATCATTCGCTCCAATAATTATCACACAGAATTTAATCATTCCCAGTACGTTTATATTGCCAACGTAAAGCTCCACGAGGTCAAGTGCGTCAGCGGCGACGGCTTTGGTGTGGCGGGTGCGAAGCACGTGATGGTCAACCGTTGCTTCTTCCAATCCAACGATGACGGCATCGTTATGTCCTGTCACTATTACGATCCTCGCGGTATTCTTTGGTGGACGAATATGCAGGACGAGGACAACAGCTGCCGCGATATCACCACGGCGCATTCCTACCTCAATTCGGGCGGCGGCAAGGCGTTGGCGTTTATTACCTGGGGTACGAGCGATCCCATCCAGGAGAGGGAAGAGATCAGCGGTATTGTGGCTTATGACAACTATCTGACATCGGTCAATCCCGTGGGTACGTGGCCTGACAACCCGTATAACGGCAGAGTGCCGTTTGACAACTGCGAAACCGACGACTATTCCCCCGTCAAGGACGTGCGGATTTTCAAAAACCGCTATGCGGGCAACTGCACGCTGGGTCCCATCGCCTGCACCAACGTACTCACCGACTGCGGCGTGCACTCCACGAACAATTTCCGCAACGGTGATTTTACCTTGGGCGGTCTTGCCAACTGGACGTTCTTTAAGAACAGTGTGCCCGACTGCATCGACACGGTGATCTACGCCGACAAAGAAAAGGGACGCATCTCCCACTTTGACAAGGGTGAGGTCAGAGCCGCGCAGGGCTTGTATCTTGCCATGGGTCAGCATACCTTTACGGCGGAGATCATGACGGGACGTGAGGGTGCGCGGATGTTCGTTTCCCTGATCGAAACCGGAGAGGTGATCGCCGAAAAGCGGATCTGCTCCCACCGTCCCATATATGAATCCCTGTCCTTTGAGATCACAGGAGCGGAAGCCGCCGACGTGTTCGTAGGATTTGCGAGTGAGGGCAGCGACCCCGAAAATTACGTTATTTTTGACGCTTGCTGTATCGAAAGCTACGTGGACGAGGAAGCCATCCGCCGCGCCAAGGAGGCGGCATATATGGCTGAGATAGGGAAGTGCTTTGTACCGGGTGACAGCTTTGCGCCCATCTCCGAGGACGGAAAGGTATATCTCCGCGCGCGTGCCGAGGGAGATCTTTTGCTGCCTACCCATGATGCATACAGCACCTTCTCTCTGAGCTGTGCCATTCGCTTGGAGCACGTGGAGGAGCATTCCGACCTGCGTGGATACGGCATCCGCTTCGGGATCCGTGCAAACGGCTATCGAGAGCTGCGGGTTTGTCATAAGCAATGCCTCCTCCGCCTCATAGACGTGACCGACGGGATCGAGACCGAGCTTTACTGCCGTCCCAATTTCTTCTTTACCTCCAACGATTTCCACATTTTCGGTCTGGAGGTGCAGAAAAACGAGGTCAATATCTGGATCGACGGCGCGCTGTATGATACCGTCAAGGCCGACGTGATTTCGGGACATACGGGCGTGTTCCTGTGTGATGCGGGTGTGGCGCTTCACGGCATCAAGGTGGAATAAACGAGAGGTTCCCGAGAAATCTTGACATGGATCCAAAACCGAAATCAATACAAAATCCCGCCGCAATTAGCGGCGGGGTCATTTTTAGATATGGGAAAATAGGCTTGTATTTACAGAAGCTCCAGCGTCAGGATCTTCTTTTTGGGAATATCCAGGATGATCTTGCCGTCGGTGATCGTCAGATCGGACTGATATACCTCACCCAGATTGACGAGTTGCGCTTTTTGGAACATGGGCGAGACTTCTACTGTCAGGGTCACCGTGTCGTCGGTGGTGTTGAAGAGACGGAGGATGGCGTTGTCGCTCTCCTCGGCCTTTTTGAAGGCGGTCATGCGGATGAGCTCATTGTCAAAGTGCACGTAATCGGCGGCGGTGGGGAGGTTACCCGTATGCTTGGGAGTGCCCATGGCCAAAGCAGAGGGATAAGCGAAGGTGTAGCCCTCACGGTAAGCCTCGGCACGCGCAGACACGGCATAGGGAATGAGGGAATATTCCAGCGTCCACGTGCCCTGCTTTTGTCCCAGAGGGGTGGGGAATACGCCCCAGTCACCAATCTCGCCCACGGCGCGGAGCAGAGTAATGGCCAAGGTATTATGATCGTCACGAAGCACTTCGTATTCGCACAATCCTCGGTTGGCCACCATCAGCGCGTTGGAGTCATCGTCGGATTCCAGCGTAACAAATGCCTGCGCGCGCTGGGCGTTACAGGGGTTCTGCCAGAAGGGGGAGGGCTGAATGCTGCGGCGCACCACGTCGAACTGACCCTCGGCATAGACCGAGTCGGTTTGGATCTCCGAGGGGAACAAGGCGCGGAGACGGTGGTTTTCCATGCGGTTTTCTACCACGGTCTTGAAATCCACACGGGCGACCTTGTCGGACAGGGTGACATAGGTGGTGATGTCGGCATCGATATCCATGGGAACGGTTACCTTGAAGGTCACCGACCAC